>JAQCBJ010000082.1 GCA_027621555.1 Bacteroidota bacterium | reverse complement strand
GAGGGGAACAATGACCGCAGGTCAGAAACTCCCTCCTGCTCCACAAGCAAAGTGGACTTTACATCCGTGCAGCTGGCATCTGTAGCTCTGTTCTTGATCTTTCTTTCCTCTCGGCGGAATTTCTTTCCTATAGAGCTGGAATCAAAAGTTGACCGATTCAGTCGTCACAAGTCTCGCCAAATAAGGTGAGGAATGCAATCAAATCATCCGTTCCAATGACCCCGTCTCCGGT
This sequence comes from Bacteroidota bacterium, assembly GCA_027621555.1. Classification (GTDB taxonomy): domain Bacteria; phylum Bacteroidota; class Bacteroidia; order Flavobacteriales_D; family Sanyastnellaceae; genus UBA11663. Next base: position 5,770 of record JAQCBJ010000082.1, on the reverse strand, counting down.
GAGGTCTTGGCTGCATTCGGCGAGGCACAGTTGCAAGGCCTCAGACCACACTGCGCCCTCTTGGCACAAGCAGGAAAAGTCACAAGAGCCGTTGTCCGTCGAAGCCGTCGGCGAGTAATTGCAAGCTGAAATGTAGGTGCAGCCGGATGTGGATGGAAGAGCAGGTTGTTCGACCTGGATTCGCGTGTTAATCGGCAGGTCTTGCAAGGATTGCTCTTGCCCGGACGGCCAAACCACCGTCAAGCTGTCGCATTGCACCGCATTGGCCAGCCCAAAATGCTGCACGTACGTGCTCTGCCCCAAATAATGCGTGCCGCATTGAATTGTTCTCATGTCGGGCAGCCCGTCACGCCATGCTATGATTTTGGCGCCAATGCCTCGAGTGTTTGGGGCTTGTCCTACCAATTCTACCTGCAGCCATCTTCCTTGAAAGGGAACGCCGTGCAGCAGTCGAGCCGTGGGACCCATGCGATGTACGGCGACATCAAGTGCACCGTCGTTGTCTGCGTCTCCATAGGCTGCGGCGAATGCAAACTCGGTCCCGTAGTCCAATCCCTCAGACGCATTGTTAAAGGGAAGTTGACCGTCAAATACGGTGAACAAATGCGTTCGGGAACCGGGGTGGAGGTCAAGAACCTGGGGGTATTCTGTTGGAAAAGAGGTCCCCGTTGTAATCAGAAGATCTTGCCAACCGTTGTTGTCCGCGTCCATCCACAAGCCGGCCCACGCCAGTTCATCGAGAACGACGCCTGCCTGATTGGCTACGTTCTGGTAGTCCAAATCCAACTCGTTGTCAATTCCCTCCAAAGCGCTCATGCAATTCATAAGCCGGTTTTGGGAAACTGACCCATTTGAAATGAACACGTCCCAGTCCAAGTCTTTGTCGTAATCAGCAAACGATGAGCTCATCGAGTAAATGCCCAAATCCAGTCCAATCTCTACCGAAATGTCCTCAAAGGTTCCGTCTTGGAGGTTGAGGTAGAAAGCATCTGAAAAGATCGTGCGATCGTTGATGACGTGAAGGTCAAGCCAGCCGTCGTTGTTGAGGTCAATCCACGAACTCTGAAAGGTCGGTTTAACAGCATTGCCCACACCCGCGGCTTCCGTAACGTCAGAAAAGCTTACGTCCATATCAACGCCTCCGAGGTTTTGAAACAGTCGATTGCTTTCTGTGTTGACAGGGGACGAGTGAAAATTGCAACAGTACACGTCGAGGTCCCCGTCTCGGTCGAAGTCTCCCCAGGATGTTCCGTACGTTCGTTCGTTGGAGCCACCTGCCAGTCCTCCGGCATCGGGGACCTCCGCCAACATACCTTCTGGGTCTCGGATCCATAGCTTGTTGGGTGCGAGCCGCTGCGTGACGAACAGATCCAAGTCGCCATCGCCGTCGACGTCCACCCACAGCACAGCTTTGACTTCTCCGGCGGTGTTTCCAATGCCCAAATCAAAAGGGAGAAAGGTGCCGTCACCTTGGCTTTGGTAAGCAAAGATTTGACCGTCGTAATGACCCAATGTCAGATCATCGAATCCATCTCCATCAAAGTCACAAAAGCTCACGCCATGGCCTAAGTAACCGAGCACGTGGTCGGTCACTAGAATAGAGTCGGCGGGCCAGTCTTCGAAGATTTGACCCTCGGTCTTTGTGATTGAAGTGCATACAAGGCAGGCGGTAATTAGGATTCTCATCATCCCGCCATGGCTCATGACTCGAAAAGGCATGAGGAAAAGGTACTGCTTTCTTGTGGTCTCGTACCCATTGGATAGTGAGAAGACGCTTGGATAGGTCAGCCCGTTTGCAAAGCCTACTTGACCAAATCGGGGTTAAGGGCGTTCGGCTTCTGTCCTGCTGGGTCCACCGAAAGGAATGTGGAAAAGAAGCCCGTGAGCCCAGTGTTCATGGGCTTTTTTGTGCCGTAAATTGCAGCAGAATCAGGCCTTCTGAGGCATTCAGGCACATCCCATGAAATAAGGGATTCAAACATCATGAAGCATCTTGAAGGTGCCAAATGAGGTGCCAAAAATGACCACTTGAGGTGCCAAGTTCCTTTTCTGATTTGGAAATGCTGGCTTGAGAACTTGGGCTCGAAGATTCTGAAAAACCTTCGATGCCCAGCGTCAATTCACCTCTGCGAACATGGGTGGAGTTTGCTTCGGGTTGAATCCGAATTTCCTCGAGTATTCGCGGCTGAATTGACTTGGGCTTTCGTAACCTACTTCGAAGGCAACACTTGCGACACTGGATCGATTCAAGGCGAGAGATTGTCTGGCGTGTATTAAACGCAGATTCTTTTGGTATTGGATGGGGCTGAGGCCCGTTACGGATTTGAAATGTCGATGAAGTGCTGATGCGCTCATCGAGCAAATGGAAGTCAATTCTTGAATGTCAATGGTTTTATTGAACTCACTTTTGATAAAGTCAATAACGGCTGCCATTTTCCCGCTGATCGAGTGTTCCAACAACCGCTGTTGAATGGCATGCCCCATGTCAGACAGGAGGATGCGCAGATAGAGCTCTTTTCTGAAATGTTCTTTTAGGAAAAGGTTTTCTCCTGAGGAGCAAATGAGAATCATGCGCTCAAAGGCATCGATGAATCCTTGATCACAGCTGATTCTTCCAATTGAAGATGGATGTTGCATGGATTCCTCCTTTTTCCAGTTTGTACTGGTGGAAGAGAGTTCTTTCAAACAGGCCTGCATCATGTTTATATCCAGCGGAAAGACAATTGCTTGATACGGTGAATTTTCCGTGGCTTCAATGATGTAAGAGACGATGGGTGTGTCGTGAGTGACAAGAATGGCTTGGCCAGATTCTAGATGATGCGAGGAATTGCCTACGCTCAATTGCTTCTTTCCTTGTACGATTAGGCAAATGAGAGGTGTGTAGACCATCTGGGTTTTTGTTCCGCTCGTTCGCTCGGTGATGAGCAGGAGGGGTTCCAGATTTTGGCTGGGCTTTGTTTCGTTTTTGCGCATTAAATGCCCGTTGTTTCGAATGGTATCTTGGATTGATGACAAAGAAACAGGGGTGGAATCCATGAGTGTAAAGGTAAGCGTTGCGACGCTAGAGGCTATTCGTTAAGGATGTGTGTAAGGAGTTTTAGGCAAGAATGTGGGAGGAATATGTGCAGGGTAGCCTAGTGGTTGAATGGAGATTTGCTTCATCTCTAATCAGACAATTTTCATCGATGAACATCATTCAATGTTCGCAAGCTCTACTTGCGAAGGATTTAACAGGCAAAACGATTTTGATCACAGGAGGCTATGCGGGTATTGGTTTCGCCGCAGCCAAACAATTGGCTTCTCAGGGCGCCCATTTGATTTTGGCGGGGAGAAGCAGGATGAAAGGGGCATCAATGGCCAACGAAATAGGAGCCCGGTTCATGGAGTTGGATTTGTTGGATTCCGATTCCATCAATCAGTTTTCGAAGGCATTTCTTTCTGAATACTCAGCACTCGACGTGTTGATTTGCAATGCAGGAATTAGCGCTCCTGGGGCACCGGACACGAATTCTGCTAGTCGGCGAAGCAAGGAGGGTTGGGAAGCACAAATGGCAATCAACCACTTGGGACATGCACGGTTGATCCAATTGCTCAAGCCGATTCTACAGTCTACAGTGAACTCGCGGGTTGTGATTGTTTCGAGTTGTGCGGCAGATTCGATGCCGTATGCCGGCCAACCCAATCAAGCAGATGTGGATCTCACTGATCCACATTGGAAAAGGCGTGCATACAATGACATGGACGCCTACGGTCAGTCCAAATTGGCACAATTACTCTATGCCTTCGAATTGGCAGAGCAATGGAAGGAAGAAGGTGTAAGGGTAGTTGCTCTCCATCCCGGTTGGGGTGATTCGGAACTTTTCAGGTCCGCCCCTGAAGGGGCCATCGATCGAGATGCTTGGCGACAATTGGGCATGTTGTCGCTCGAAGATGCGGCTCAAGTCCATCTACACTGTGCACTTTCAGAAGAAATTGAGAACGGTAAATTCTATTCTCAAATAGGGGTTTATGGGAACCCCAGCATGCAAGGAGGAGGGCTTCCCATGGAGTTCGTGAGTCCCAATTTCACGTCGGAAAAGCAAAAAGCTGTGTGGGCATGGACTCAAAGTGAAATTGAATGACACCCCTTCTCGTTGGCTTGTATGGGTCGCGCCAAAGTCGAAGAGTACGAGGTGCCTGACGAGGTGCCAAGAATGCTCATGGCCCTCAATGCCCAGTGATTGCTGGGCCTCTCGAGGGGGTGCACATTACCCCCGGCTCCACTTGAAATTAAACCTTTTAAACATTGCATCGTCTTCATACCATGAATCACAACTGTTCGGTATTCGAAGAAGTCCTCCTAGCTCCCATGAGGAATCACTTATTCAGCTTGCTCTGCTTTTTGTCGTTTTCACATCTGGCGTGGGCCGTATGCCCTGGTGATCTGGACGGCAGTGGAACCGTGGAAGTGGGAGATGTTTTGAATTTGCTTTCGACTTTTGGCTGCGAACAGGATTGTGGAGAGGCTGATTTGGATGGAGATGGCGCAGTGGGCACGAGTGATGTCTTGCTTGTGCTGGGTTTCTTTGGTCAAAGTTGTGACGCGAATGGTCCAAGTGTTTGGACCAATCCAACCTTTGAGGTAGCAGATTCTGTTTGGAATGGGCGATGGCTTTTGTCCAAGCGCCCTTGACTACGGTATTTTCGTAAAGGAGAAGACCTCAGATGGACATTTTAAGCCAAGCAGTTTTTGGAGCCTCTACCTACGCTGTAGCAAAGGGAGAGGCAACAACCAAAGGGGATCTTCTTTGGGGAGTGGCTTTGGGCATGCTCGTCGATGCTGATGTCTTGTTGGGGTTGGGTATGAATTCTGTGGATGCGTTGGTGAACCATCGAAGCTGGTCCCATTCTGCCGTGTTTGCGGTTTTGGCAACAGCAGGCATCGGATGGAGCCGAGGCAAATGGGGCAAACGTGGGATGACCTCACGAGATTGGTTGGCGACATTTGCAGCCATCCATACCCACGCGTGGCTCGATGCATTGACCACGTACGGAACTCAAATCGGATTCCCCTTTTCTACAGACCTTGTCGCATGGGATGTCGTGCATGTATTTCATCCCATGGCAACATTGGTTCTCGTTTTGCCGTGGTTGTGGAGCACCTTCAATCGACCTCAGAATTGGGGTCGGATTGGTTTGACTTCCGTGGGGGCTTTCGCTGTTTTCTTGGCTTGGCCTTTGACGTCCAAATCCATGGCACTTAAGGCCATGAAATCCTCTGAGCTTCCGGCCGCCTGCACGGTTCGCGCCGTGCCAACCGCTTTCAATTCTTGGATTTGGCAAGGAGTGGTCAATGCGGGAGACTCCATGGGATTTGCAGCCTTTCACGTGGGTCAAGATGAAGACGTCAACTGGAATTGGGTTCAATCTGATCGTGCTGCCCTGGCCCGGCTGGCTGATTCGAAGCAAATACAGAATTACCTAAAATACACTGGGCCAGATGCTTTGATTGAGAGGGATTCGATTCGAGGTGAAACGCGCATCTATGCGGCCAAGTTTGGTCCCATCAACTATGCAGGAGAGCCTCAATTTGTCTACCCCTTGGTTGTGAAGGATGGAGCACTGTCCGGAGAAATCAGAAAGGAAGACATCTACACAGGCCCATGGTCCAACTTTGATGAGCTTTGGTCTCGACTGAGGTAAAGCCTACTTGACCAAATCGGGGTTGAGGGTGTTCGGCTTCTGTCCTGCTGGGTCCACTTGATGATCGCCTCTTCAGGCAGCGCAAAGC
>JAQCBJ010000019.1 GCA_027621555.1 Bacteroidota bacterium | reverse complement strand
CTCATCGACGCCCTTCGACGTGATGGTGCCCCCCGTGATGCCGTCCACGCTGTGCTCGTTGGTCACGGCACCGCCTTTCAAGACGGAGAAGTAGGTCGGCCCCACTTCCGCGAGGGTCTTGCCCTCGAACTTAACCGTGAAGAAATCCTCCTTGATTTCGGCACCGAGACCCGGCGTTTCCGTCTTGTGGTCAAACTTGGCTCCGTAGATGGTCTGCATGTCGCCCTCAAGCGCCACGTACCCCCAAATCGGACCCCACAATCCGGATCCCACCATCGGTACGACGTAGTAGGTCTGGCCCTCTTTTTGGCATTCGAAGACGGGGAAGTTCAAGTCGTCCGCGTTGCCCCAAGCGAGGTCTCCCTTCGCGGGCTTGTGCGAGCGGTAGTCCTTCTTGATGTCGATGTTGAAGGGGTCGGTCGCGTCTTTGAGTGATTCCTCATTCATGGCGTCCGTTTTTGTATTGACTACTTGGCCGCTTGCGTCGATGGCCACGCGCGTCGTGACGTACTCGGCAAAGAGCTGCTTCGCGTTGTCGCGCTGCGCATCCACTTTGATGGCACCGAGGATGTCCATCATCTTTTTGTCGGCCGCGTTGGCTTGTTGGAGAGGCTTCAGCGAGATCGCCGTGGCCGCGAGGGCCGTCCCCACCACCACCACCATCACAATGGCAAAGCCAAAGGTGTAGCCGGTTCCGTTTTTGTTGATCGCCATGAGAGTTGTCTTCAGGTCGTTCGTTTCAGTGAATTAGGCCGTCGCCGCGGTCAGGCGCTTTTCACGGCGCTTGATGTTGGCTTCGATCACGTAGTGGTCAATGAGGGGAGCCATCACGTTCATGAACAGGATGGCCATCATGACGCCTTCTGGGTAAGCTGGGTTGAACACCCGAATCATGATGCTGAACAGGCCGCCGAAGAAGCCGTACCAGAGCTTGCCCGTGTCGGTTTGGGCCGCACTGACCGGGTCGGTGGCCATGAACACCATGCCAAACATAAACCCGCCCATCACCACTTGGTGAATCGGGCTGATGGTCATGTAGGCGTTGGCGCCGATGAGGTTGAACAAGAAGCCCATCACGAGGCCGCCCGCGAGGAACGACGCGATGACGCGCCAGCTGCCGATGCCCGTCCAGATGAGGACCGCAGCTCCGATCAAACACGCCAGAGCGGACGTCTCTCCCACCGAGCCTGGGATCAAGCCCAAGAAACAGTTGCTGAGCGAGAACATGCCCCCGTCCGCGAACAACGACATCGTCGCTGCGCTCGCCTGGTCCGCAGCCGTGCCGACGGTGCCTGCGAGGTGGCCCAAGGCTGTCGCGCCGGTGTAGCCGTCCACGAGCATGCCGCCGGCTTTGCTGGCCGCCACGTCGTGGATCCAAATCTCACCGCTCAGCTGCTTGGGGTAAGCGAAGAACAAGAACGCGCGCGCCGTGAGGGCCACGTTCAGGATGTTCATGCCCGTGCCGCCGAAGACTTCCTTGGCCACCACGACCGCGAAGGCCACGGCCAAGGCCACCATCCAAAGCGGCACGTCCACCGGCATGATGAGCGGAATCAACATGCCCGACACGAGGTACCCCTCGTTGATGCTGTGCCCGCGCATGCCTGCAAAAATGAATTCAATCCCGAGGCCCACGCCGTAGCTGACAACGATGAGCGGGATGACCTTCCATGCGCCGACGAGGACGTTGGCGAGAAGGTCGGAGGTTTGGCCCAAGCTCAGGTGGTATTGGTGCCCGATGTTCCACATGCCAAAAAGCAGGCAGGGAACCATGGCCACAATGACCAAGAACATGGTGCGCTTCAAGTCAATGCCGTCCCGGATGTGGGCACCGGAGTGCGTCACGTGACCGGGCGTGAAGGCAAACGTTTCCAACGAATCGAACACCACCCAGAAACGCGACAGCTTGCCGCCTTCCTCGAAGTGAGGCTTGATCGATTGAATGAGGTTGTGAATGGCTTTCATCTTGCTCTGTTCTTCTTTCTTGCGTCGTTCAGGGGATCAACCGAGTTCGACTTTGAGGGCGTCCAACCCGTCGCGGACGATGGATTGCACAGGAATCTTCGACGTGCACACGAATTCGCACAAGGCGAAATCCTCGGGAGCCACCTCGTAGATGCCGAGCTTCTCCATGGCGTCGATGTCGTTCACCATGATGCTCTTGACGAGATGCACGGGGAAAATGTCAAACGGGAACACCGCCTCGTATTGGCCGCTGACCACGAAAGCACGGTCTTCGCCGTTTTGGTTGGTGTCCAGTGTGTATTGCTTGCTCTTGGGCATGAGCCACGTGGGGTACGCACGGCTCATCGAGAACTTGTTGAGGCCTGGGCTGAGCCAGCCTTCCGTCAACAAGAACTTGGGATCGTGGCCTTCCGGCAAGGCCACCACTTGCGTGGCAAACCCTCCGAGGTAACCCTCCTCTCCTGTGCTCGTCCCCGTGAGCACGCTGCCGCTGATGACGCGGGCGCCGGCGTTCGCCTGAACGCCGAGGTCGCTGAGCTTGATGCCGGCGACGGTGCGGATGTGGCGTGGGTCGTTCATCTCTGAACCGCCGAGCGCCACCACGCGGTCTGCGGCGTAGTGTCCGGTGCGCAAGAACGCGCCCAGGTTGATGACGTCCTGAAGGCCCATCGTCCAAATCACCTCTCCTTTGTTGATGGGAGCGGTGTGGTGGATTTGCACGCCGACGTTACCGGCGGGGTGCGGTCCGTTGAACGCAGTGGTCGTGCAACCGTTGAGGCCAGACAACGTGTTGTCGCCGGCACGGGTGCCGACGTGAACGCCGCCCTGTCCGGCCAACACGCCGAGGGCATCGATGCCGCGCTGCAGGTCGTCCATGCGGCCTTCCGTGGCCACGCCGGTGTCGACAGCAAGGGGTGCTGAGTCAAAGCCGCTCACGTAAATGGCGCGCGGAGTGTCGGCCGGGTTGGCCAACACGTCGAAGGGGCGCTGGCGCATCGTGGCGAACGCCCCGCCAGCGGCCATGTGGGCCACCAACGCGTCGCGGTCACCGCCGTTCCAAGCTCCAAAGTCCTTGGCGTTGTCGGTGCCGTCGGCTTCGACGACGACGGCGAGAATGCGACGCTTGGCGCCGCGAACCACCTCCTTCACCATGCCCGAAACCGGGCTTACGAACATCACCGAAGTGTAGGTTTTGTCGTAAAACAGCGCCTCGCCGGCCTGCACTTGGGTTCCCTCCTTGACAGCCAGCTTAGGCGTCAATCCAGGAAAGTCGGTGGGCTGCACTGCAACCACCTTGGGGCGTGGCGCATCGCCACAGGTCAGGGCCGGCTCACCGGTCAATCGGATGTCGACCCCCTTTTTGATTCGCAAAGTCTTGGACATGTCCAACGGTTTTCGGGGCGCAAAGGTAGCCCCCACAATTCAAATGAACGGCCCAAACCGTCACCAGATTTGTCCACGGTCGCAAAGGGAAAAGGTGAAAGGATTTCCGACGAACTTTGGGGCATGACCTTCGCGCGCCTCTCCACGCACTTCATCTTGGCCCTCGCTGCCCTTGGGGCGGCGATTCCTCTCGCGCAAGCCCAAACCCCAGCCTTCCCCCCTCTCCCGCCCGACCAGCCCGACCTCGCTACGGTCCTGTTCCACCCGACCGGGCAGCCGCTCGCCCCTCCGGTCGTCCCGCTGAACGGCGAAGTCGACCGCGGCCTGTTGGAACTGCGGTTTGACGACCTGTCGGGGAACTACACGCCCTGGGAAGTCCGCATCGTCCACTGCGACCGGCACTGGATGCCCTCGGACCTCCAACCCAGCGAGTACACGCGCGGCTTTTACAGCACGCCGATGGAAGACGACGAGGCGAGCTTTGGGACCAAAGTCGATTTCACGCACCACTCCCTGTGGCTGCCCAACGAAGACCTGCAGTGGACGCGGAGCGGGAATTACCTGCTGGAAGTATTCAACCCGTACGAGCCGGAACGCGTCGTCGCGACCCGGCGGTTCGTGGTGTTCGAAGACCTGTGCCGGGTGGAGGCCCAAACCGGCGAACCGAACGACCTTGCCCTTCGGCGCACCCACCAGGAGGTTCATTTCTCCCTGTTTGAAGAGGGATACAGCCTGTCGGACCCCTACGACCGCCTGCACGTGAGCGTCGTGCCCAACTGGCGCTGGGACCGCGCCGTAGCGGGCCTCGAGCCCCGGTTCGTCAAAGGCGGCGAACTCGACTTCCAACGCGCCGGGTACGTCTTCGAAGGGGGAAACACCCACCGGTTCGCCGACCTGAAGGGACTCGAATTCACGGCACGGGGAGTCGCTCGCCTCGAAGAACGGGCCGACCATTTCTACTTCTACCTCGACCTCGACGAGCGTCGCACGTTCGATTATTTCGGCGGAGGTGAGGACATTCACGGCGCGATGGTCACCCACAACGACCGCCTCGACCCGTACACGGGAAGCGATTACGTGTGGGTGCATTGGCGTTTGGACACGAAACACCCCCTCGTGGACCGCGACATCTACCTCGTTGGTGCCTTCAGCCAGCACCGCTGCCTGCCCGAGTTTCAACTCGATTTTGACCAAGCACAAGGCGTGTACACCCACCGTCACTTGCTCAAGCAGGGCTACTACAACTACCACTACGTGGTGCGCGAAACGGACTCGGCGGACGGCGAACCCGGTGCACTTGCGGACCTCGAAGGGTCCCACTTTCAAACCAACAACCTCTACACCCTCGTGGTCCACTACGAGGACTGGGACGGCTACGACCGCGTGATCGGCCTCGCCCAATGGGAATCCAATCCTTGAACGAAGTCATGATCGGCCCGCTCTTTCCCCAACGCCTCGGCGCAACCCTCCTCCTTGGAACATGGATGTCTGTGGCGTTGCACGCTCAATCCCCGATGGAGGACTGGGCCGCTGAGCATGGGGTTTTGGGCTACTGCGTTTCCGCTGCTCCAGACCAAGGAAGTCCCACAACGTGGGTGGGTGGTCTGAGGGACGTCGAACGCAACCTCCTTGTGGAAACCCAAACGGTCTTTCGCGTGGCCTCCATCAGCAAGGCAGCCGTGGCCTTGGGGTTCTTCAAGCTTTGGACCAACGGCCAAATCGACTTGGACCAAGACGTGAACGACCTCCTTACAAACGCCCAATCAAACCTCATTGAACACCCCGGATTTCCGGGGGTGGCCATCACTCCGCGCATGTTGCTCACGCACACCTCAGGGTTGCGGGACGGCACGGGATACAACCCATTTTTGGCCGCGACCTACGACGCCGCAACCGGTGCTGACGTGACTCCGATTTCTTCCGTTTTGAGCCCCGGCGGCACCCATTACACGAGCGACATGTGGAGCAGTGCCCCTGGAGCAAGTTTTTCGTACGCCAACATCAACTTTGGCTTGCTCGGGACGGTCATGGAAGCCGCAACAGGGGTTCGGTTCGATGTGTGGATGCGGGACGAAGTCTTCGCGCCACTCGCCATGAATGCCAGCTTTGACATCCTCGACCTCGAAGACATCGACGACGTGGCGGTGCTGTACCGGTTCGTGGACAGTTGGACCCCGCAGGCCGACAACTACGCCGGGGAATGGCCGCCCGCGCCCAACATGGCAGGCTACCTCCCGGGAACCAATGCCGCGCGTTTTGCCCCTCAAGGCGGCCTGCGGTGCAGCGCCCCGGATTTGCTCAAGCTCGTGTCGGAATGGACCCTTTTGGCTTCTGGAAGCACCACCTCCCAACTCCTTCCGGCTCCTGCTGTGAGTCAATTGCGCAACGAAGCCTGGTCCTTCGACGGTGCCAACGGCAACACCTACGGCGGGCTGTTTGAAGCATGGGCGCACGGCCTCCACCTTGATGCGTTTGAATCCGAATCCTACCCTGCTCCAGGCCAAACCGCCAGCGCATTCGGCCACCCCGGCGAAGCCTATGGCTTGATTTCCGGCGCATACCACGTGGTCGGACCGGACGGTTGCGGATGGCGCTTTGCCTACCTGATCACCGGCATGAACCCCTCTCCCTCGTTCGGCGAACACGGGTGGTACGCTGTGGAAAACGGGCTTCACGACTTGCTCGGCCAATGGGCCAACAGCGCATGCGCCCAATCCCACCTCTCCAATCCACGCCCCTCCCGAGAACCGCTCGCCTTGGGGACTGTCTCCCTGAAACCCGGACATCCCTTGCCTGATGAACTTCAATGCACGCCATGCACGTGGGTCGACGCGGCAGGCCGGACGGTGATGACTTCTGCCCAAAACTTGGCTGTCGCGCCCCAACTCCCTCCGGGACGCTACCTGTTGACGGAAGCAGGTGCCGTAATCGGGTCCATTCAACTTTTGCCCCTTTCCCCCACCCCATGAACACACCCCTTCGAATCTGGATCACCGGCGCCTCGAGCGGCATCGGACAAGCCTGCGCCCTGAAATTGGCGGGCGCGGGTCACAAGGTTTGGGCTGCAGCGCGGAGCACGGACAAACTCCACTCCCTGGCCGCGCAAGCGGCGGATCTTCCTGGCGAAATCCTGCCGCACGAATGCGACGTCACCGATCCGGCCAGCGTGTCGGCCTGCGCCCGAGCCATGACCGAAGCCTGGGGCGGCATGGACGTCGTCATCCCCAACGCCGGAATTGGCTACTTCAATCCGCTGACGGAAGCGCCACTGGAAGAATGGCACGCCATGATTGACGTCAACGTCACCGGTGTGCTGTCTACGCTGCACGCCGCCTTGCCAGAGTTGCTCAAAGCGAAAGGCCACGTCATCAACATCGGATCCCTTGCCGCTCGGCAGGTGTTCCCCAACAGCGGAGTCTACTGCGCCACCAAGCACGCTGTACTGGCCTTGTCCGAATCGCTCCGCACGGAATTTCGGAACGACCTCGCCGTGACAACCCTCAACCCCGGGGCCGTCAACACCCCCTTCATCGACCGCACAACCAACGACGAATTGCGTGCCAATTACCGCCCTCAATTTGACGAAGGCATGGAACCTGAATACGTGGCGGACGCCGTGCTCTTCGCGGTCGAAAGCCGAGGTCGTGGGGTGGTGAGTGAACTGACCATACGCCCCGACCGTCGATGAACTAAACAACATCGCAACACTTTGTACAAGAACAACATATGCTTTTTCACCTCCTCCAAAGGTTGGGGAGGTCTTGAGCGCAACCTGTTGGTCTTGGCGAGGTGGATGCGCGATGCTGGACACCACGTGGAGGTGGTGGCTCCTGAGGGTTCTGGCACGTGGATGAACGGGTTGAATGAAGGGCTCGACATGCACCCCACTCCACCGTTCTCCAGGCACCTCAACCGAGGGACTGCCAACCGGTGGGCACGTGGAAAATCGTTCGATGTCCTTTGGATTCGGGATCGCGCGGATTTGGCCTTTGCGGGACACGCATCGCAGGCCCTGGGCGCCGCCCTGATCATGCAGCAGGCCATGCAAATCCCAAGCGCAAAAAACGCGCCCTGGCATGTTCGGCGATACCGTCGAGTGGACGCTTGGGTGTGTGGCCTTGAGCACTTGCGTCGCGAGTGCTTGGAGCGAACGCCGCTGGAGGCTGACCAATGCCACGTGTTGCCCCTGCCTTTGGACGACCGCTGGTTCACCACCCCTTCTCTCGATCGCCACCAAGCCCAAACCGCGCTCGGCCTTCACCTTTCCGACGACACCTTGCTGGTGGGGACGGTGGGGCGTTTGGACCCTGGCAAGGGCCAGCAAACCGCCGTGCGCGCGCTGGCCATGCTGCCGAAACATGTGCATTGGCTGTTTGTGGGGAACAACACGGTGAACAACGGCATCGACGAACGCGCGGCGCTTGAAGCGCTTTCTCACGACCTCGGGGTGGCGGAGCGCGTTCATTTCCTGGCGGCACGGGAAGACGTGCTGCCGGTGTACGACGCGCTTGATGCGTTTGGAATGACGAGCCACGCCGAGACCATCGGAACGGTGACGCTCGAGGCAATGGCCCGGAAAGTGCCCGTGCTTGGAACGGATGCGGGCGGGACGTCCGAACTGTTGGCGGAGGGGCGCGGGCTGCTTTGTTCACCTCGAAACCCCGAGGCCTTGGCCGCGGCGGTCCGTTCGATGATGAGCGAGGAACCGGGAGTCCTGAACGCTCGTACCGAGCATGGCCGCCTGTACGCCGAACGGTGCCGTCCCGGGCATTTGATTCCCGCGTGGGAGGAATTGATTGGTGGGGTCGTGGAGTCAAGACGGAAGGCGTAATTTTGGCCTCCCCATGAGTGCCGCGATCCAACAGCAAATCGAACGTCGACGCACGTTCGCCATCATTTCCCACCCTGACGCCGGAAAGACGACCTTGACGGAAAAGTTTCTGCTGTTTGGCGGGGCCATCCAAACGGCGGGCGCGGTGAAGAACAACAAGATCACCAAGACAGCTGCCTCGGATTTCATGGAGATCGAGCGGCAACGCGGCATCTCCGTGGCCACCTCGGTCATGGCGTTCCACTACAAGGACCTTCTGATCAACCTGCTCGACACGCCGGGCCACAAAGATTTTGCGGAGGACACCTACCGAACGCTGACGGCCGTGGACAGCGTCATTCTCGTGATTGATTGCGTGAAAGGCGTCGAGCCCCAAACGGAAAGACTAATGGAGGTGTGCCGCATGCGCAACACCCCTGTGATCGTGTTCATCAACAAGATGGACCTCGAGGGCCGCGACCCGACCGACTTGTTGGACGAGGTTGAAGCCAAGCTCGACATTCAAGTTCGCCCCCTTTCCTGGCCCATTTCACAAGGCCACACTTTCCAAGGCGTGTACAACCTGTACAACAAGAGCCTTCGCCTGTTTCAGGCAGACAAAACCAAGGTCGCCAAAGACGTGGTTGCCATCGACTCATTGGACGACAGCCAGCTGGACGACTTGGTGGGGAACCACGCTGAACAACTGCGCGAGGATGTTGAACTGATTGAAGGGGTGTACGACGCTTGGGATGCCAAACCCTACCTCGAAGGCAAAATGGCGCCGGTGTTCTTCGGAAGTGCGGTCAACAATTTTGGGGTGCAAGAGATGTTGGACACGTTTGTCGACATCGCCCCCAACCCCAAACCGCGTGAAACCTCCACCCGCATGGTCGCCCCCAACGAGGCCAAGTTCACGGGGTTCATCTTCAAGATCCACGCGAACATTGACCCCAAGCACCGCGACCGCATCGCGTTCCTGCGCGTGTGCTCCGGAAGCTTCGAGCGCAACACCTTTTACCAGCACACGCGGCTGGAGAAGAAGCTCAAATTTGCCAACCCCGCGAGCTTCTTGGCCCAAGAGAAAAGCGTGGTGGAGCAAGCGTGGCCCGGAGACGTGGTGGGCCTGTACGACACCGGAAACTTCAAGATTGGCGACACCTTGACCGAAGGCGAAGACTTGCAATTCCGCGGCATCCCCAGTTTCTCTCCTGAGATTTTCAAGGAGCTCGTCAACAAAGACCCCATGAAGAGCAAGCAGCTCGAGAAGGGCATCCAACAGCTCACTGACGAGGGCGTCGCGCAGCTTTTCATTCGGGAAGCCGGCAACCGGAAAATCGTCGGGACGGTGGGTGAACTTCAGTTCGAGGTCATTCAATACCGTCTTGAACACGAGTACGGCGCAAAGTGCGAATTCCAGGCCAAACCCTACAGCAAGGCGTGCTGGATCGAGTCGGACAACGAAGACAAGCTCTCCGAATTTCGACGCATCAAAGCGCAAGACATCGTGCGCGACAAAGACGGCCTCGAAGTCTACCTCGCGCCATCGGCATTCATGCTCAACATGGAGATTCAGAATTTTCCTGAAATCACCTTCCATTTCACCAGCGAATTCAAGACAGCACAAGAAGAGGGCGTCTGATGCGTTGTACCTTCATCGCTTCATGAAACGACGCATCACGTTGACGCTTGCTTGGGTTGGGTTGGCCTTGATTGCCACCACCAATGCGAAAGCCCAAACCCAACCGGAAGCCCCTCAGGTCGTCCAGGTCAGCGGGTTGGTCGTGACGGGCGACTCGCTTTCTCCCCTTCCCTATTGCACGGTGTTTCGGTCGCGTGACCGACGCGGCACCATGACGGACGTGCGCGGTTTTTTCAGCCTGCCTGCCCTTGAAGGTGATACGCTGGAGTTTTCGAGCGTCGGATACGTCACACATCGAGCCATCATTCCCGTAGGAAGCGAATTGGGTCGGGTCAATTTGGTCCAACCCATGGGCCGAGACACCGTCAACATGGCGGATGCCTTCGTGTACCCTTGGCCTACAAAGGAGCGGTTCAAGCAAGAATTCCTCGCCCTTGGCCTCCCCAACAACGGGCTCGATCCAGGGTGGGAATCCAACATGGACCCCATCGACATGTACGACCGGCTCATTGAGGTCGGCCGAGATGGCCAAAGCACTTCTACGGACGTGCTTTCAGCTCAAGCCCTCCAAGCGGGGTATGCCGGACAAGCTCCCCCTGTCAACTTGTTGAACCCTGTGGCCTGGGCCAAATTCCTCCAAGCCCTCAAAGCAGGCGAATTGAAGCGGCAATGACCTGGCGGAGTGAACTCGTCGCCTTCTTAGGCTTGTGCTTCGCCCTTGTTGGATGGGGCCAAACCGAGTACACCCTTTCCGGCACCGTTTCCGACACGCGAGGCCAAATGCTTCCCGGGGCTGCTGTGTTGGTTCAGGAAAACATCCGGCTCGGCGTGACCACCAACGGCGACGGCGAATACACCATCACCTTTCCGTCCCCAGGACCTTGGACCGTTCGGGCCTCGTTCGTCGGTCACACATCGGAAACGGCCACCATCACCTTCCGCGGCGCGTCGCAAACCAAGCGCTTTCGACTCGCGCCAGGAACAAACTTGGACGAAGCGGAGGTGGTCGGAGACGGTCCAGGCGACGTCACGGTTCAGCGCATTGATCCGCGGTTGGCCAACAAAATTCCAACCCCTCGCGGAACCATCGAAGACGCTCTGCTTCAAGCCCCTGTGAATTTCACCTCTGAGCTCAGCAGCGCCTACAACGTGCGCGGCGGGTCGTTCGACGAGAACCTTGTCTACGTCAATGACATCGAGGTGTACCGTCCCTTCTTGGTGCGCTCAGGACAACAAGAAGGGCTCTCCTTCGCCAACCCCGACATGGTGGACCGCATCGAATTCAGTGCAGGTGGGTTCGAGGCGAAATACGGGGACAAACTCAGCTCAGTCCTTGACATCCACTACCGCAAACCCACGGAAGCCGCCACCCGAGCCACGGCCAGCGCTTTGGGCGCCCAAGTGCAGCACGACCACGTGTTGGGCCCGGTCCGTCTCAATGTAGGGATGCGCTACCGCAACAACAGCTACATCCTGTCCACGCTGGACGAGCGCGGGGAATACGCCCCCACCTACCTCGACGCCCAAACCTACCTCACGTGGGATCCCGACGGATACGGGCCTTGGGAAATTCAAGCGCTTGGTGTGTACGGCAAGAACGACTACCTCTTTTTTCCCGACACGCGCGAGACCAACATCGGCACCATCAACCAAGCCGCCCGCCTCACGGTTTACTACGACGGCCAAGAGCAGTCCGGGTACGAGACGGGATTTGGTGCCTTGGCATTCGAGCGGAGCACAGAAACGTCCAGAATCCGTTGGATCAATTCCATCTTCCAGACCGCCGAACGCGAGTCGTTCGACGTGCTGGGGCAGTACTTCCTCAACGAACTCGAACGCGATCCAGGCAGCGACTCCTTCGACGAAGGCGACACCTTTGGCGTGGGTGGTTTCTTGCAGCACGGGCGCAACACGCTTTTCGCCCGCGTGCTGAGTTCCGCCGTCAAGGGGAACGTCCTGGTCGGCGACCACCAAATCGAATGGGGCCTGAAGCACCGCTTCGAATCCTTCGACGACGTCGTTTCCGAATGGAACGTGGTCGACAGCGCAGGCTTCTTTGCCCCACACCCTGCCGACAACCTCGGCTACAACGACCCCGGAGGCCGCCCCGACCAATTCATCGAGCTTCCCTACTTCGTGCAGGCGACCAACGTCGTCACGGCCAACCGGAGCACCGCCTTCGTCCAGGACACCTGGCGGTGGGCGACGCAAGCCGGCGATGTGGACATCAACCTCGGCATGCGCGCCCACCGCTGGTCCGTCCTCCCCGATCCGTGGGCCCTTCAGCGCAACACCCACTTGGTGGGCGGCCCGCGCGCGCACGCCTCTTTCACGCCTCGGGAGCGCCCCCTCACGTCTTACCGCGTCTCCGGCGGGTACTATTACCAGCCTCCGTTTTACCGTGAAATGCGCGGGTTGGACGGCGAGGTGCGCGACGACGTGGCACCACAGCGGGCTTTGCACGCCGTGGCCGGCGTGGACCACCAATTCGAATCGAAAGGGCGCCCCTTTAAGCTCGTTGGCGAACTGTACTACAAGGACCTCTCCAACCTCATCCCGTATGAGATTGAAAACGTCCGGCAGCGCTACTACGCCACGAACAACAGTTCAGGCTACGCGACAGGATTGGATGTGATGGTCAACGGGGAGTTCATCCCTGGCATCCAAAGCTGGTTGCGCATGTCCGGCCTTCAAACGGAAGAAGATCTCATCGACGACAGTTACGAGGAATACTACAACGCCGACGGATACCGAGTGATTCCGGGCTACCATACGGGTTCCTTTGCCACCATCTCCGACACGGTCACCTTTTACCCCGGGATGATTCCCAGACCCGCCGACCAGCGCTTCAGCCTCAGCTTGCTCTTCCAGGATGAAATGCCGCGTAATCCGGACTACAAAGTCCTTTTAAGCTTGTTTTATGGGTCAGGCCTCCCGTACGGACCGCCATCCTACAACCGGTACGAAGACGTTCTTCGCACCCCAGCCTACCGCCGGGTGGATGTGGGATTCTCTCGAGTGATGTTCAGCAACGACGACAAACGCAACGGCCTCTTTTCACTGGAAGTGTTCAACCTGCTCGGCATCAACAACACGATCAACCACAATTGGATTCAGGACGTGAACGGACGCTATTACGCTGTGCCCAATTTCTTGACGGGGCGCCGCGTCAACCTGAAGATCTCCATCCAGATCTGATTTTCTGAACTCAGTCTCGGGCGACAAACACCCGCGCGACGAGGGGCACCCCGTCCCTCATGGTCCGAACGATGACCCACCCGCTGGCACTGAGCGGCCAGCTTCCGTTGCTGGAGATGTGCCCCAAGATCTGCCCTTGCATTCCCATCACCTCCGCACCGCGCCACGCCTCTGGAGCAGGCACATTCAAAGACGTAGGGTTGGCTCCCCCCCATGCTGAAAGAACGCCCCTCACGGGATGGACAACGTCGACCGTTGTTGTGGTGTCGCATCCAGGTTCGTACGCGTCCAACAACGCACTGCCTGCTCCCTCAGGCCCGACGATCAAAGTGAGGTAGTCGAACCACGCCGTGCCCCAATCCCCTGGCGAGAAGCCCAGATAGAGCGGCAGATCCCCCGCCTGACCCTCCACGGGCTCCCACTCCAGAACGTAGCAGGCCTCCAAATCAAGGCACCACGAGGCAGTGTCTGTGTAGGGGTACACCCCGGTTGCGTCGGCCACCACGTCGAAGGATTCGACCACTTCTCCTGATTCTTGATGAATCAGCGTGAATTGGAAGCCCGCTCCAGGCGTCGAGGAGCCCCAGGGA
This sequence comes from Bacteroidota bacterium, assembly GCA_027621555.1. Taxonomy (GTDB): domain Bacteria; phylum Bacteroidota; class Bacteroidia; order Flavobacteriales_D; family Sanyastnellaceae; genus UBA11663. Next base: position 19,292 of record JAQCBJ010000019.1, on the reverse strand, counting down.
TGAACGTCCAATGACAAGCACTCGGCCTCAGGGTTTGGAGTCGGTTGCCATGGCGACAACTCGTAGGCGAATACGCAGGTGTCCAGACCTTCGAATGAACTCCACGTGAGTTCAAGCAACACATCTTGCGACTCGGTGTCGAATTCAAACGGAACCAAGACGTCGAGCACGTGCCATGTGGTGTCGACCAACCCAAAGTAATTGAGGGTTTCTTCCGCCAACAGCGTGCCTTCTGCGTCCAACACACGCCAAACCGGGTACCCGTAAAATTCGGTGGTGGACACGTTGACGCTCGCCAAATGCAACTGTGTGACGTCGAACGGGTTGACAAACGCCGCAGCCGGAGCCACTTCGGAGCACGGCTCTACTTGGGCAACCGCAAAAAAACCGCCCCAAAACGAAACCCAAAGGGAAAACAACGCGTACCTCTTCATGAATCAAAAGTCGCACAAATGCGCTTCTCTTCTACCCTATCCCTCGCAGCAGCCCTCACCCTCACCGTTCCAGCGGCTGCTCAGTTGTCAACTTACTCGGCCAACGGCACTGCGGTGTCTTTGGGCGACGGTTGCGTTGAATTGACGTCGGGTTCAGACGGCAACGCTGGCTCTGTTTGGGCCAACGAAGTCCTCGACTTGACCCAGCCTTTCCACATTCAGGCCAAACTCAATTTCGGAAACATCGACCACGGTGCGGAAGGAATGGTGTTGGTCTTCCATGCGGAAGGTTCCGATTCGGACGGCACCGCGTACAGCGACTTCGCCACCAGTTTTGGGGTGGAGTTTGACACGCGTTACCAAGCGGAGAACGGCGACCTCGAAGGCGACCACATCGCCATGATCAACGACGGCTCTCCTGTGCACGTCAACAGCCCAGGCACCAACACGGCAGGTCCCGTGGCGGCGTTTGTTGGGGACGGCGACTTGGAAGACGGGGAAGATCACTTGGTGGATGTGATTTGGGATCCTGCCGGACCCGAGATGCGCGTTCACCTCGACTGCGAGGAGCGCCTGATCGGAAGCATTGATTTGATCAACGACATCTTTGGAGGGGAGCGATTTGTGACTTGGGGATTCACCGCGGACGCCACCGACGCGTTCAACATCCCTCGGGTGTGCGTGACGGGCAACGCCACGGGCACCGATACCCAAATTTACGCTTGCCCTGAATCGGCCGTGCAGCTGGTGGCTGGCGGTTTGGACGTGACGGAATACCTGTGGTCACCCAACAACGCGGTAAGCGACCCCACGCTTCAAGCGCCGATGTACACCGGCGTGATGAGCAACACCTTGAGCGTGACGTACACCAACCAATGCGGGCTGGAGATCACCGACGAGGTGGAAGTCCTTGTGGAAGAAGTGACGGTGGAGTTGGTCAGCGAAGGCGACGCCTTGAATTGCCGGAACGACCTCGTGTTGGCTTGCGAAGCTTCCACTTCGTTTGGCGCGTACGTGGAGTACGCATGGTTTGTGAACAACAGCCTCGTCAGCGAAGATGTGACGTACGACATGACTTCACCTGGAACGTTGAAGCTTCAAGTGACCTACCCCGGAACGAGCAGCCTCCAGTGCGAAGATCAGTTCAGCATGCAAGTGACCGTCGACACGGCTCGTTTTGACGCCAGCGCCGGCTTGCCTGGCACCATCACATGCGCCAACCCCACCTTGGAATTGTTGGGCGCGACCACAGACGACCCCGCCGCTGCGGTGCAATGGACCACGGAGGAGGGCGCCTTCGATGGCCCCTCAGACGTGATCAATGCCTACGCTTCTGCTGGCGGAACGTACACGTTGACGGTGACCAACATTGAGAACGGGTGCACGACCTCCGACGCCGTTGTGATTGCCGAAGACACCGAAGCTCCTGAAGTGACGTTGGGCTACGTCGACGGCACCTTGGATTGCAACGTCCAAGCTGTTTCGATGGTCGGGATGGACGTGTTCCCTCAGGAATACACCGGCATGTATACGTGGATGAACGCCGCCACCGGCGACGTGGTCTCCACGGATCAAGAACCTGTCTTTGCGGAAGCCGGCCTCTACACCTTGCAGGTGGAATTCCTCGAAAACGGCTGCACCACGACCGTGAAGCAAGCCGCTGAAGTGGACTCCAACGCTGAAGTGCTCGATTTGAGCGAATTGGTGTTGCCCAACGTAATCACTCCGGACAACAACGGCAACAACGACCGCTTCATTCCGTTCGTGCCTGGCCACGAAGACACCAACGTGTTGACGATGCTCGACGAATACCACATCCAGGTCTACAACCGCTGGGGAGCCTTGCTTTTTGAAAACAACGGCCAACCGCTTCAGTGGGACGGCCGCTCCAACGGCAACTTGGTGGATCCAGGATCGTACGTCGTTTCCGTATCGTACTACGCCACGTGCGGCGGCGAACAAGCGGGTGAATTGCGCACGACGCTCGAGGTCATTCGCTAAGCCCCAACCGGGCAAGGAACGTCTTTTCATCGACCAAAGGGATGCCGAGCTTCTCCGCTTTTTGGAGTTTGCTCGGCCCCATGTTTTCACCCGCCAGCACCAAGGTGGTCTTGGAGCTGATGCTCCCGACCAGCCTCCCTCCGTGGTTCGTGACCGCAGCCTTGGCTTCGTCGCGCGACATGGTCTCGAACACGCCACTGACCACCACAACCTCCCCTTCCAGCGCGTTGCCGACAGGCTCTTGAATCACCGCTTCCGTTTGCAACCCAGCTGCGACGAGCCGGTCCAGCATGGCAAGGAACGTCTCGTCCAGGAATTGGTCGACCACGCTTTCCGCCACAATGGGTCCAATTTCTTCGAGGGCCATGAGCTCCTCGACCGTCGCGGTCTTGAATGCTTCGAGGCGCACGAGGCTTCGGGCGAGGTGTTTGGCCACGGTCTCGCCCACATGACGAATGCCCAGCCCAAACAACACCCGCTCAAACGGCACCGACTTGCTCTTCTGAAGTCCCGCGAGCAGGTTGTCCACCGATTTTTGGGCCATGCGCTCCAAGGGGAGCAGTTCTTCCGCGCGCAGGCTGTACAAGTCGGCCACGTCGCGAATCAACCCCGCTTCCACGAGCTGCGTCACGGTCTCTTTCCCAAGACCGTCCACGTTCATGGCCTTGCGGGAGATGAAGTGGTTGATTCGGCCGCGCACCTGGGCCGGGCACGTGGCGTTGTTGGGGCAATAGTGCTGGGCTTCGCCCTCTTTGCGCACCAGCCCCGTGTCGCATTCGGGGCAGGTGGACGGGAAATCAATCGATGGTGAGAACAAGTCGGCCGCCGACGCAGACGACGCGTCCACGCCGACAATCTTGGGGATGATCTCCCCGCCTTTCTCCACGACCACCATGTCGCCCTCCCGCAGGCCGAGCTTGGCGATTTGGTCCGCGTTGTGCAGCGACGCGCGCTTGACCTTGGTGCCGCACAGCAACACCTCTTCGAGGTAAGCCACGGGCGTGACCGCGCCGGTCCGGCCGACTTGGAATTCCACACTTTTAAGCTTCGTCGTGGCTTGTTCGGTTTCGAATTTGTAGGCGATGGCCCAGCGCGGGCTTTTGGCCGTCATGCCCAGGCGCCTTTGCTGGTCGTACCGATTCACCTTGACCACCAAGCCGTCGATGGCAAAGTCCAAATCGTGGCGCGCCCTCTCCCAATGCGCCACGGCCGCCATGATCTCGTCCACCGACTTGACCACGTCCAAGGCACGTCCCTGCGGGGTCTTGAACCCCCACTCTGCCGCTTTCCTCACCGCCTCGCTGTGGGACGTCACGCCCAGCGCGCGCATCGTCTCCGCATCCACGTTGTAAATCATGCAATCGAGCGGCCGCGTGGCCACCACAGAGCTGTCTTGCAGCTTGAGCGTGCCTGCCGCCGTGTTGCGCGGGTTCGCGAACTCCGGCTCGCCGGCTTCCCGACGCGACTCGTTCAACGCTTCAAATCCCGGCCACGGGAAGAAGATCTCCCCGCGGATCTCGAGCGGGTCAGGCGCTCCGTCATTCAATTTCAAAGGCAGGGAACGGATGGTGGCGACGTTGGTGCGGACGTCCTCTCCCGTTGCCCCGTCGCCGCGCGTCAAGGCCCGGACCAGCGCCCCTCCCTCGTACCAAAGCGCGATGGCCACGCCGTCGTACTTCAATTCGAGGGCGAATTCCACGGCCTCGTCCGGCAACCCCGCTTGAACGCGCTCGGCCCACTGTGCGACTTCCTCCGCGTTGTAGCTGTTGGACAGCGACAGCATGGGCGAACGGTGGGCCACCTTCTCAAATTTGTCCGTCAAGTCACCGCCCACCCTTCGGGTTGGGGATGATTGATCGTCGAACTCAGGGTGAGCCGCTTCGAGGTCGGCCAGCTCCTTCAACAACACGTCAAATTCCTTGTCCGAAATGCTCGGCTCCGCAAGCACGTAATACCGGTGATTGTGCGCGCGAAGTTCCTCGCGAAGTTGGTCGATTCGGGCCCGGGCATCCATGCCCTCAAGGTAGCGCACGCTGCGCCAGCACATGCCGAGGGAGCCCTTGCAAATCGTGCAACATTTCCACGTTTTTCCAACCTCCTGACGAGGTCAAAAGGCCCGCCACGTCGGACGCGAACTTGGTGTGGCATTCCATCGCGAGCCATCCCCCGGCACGAAGTCCACCTTGCTCACACCATCGCTGCAAAGCCCGGTAAAAGCAGAGCGGGTCGTCGCTCGGCACAAACAACGCCATCGCAGGTTCGTGACGCGTGACGCGAGGGTGCAACTGCGGTGCCTCCGACTCTGGGATGTACGGCGGGTTGGACACCACCGCATCCACGGCGAGGCCGCCCGGGGTGTCTGAAAGGGCGTCACGGACGTCGAAATCGACGCTCAAGTGGTTTTGGAGGGCGTTGGCACGTGCCACTTCAAGGGCGTCTGAACTCAGGTCCCACGCGGACACCGTCGCTTCTGGAAAGCGCCTCTTCAAAGCCAAAGCAATGCACCCTGACCCCGTGCACCAGTCCACGATGTGCAGGGGCTGGGACGCCTCGGACTTCAATCGGTTCGACAACGCCTCCACCAACTCCTCCGTCTCCGGACGCGGAATGAGCACCGCTGGCGAAACGGAGATGCGCAACCCGTCGAACCACGCCTCCCCGAGAACATGCTGGAGGGGTTCCCCTTCATTCAGCCGATCCGCCCAGACTGCAAGTCGATCGAGCAGGGACTCTGACCATCGAAAATCGTGGACGAGGCGCTCGCCCTTGGGTTGGCCGCTGGCGTGATCCAGCATCCAACGCACCATCGCCGGCCGTTCGGATTCCTCGACCTGCGCCATGCGTACGTGCAACCACGCCGACACCGCCGGCTCCGTGTTGGTGCTCGGCCACGGCCCTTCGCCGCGACGCAGCGGCTCCGTCATGCGTCTTGGTTGACCGCGTACACCAACAATTCAGCCGTCGCGCGATTCGTGGCGAGGGCCACGTTGTGGACGTCGCATTGGCGAAGCAACATGTTGACGTCCGGTTCGTGCGGGTGCTTGCCCATGGGGTCGCGGAAGAAAATGACGGCGTCGAGGTTGCCTTCGGTGATGCGCGCCGCGATTTGGGCATCGCCTCCGAGTGGCCCTGACGCAAAGCGTTCCACCTTCAAGCCGAGTTCCTCAATGCGTCCGCCGGTGGTGCCTGTGCCCACCAATTCACGCTCGGAAAACCACGCCATGTGGCGCTTCACAAAATCCACCAACTCGTTCTTTTTGCCGTCGTGGGCAATGAGGGCAACCCGCTGCAACTTCATGCCACGAAAGTAGCCCAGCCGAAGGACTTGCTTGTGACCGGCAGGTCAAGAATCCGTGGCCAAAACGCAGTACCCCCAAGGGGCCATGGGTTGGCCATTCCCCCACCCCGCCACGTCGCCTTGGCCCATGACGACCTTCAAGTCGGCATCGGGCAAGGTGAGCTTCACGCTTCGTGGCTCGCTGGAGAAGTTCAAGACCACCACCACCGTGCTGCCGTTCTTTTGTTTTTGGAAGGCGAACACGTGCTCGTCGGCGGACGTCTCAAGGACCTCTGGTGCGCCACCAAAATCGCCGTTCCACAAGGCTTCACGCGAATGATTCAGCGCGTTCAACGCGCGATAAAACGGCGTCTTGGCGTACTCGCCCCACTGGACGGTGTCCTTCTCGAAAAAGCGCAGCCGCTTGGTGTTGTGCGATTCTTGACCGGAGTAAATCAACGGCATGTCGAGCAAGGTGGCCGCCAGCACCGCCATGGCGTCGCCGGCCTCCCCATAGCGCTCCTCCACTGTGCCGTTCCAGCTGTTTTCGTCGTGGTTGGTGATGAAGCCCATGCGGTACGCGTCGCTCGGAAATTTGTGCGCTTCTTCGTCGAGGTAATCGCGCAACACCTGAACCGGTTCCTTGCCTTGGGCAACTTGGTTGGTCAAGTGGTGGAAGTGCCAGCCGTAGCTCATGTCAAAGGCACGGTCGTGGTGGTCCACCTCTTCCGCCTCCGCCAACATGAACACCTCAGGGTTCACCGCCTCAAGTTGACGACGCGCCATCTCCCAAAACGGCGTGGGCACCTTCATCGCCACGTCACAGCGGTAGCCGTCGATGCCGCATTTGGCCACCCAAAACGACATCGCATCCGCCATCGCCGCATACAAACCGTTGTCTTCGCCTCCCTCCCAGTCAAGTTGGGCCACGTCCCACCAATCCGTCCCGAGAGGCGGCTGCAAATTCCCAACGCTGTCCAGCAGGTAGTATTCGCGGTGATCTTCCGTCCACACGCAATCGAACGCGCTGTGGTTGGCCACCCAGTCCAAAATCACCCGCATGCCCAACTTGTGTGCGGCCGCCGTCAGTTCACGCAGGTCATCGTGCGTGCCGTAATCCGGATTCACCGCGTAGTAGTCTTGAACGCTGTAGGGGCTGCCCAACGAACCGCTCCCCGGTGCGGCGATGTAGTTGTTCTTGTTTTCGCCCCCCTTTCGGTTCACCTCCCCAATGGGGTGAATGGGCATCAACCACAGGATGTCCACGCCCAAATCCTTGAGGCGGGGAAGGTCCGGAATGAACGCCTGAATCGTTCCCTCGGTGGTGTGCTGCCTCAGGTTGACCTCGTAGATCGTCGCGTTTTTGGTCCATTCAGGGTGCACCAAAAGGTCCGCTTGCTCAGCGGATCCTTGAACCGCCGCGTCGCCAGTGGGCGAGGGCGTTCCACAGGCCATGAAAAGTGAGGCTGCCACCGCCGGCAAAGCCAAGCGTCCCAACCGAGAATTCAAGCGAATCATGTCAATGCATTTTGTGGTGGCAAGGTAGAACAAAAAAGGGGTTCGTGTACAAAGCACACCAACCCCATTTTCGCCTCTGATCACCGCCTGTTTAGGCTTAAAAAAGGGAGCCTTGCCCCGCTTTTGACGGAGTCGTATCGCCCTCGGGTTCGGCCGCCGAAGAAGGGGAATTCTCCACGGCAGTCGCTTCGTCTTCAGTCTCGTCCTCAACGGCCGCATTCTTGGCCTCCTTTTCGCGCAGCTCGTCCGCTTCGCGTGCTGCCTGAAGCTCCTTTTCCAGCGCGTTTTCCAATTCTTCCACAGGCGGCTCAAGGCTCACCTCGGTGACCGGCAAAGAGCTGAGTTTGTTGCCCAGCGCCTTCACGCCTTTGACCGAGATGAAGCCGCGCAAGTCCAAAACATCGTCCTCGCGGTCCCGCGTGTGCTTGAACCGGCGGTTGTACCTGATGCGCACGTGCGGATGGTGAAGCGTGGAGGCCACCCACAGTTTCGACTGCTCGTGCTCTCCGATGTAACCAGTGATGGTTTTGCTGTACTCGGGCAGAAACCGCTTCACAAACCACTCGTCCTTCTCCCCTTCGTAGTACACCACGCTGACCGGCCTGTCCTCATCGAAGCGTTCAAGGTGAATCATCCGCTCGTCGAAGTGCGTGCTGAGGTCGAAGCCCGTGAAGATGTATTCACCCGTGTTGAGCAGCACGAGGATCTTGTCGTCCGGCTTGAAGTCGCCGAGGAATTGGCCGCGGCCCTCCGCGTTCAAGCGGCGGACCGTCTCGTCGTACCACACCTTGCGCGCGCCCAACGTGCTGACTCCCGCTTCCTTGAGCTCGATTTTGCGCACGGCAAACTTGGAAACCAAGTTTCCTCCCGCAGCACGGCCTTTGATGCCCACGTCGCTGAAATCCAAGTCAAACTTGACCTTCTTGAGGCGCGCCTGCGCCCGCAGGAATACCGTCACCACTTCCGCCTCCCCGTTGGGGTTGGCCGTGAAGTAGAGGATCTTCGACTTGGGTGTGCCCTTGGTGACGGGGTACTCTCGGTCACGCGTGATGGAGGTGACGTTGAAGCGCTTGACCATGCTTCGGCCCGTGTCGCCGTCGAGGTAGACCACGTTGTACGTGGTGCGCTTGTCGCCTTTTTTCCAAACCGCCACGTAGAGCAAGTCCTTCCCAAAAAAGGCCTTGGACGACACCTTGCTGACTTGCATCACCCCGTCGCGGCGGAACACAACGATGTCGTCGATGTCCGAGCAATCGCCGAGCAACTCCCCTTCGCCGCGCTTGAGGCCGGTGCCCACAAACCCCTCCTCGGGGTTCCAGTACAGCTTGGCGTTGGCCACAGCCACCTTGCTGCGATCGATGGTGTCGAACGTGCGAAGCTCCGTCTTGCGTTCGCGTCCTGCACCGTACTTGTCCTTCAGCTTCTTGAACCAATCGATGGCGTACTCAGTCAGGTGGTCGAGGTGGTGCTTCACCTTGTCGATGTCTCCTTCCAATGCCGCGATGCGCTCGTCCGCCTTGAAGCTGTCAAACTTCGAAATGCGCTTGATGCGGATTTCCGTCAGTCGCGTCACGTCCTCGTCGGTCACTTCGCGCAACAGGTGCTTGATGTGCGGCTTGAGGCCTTCGTGAATGGCCGCGAGGATCTCTTCCCACGTTTCGCATTCCTCGATGTCGCGGTAGATGCGGTTCTCGATGAAAATCTTTTCCAGCGACGCGAAGTGCCACGTCTCTTGGAGCTCTCCCAGTTCGATTTCAAGCTCACGCTTGAGCAAGTAACGGGTGCGGTCTGCACTGATCCGGAGGATGTCCGACGTGCCCATGAAGACAGGCTTGTCTTCAAACACGACGCAGCTGTTGGGCGCCAAGCTCACCTCGCAATCCGTGAACGCGTACAACGCGTCCAGCATCTTGTCGGGCGAGACGTTGTTGGCCAAGTGCACCACCACTTCGACCTTGTCGGCGGTGTTGTCCTCGACCTTTTTGATCTTGATCTTGCCCTTGTCGTTGGCCTTCAGAATGCTGTCAATCAGGGACCCTGTAGTCACGCCGTAAGGCACCTCACGAACCACCAACGTCTTGCTGTCCACCTTGTCGATGCGCGCTCGGACGCGCACGCGGTCCCCACGCAGGCCGTCGTTGTAATTCTCCATGTCCGCCATCCCTCCGGTGGGGAAGTCGGGGTAGAGCTTGAAGCGCTTGTTTTGGTAGTGCGCAATGCAGGCGTCGATCAGTTCAATGAAGTTGTACGGAAGGATTTTGCAGGCCAAACCCACAGCAATCCCGTCGACCCCACTCGCCAAAAGCAAAGGGAATTTCACCGGGAGCGTTTCCGGCTCCTTGTTCCGCCCATCGTAAGAAGAAAGCCACGTCGTGGTCTTCGCGTTGAAGACCACCTCGAGGGCGAATTTGCTCAGCTTGACCTCGATGTATCGCGGTGCGGCGGCGCGGTCGCCAGTGAGGATGTTCCCCCAGTTTCCTTGGCAGTCGAGAAGCAATTCGCGCTGTCCGATTTGGACCAAGGCATCCCCGATGCTTGCGTCACCGTGAGGGTGAAACTTCATCGTGTTGCCGATGACGTTGGCCACCTTGTGGAATCGGCCATCGTCCATCTCGCGCAAACTGTGCAAGATGCGGCGCTGCACGGGCTTCAAACCGTCGTGCTGGTGAGGAACGGCCCGCTCGAGGATGACGTAGCTGGCGTAGTCCAGGAAATAGTCGTTGTACATCCCCCGAACGGGAACGACGTGCTCCATCTCCCCCGCTTCCGACGCCGCTTCGTCGCCCGAGAACTCGTCGTCGCGCTCGTCGCGCTCGTCGTCGTGAATGTCTTCGTTCTCGCTCATGCTTCGGTCACTTCGTCTTTCTCCACACGGAGGTTCTCAATGATGAATTTTTGGCGGTTGGGCGTGTTCTTGCCCATGAAGAAGCCCAGCATCTCCTGAAGGCTCTGCTCCTTTCCGATGACCACAGGGTCCAAACGAATGTCCTCCCCAATGAAGTGGCTGAACTCGTCCGGGCTGATTTCACCCAGTCCCTTGAATCGTGTGATCTCGGCTCGCGCTCCAAGGTCGCCCAAGGCCGCCTGCTTTTCTGATTCGTCGTAGCAGTAGCGCGTTTCCTTTTTGTTTCGAACCCGGAACAGAGGCGTCTGCAACACGTACAAATGCCCGCGCTTCACCAAGTCCGGGAAGAACTGCAAGAAGAACGTGATGAGCAGCAAACGAATGTGCATCCCATCCACGTCGGCATCCGTGGCCACGACCACTTTGTTGTAGCGCAAGGTGTCAAGGCCATCTTCGATGTCGAGGGCGGCCTGGAGCAGGTTGAATTCCTCGTTTTCATACACCACCTTTTTCGTCAGACCAAAACTGTTCAGCGGCTTGCCCTTGAGGCTGAACACCGCTTGCGTGGCGACGTCGCGCGCCTTGGTGATGGAACCTGAAGCTGAATCACCCTCGGTGATGAACAGCGTGGTTTCTTCGTTTCGCTCCTTCTTGTCGTCCGTCAGATGAAGGCGGCAGTCGCGCAGCTTGCGGTTGTGCAAAGACGCTTTCTTCGCGCGTTCGCGCGCCAACTTTTTGATGCCTGCGAGGTCTTTGCGCTCCTTCTCGCTTTGAATGATACGCTGCTGAAGGGCCTGGGCCACTTCCGGGTTGCGGTGCAAAAAGTTGTCGAGCTCGCGCTTCAGGAAATCAAACACGAAACTCTTGAGCGTGGGGCGGTTGGGGCCGACGTCTTGGGAACCGAGTTTGGTCTTGGTTTGGGACTCGAAGACGGGCTCTTCCACCTTCACAGCCACGGCTGCGGAGATGCCGCCGCGAATGTCTCCGGCGTCGTAGTCCTTGCCGAAGAAGTCTCGCACGACCTTGATGTAGGCCTCGCGGAAGGCCGCTTGGTGTGTTCCCCCTTGCGGCGTGAATTGGCCGTTGACGAAGCTCTGGTAGTCCTCGCCGTACGCGTCGGTGTGGGTGATCGCCACCTCGATGTCCTCGCCCGAGAGGTGCACAATGGGGTAGCGAAGTTTGCTGTCGAGGCGATCTTCGAGAAGGTCCTTGAGGCCGTTTTCGCTGCGGTACTTCTCCCCGTTGAGGTACAGGGTGAGGCCGGTGTTGAGGTAGGCGTAATTCCAAAGGAGCTTCTCGACGTGTTCCGTGCGGAAGCGGTACGCTTTGAAAATCTCGGGGTCAGGCTTGAAGCGGATGCGCGTTCCGTTGCGCTTGGTCGTGGATTCCACCTTCGCGTCGTCCGTGAGTTCGCCGAGCTCGAAGCCGGCGCGCTTCATTTGGCCTTCGCGCACGCTTTCCACCACAAACTCGGTGCTCAGGGCGTTCACCGCCTTGGTGCCCACCCCGTTCAAACCCACCGACTTCTTGAACGCTCGGCTGTCGTACTTGCCGCCCGTGTTGATTTTTGAAACGCAGTCGACCACCTTTCCCAAAGGAATGCCACGGCCGTAGTCCCGAACACGCACCTCGTCGTCTTTGATCACCACTTCCACGGTCTTGCCATGCCCCATGGTGTACTCGTCGATGCTGTTGTCGATGACTTCCTTGAGCAGGACGTAAATCCCGTCGTCCGCGTCCTTTCCGTCTCCGAGCTTTCCGATGTACATCCCTGGACGCATCCGGATGTGCTCCTTCCAATCCAGGCTCCGGATGTTGTCTTCTGTGTACGTGACTTGTTCTGACATGTAGACCTCGAAATTACCGAGGCTGTGCGGGGTTTGGGGTGCTTGAAAAGCTCAACTTTTCCACACTTTTCCACGCATTCACACACGATTCACGCCCTACCTTCGGGGCATGAAGGACCACTCCGATCACCCCGTACGCCACCTCGAACCCGCCAACCTCTGGAACCGGTTCGCCGATTTGAACGCCATCCCTCGCCCGTCGAAACACGAAGAACGCGTCGTTGAATGGCTCCACCAATGGGCCGCCGAGAAGGGTCTACAATCGCTTCAAGACGAAGTAGGCAATGTGCTGATTAAGAAGAAATCAACATCAGGAATGGAGGGTCGAAAAACGGTCGTTCTTCAGAGCCATGTGGACATGGTTTGCCAGAAGAACGAGGCCACGGATTTCGACTTCATGACCGAAGGGATTCGGATGGTGGTCGACGGCGATTGGGTGCGTGCCGATGGGACCACTTTGGGTGCCGACAACGGCATTGGGGTGGCCAGCATTTTGGCCGTGTTGGAAAGCTCCGACATCCCCCACCCTGCACTCGAAGCGCTCTTCACGATTGACGAGGAAACCGGCATGACTGGCGCGCTCGGTTTGAAGGGTGGATTCTTGAGTGGCGACATCCTGCTCAACCTCGACACCGAGGACGACGACGAGATCAGCATCGGGTGTGCGGGCGGCGTGGACTTGACATCTCGCGGCACCTACACCGAGGAAGAAACCGTGAAGGAAGGCAACGCCGCCATGAGCCTCGTGCTTCGTGGCGCGTCGGGCGGCCACAGCGGCATGGACATTCACAAAGGCCTGGCCAACGCCAACAAACTCATGAACCGCGTGCTCTTGGAAGTGCTGGATCACGTGGACCTTCGCGTGGCGGAGATTCAAGGTGGCGGGCTTCGGAACGCCATTCCCCGTGAATCGCGCGCGACGATCGTCTTCGCGGAATCGGACCGCGACGCCTTGAAGGCGGCGCTGGCCGCTTCCGGCGAGATCTTGAACGCCGAGTACGCCACCACCGACCCAGACCTTGTGCTCGAGTGGAGTGACGTCGCGCTGCCTGACCACGTGATGGGTGAAGACGACCAGTACGCCTTGCTGCTGGCCATCCAGACTTGCCCCGTGGGCATTCACCGGATGAGCCCGGACATTGAAGGCCTCGTCCAAACCTCCAACAACCTCGCCCGCGTTTCGGTCGCTGAAGGAAACGTCGAAATCCAGTGCCTCAACCGCAGCAGCGTCGATTCCGAGAAGGACGACCACGCACGAAGCATCGAAGCAGCGTTTGCCTTGGCCGGGTTGCAGACCGAGCGCAGCGGCGCCTACCCAGGCTGGACGCCCAACCCGTCCAGCGAGGCCGTGGCGATGTGCCGCGAGATTTACGAAGAGCGCTACCATGAAGCCCCGCGCGTCCTCGCGTGCCATGCCGGCTTGGAGTGCGGGATTTTAGGGACCAACTACCCGAGCATGGACATGGTGTCGTTTGGGCCCAACATTCGCGGGGCACACAGCCCGGACGAATGCGTGCAAATCAGCTCCGTCCAAAAATTCTGGGGCTACTTCCTCGACGTTTTGAACCGCACCCCTCAAGCGTAACGAATGAGCGACGCGACGCAACGCCCCTTGATTCTCGTCACCAACGACGACGGCATCACCGCCCCCGGCATCCGGAACCTTGTGGAAAGCGTAGCGGACCTCGGCGACGTGGTCGTCGTGGCCCCGGACAGCCACCAAAGCGGCATGGGTCACGCCATCACGATCAGCAACATCCTTCGCATCGCGCCGCACGACTTTCGCATGGCGGGCGTGGAAGCGCACAAGACGTCGGGCACGCCCGTGGATTGCGTCAAACTCGCGATTTACAAGATCCTGAAGCGCAAGCCGGACGTGCTGCTGAGCGGCATCAACCACGGCTCCAACGCCTCGATCAACGTGATCTATTCCGGCACGATGTCGGCGGCGGTCGAAGGCGCCCTTGAAGGCATCCCCTCCGTCGGGTTTTCGCTGTGCGACTTCGCGGAGGATGCGGATTTCCGCGCCTCTCGGGACGTGGTTCGGACGGTGACGAAGCAGGTGTTGGCCCACGGCACCCCCAAGGGAACGTGCCTCAACGTCAACATCCCCAAGCTCGCCCCTGAAGACGTCAAGGGCCTTCGGGTTTGCCGTCAGGCTGCGGGTCACTGGGCCGATTCCTTCGAGGAACGCCAAGCGCCTGGAGGCCGCACGTATTACTGGATGACCGGCAACTTTACGGACGTCGACAAGGGGGAAGACACGGACGAATGGGCGCTTCGCAACGGCTACGTCAGCGTCGTCCCCGTGCACTACGATTTGACGGCGCACCACGCCATCGCCGAGTTGAACCAATGGGACCTGCGCTTTGAAGACTGAACGCCACCAAGCGGATCGCTTCTGGGCAGGCTTGCTCGCAGGGATCGTGGGAACCGCCCTCGGAGGCGTGATGCTTGGATTTTGGTGGGCGTGGGCCAACGGCTCTTCGTTCTCCTACTTCTACCATGAAATCGTACGGAGCAGTTTGCTCTACCGCGACAGCATCCTCACGGCGAGCACGCTGTTCAACGTGGTGCTTTTTTGGGGCGCGAATCGGCTGGGATGGGAACGCTTTGCCCAAGGTCTGCTCGCCGTGATCCTCGTGACGGTGCCCTTCATCGTGTACTTCCAATCTTCCGCCGGCACATGGTGAACGCCCGAAGCCTGTCCGTTGCCGGTCGGCTCAAGGTGTTCTTGGTGGCCGGCGAAGCTTCCGGCGACGCGTACGGTGCAGCGGCGCTCAAAGCCCTGCGCGCCGAGTGTGCGAAACGCGGGTGGGAGCTGGACGCCGTGGGCTGGGGTGGCGACCTGATGGCTGCAGAAGGCATGCGCCTTTTGAAGCACTACCGCACGATGAGTTTCATGGGGTTTTGGGAAGTGGCCAAACACTTGCCAACCATCCTCCGCAACTTGCAACGCGCGCACCAAAACGTGCAACGCGAAGACCCGGACATCGTGCTCACCCTGGACTTCCCGGGGTTCAACATGCGGCTTGCGAAGGCGTTGGCGCGAGCGAAACACCCCGCGCTGCGGGTGCAGTGGGTGGCGCCGCAGGTTTGGGCGTGGAAGCCCGGCCGTGCCAAGCAACTTGCCCGAGATTTCGACGCCGTGGCCCCCATCCTGCCCTTCGAACAGGAAGCGCTGGAGCGCGCGGGGGTCGTGGTTTGGCCGTGCGGACACCCTCTGCTCGACGTGCTCGCGTCGGACCAACCAAACCAAGGGCGCGACATCGCCTTGGCGCTTCTCCCCGGCTCCAGGGCCCAAGAATTGCGGTCGCTGCTTCCCGTGCTTGTCGAGGCCGCTGAGAAAGGGGCGGCAAAGGGATGGTGGTCCCTGGATGAGGTGGTTGTCGCTGGCGCGCCTGGCCGCACTCGACGGGACTATGTTTTGGCCGAGAATGCTGGAATCAAGGTGGTGTTTGGGCAGACCCAAAACGTGCTGCGCGATGCGAAACAAGCATGGGTCGCAAGCGGGACAGCCACCCTTGAAGCCGCGCTGCTGAACACGCCAATGGTCGTGGTGTACCGGACCAGCGAGCTGACGTACCGCCTCGCCAAACGATTGGCCCGCGTCAATTTCATTGGCCTGCCCAACCTGTTGCTGGACCGTGCGTGCGTGCCCGAATTGATTCAACACGCATGCACGGCCGCACGCCTGCTCGAAGCCACCGAGAAGGGATTGGAAGGACAGCTCAAAGGATTTGATGAATTGCGCAATGCCCTAGGCGAGTCCGGTGCGGCGCAGGCCTTGGCCCAACGCGTCGCGAAGGTGTTTCGTGAGGGATCAGAGCCCCACTACTGAACCGCGCTTGGGCACCACGATTCTGACGGTGAGGGTGGCTTCCCAACTTCCGGACCCGGGAACTTGGACCGCCGCCCAGGTCACCTCCCCTGTCGCAGGATCCCAAACCCCGCCATCACTCGATTCCACGGTCATGTCCCAATTGGGCCCGAGGGGAAGCTGCTCCACCACATCCACCGCAGCGACTTCCGCCCCTTCGTTGTGGACATGAATGTGTCGCACTTGTTCCACCACGCGCTTGCCGGAAAGCTTGCGCGTGCCGCTCTTGTCCTGGAGCAATTCAGACGTCACACGCACGCCGTCGTCGAACCCGAGTTGCACCACGAGCGAATCGCCCCACGACGGCATGTTCAGGGGCAACACCCCCATCATGGCATTGCCCTGGAAAATGCGGCTTTCGCCGGACAGGGCTCGCCAATCCATCCACGCTCGCGTGTGGCAAGAGCACGCAGCGGTTTCGCTTTGGCTTGGTCGCGCGGTCCAACGCGGAGACGCTTCGGCCGTCAACTCGTCCAACCACACGCGTGCGGCATCGCCGCTCCCGTTGACGGAAACCCGTTGACCCGCCTGCATTCGCCAGTTGGACGCCAACGCTCCTTGCCCTCGCAACACATCCTGACGGGCAGCGGCGTCGTTCAATCCGCTGTTCACCCACTTGACGTTGGCGCAATACCCGTCGTAACTCTCCGAAAGGCTCGCCTGAAGCTGAGGGCGTGCCGTGGGGGTGCTGTGGAATCCGAGGGGCTGACCGGTGCGCAATTCCAAGGCGACGTTGGCCCAGTCCGTTCCCGTGGTTTGGACCACTCGGGCGTAACGCTGCATGTTCAGCTTGCCCTCTTCGTCGCTCCACGCCACGTCGTAGGAACTCACCCAGCCGGCCATTTGCGTGGCAACTTGGACCCGTGCAACGCCCCGGCCTTGGCCAGAGACGATCAGTTCAAGCGCGTTTTGGGGCAAAGCCGCTTCGCGCTGGAGAGTTTCCAAATCACGCTGAGCGGACTCCAACTCGCGTTCCAATGACCGAACGTTGCTCGCAAGGTCCACGCGATCGAGTGCCAGCTCTTTGTGCCGTTGACCCAAATAGTGGCGCATCTCTTCCACGTCATCCACCAGCAGCACTTCGCCGCCACCCCCAATGGCGCGGTTGGATTCGAGGAACGCCCGTTCCTGATCCAAGGCCGCCAACAACGCGCGTTCGAGGTCAAGCGCGAGCTGCTTGGCCTCCACTTGCTTCACCCACCACGCCAAATCGTCCGCCACGTCGGGAAGGATTTGGGTTTGGTTGACCGACACCAAGCGCATGCCCACAGGCAACTCCACTTGCACGCTGGACACGTTGGCGTCGGAAGGCACACCCGCGAGGACCGCGTTCCATTCGCCACCCGCAGATTGCATGCTGGACTCGTAGGTGAGCAAAGCGCCCACTTCGTGGCACGTCACGTGATCAAGTTTCCAATCCAGCGCTTGGCGCTGTCCTGTGGCGTGCGCGCCAAAACTCAACAACAGGGCGAACAGCAAGCTACTTTGAAACAGAGGTGCACGCATGGAATCTCATTTTGGGGATGAAAGTACAACGCCTCGCCTTCGCTCAGGGCGAGCATACCACGGTGTCCCTCACCCCCGCGTACGCGACAAACCAGCCGAGACCACCCTCAACGTTGCTGCTGGCTGAAGTCGGCAAGGCAAAGGGGTTTCCCTGGTTGGCCACAGAGGTTTCGAAATCGCGAATGACTTCGAACGCGCGGTAGTCAATCGCTTCGAGACGAACCACCACCGTGTCCCCGGCTTTCCAAAAACCCTCCTCGCCAGCCACCTCTTCCACCCCGGGTTGAGGAGATCGAAACGACACGAAAGGAAAATGCTGGCCGTCGACGAAGGCGTCTTCAAACACGCTCCCTAAAGGGTAAAAGAAATCGCTGTCCTTGGTCAGCCGCATGGACGACCATCGGTACGCTTGCCCCAAGCCCGCGGGGTCCGTGAACGCCGTCCAGATCAAACCCAGACTGTCGTTGGTCGACGTCTCGGGGATTTCAAACCACACGCTGTCCAATTGAGGTCGCACCGGCATGAACGCTTCAGCGCGCAAGTCGAAGGAATGTTCCTCGTCTTCCCACGTCGCCTTCACGACGTAATTCGAACCGATGGCTCCAAGCGTTGCAGGATTTCCAAGACCAGTGTAAACACACAAATTGGCCGAAGCCAAGATCTCCTCGGACACGCCCAAGAAATCCGCCGCAGCGCCCAATGCCTCCGGAGGCAAATCCCCCGAGCAGAATTCCGTAAGCCCATGAGCAACTCCATCCACTTCAATCGTCACCTCTGCACCTCCAACAAACAAAGACGACAGCGTTGTCGAATCCACGGCGTCGAAATAGCCTTGAGTCGTTGTCAGCAAGACGAGTGGCGCTTCGTCCACCCGCAACGTCGCTTCCATCACCCCCTGAGGAGGTGCTTCCGGCAAATCCACTTCCACCAGGTTGGTGCACCCCGAAAGACCTAAAGCGAAAGCACCGAACAAGAACGTGAGCGGCTGTCGAAACGAGGATGCAAGCATGGACGCAAATCTACTTTCGGCACGAGAGGTTGTTCCCGTGCACTTGGTGAAAAAACCCCAACGCACGCAAGATGTTCGGTGCCGGAAAGCGCCGTACTTTTGCGCCAATTCGCAACCATGCTGAACCGACGCCACCTCAGGATCAAGATCCTGCACGTTCTTTTTGGCTATTATCAAGACGAAGACCGCGATGTCAAGCGCGCTCGTCAAGCCTTGGACCACAGCACGCAGAAAATGCAAGAGCTGTACCTCCTGCTCCTCGACATGATCGGGTCCATGCAGGCCTTGGCCATTGACCGCATCGAAGCGGGCTACAAAAAGCAACTCCCCTCGCCCGAGGATTTGAACCCCAACACGAAGTTTGTGACCAACAAACCACTGCGCATTCTTGCCAACAGCAAGAACCTGCGCAAGGCCTGCGAGGAACATGGCTTGGGTTGGGGCAACCGCCATGAGCTCCTGCGTGCCATCTTCAAAAGCCTTTTGAACCAAGAGGAGTACCAGGAATACATGAACTCTGAGGAGCGTGGATTCCAGTTTGACCGCGAGAGCTTGATTCGGATGTTCCGGAAGCACATGGTCAACTTCGAGATGTTCCAAGACATGCTCGAGGAGGAAAGCATTTACTGGGTGGATGACCTTGATTTGGCCGCAAGCATGGTCATCAAGACCATCAAGACCCTCAAAGAAGGGGACGAGGAGGTGGAGTTGCTCCCGTTGTGGCGCGACGACGACGACGACAAGGCCTTCATGGAGGGACTGTTCACCAAGACGCTGTCGTTGGGTGAGGAGAGCGAAAAGATGATCCAAGAAGGGGCCCAAAACTGGGAACTCGAGCGCATCGCCACCACCGACAAGATTTTGATGAAGATGGCGTTGGCGGAAGCGCAGACGTTTGATTCCATTCCTTTGAAAGTCACGCTCAACGAATACATCGAACTGAGCAAGTACTACAGCACGCCCAAGAGCCACGGC
>JAQCBJ010000081.1 GCA_027621555.1 Bacteroidota bacterium | reverse complement strand
ATCTTCTTCCTCGGCGCCTCATACTCCGCCCAAGAAGCCTACGAGATGGGCATGGTCAACGCGGTCGTGCCGCACGTCAAGCTCGAAGAAACAGCGTTCAGCTGGGCCAAGGAAATCATGACCAAGAGCCCGACGGCGATCAAGATGCTGAAGTTTGGGTTTAACCTCATTGACGACGGCCTCGTGGGGCAGCAAGTGTATGCCGGAGAGGCGACGCGCTTGGCCTACGGGACGGAAGAGGCGAAGGAGGGACGCGACGCCTTCCTCGAAAAGCGCCCGCGCGACTTCTCGCGCTTCCCCAAGTTCCCCTGAGTCCGACGTCCCAAGGGGCAGAGGCGCTTTATACTCCGTTATATTGGACAACATAAGGTCGGCGCGTATTTTGGCTGCACCAATGTTTCGCTTGCGTTCCATCTCCCTGCTTTGCGCGGCCTTGATTGGCTTTGCGCCGTTCTCCATGCGAGGGCAAGCCCCGTTCGTGTCCGTGACCGACGACATGCATGTGGTGACGAACAACTTGGAAGGGTTTTGGGGTCCGGGAATGAGCGGGTGGGACGTCAACGGGGACGGGTGGGACGACCTGACGTTTGGCGATTTCTTTGGAGGTGCCAACGTGTTTCTCAATCAAGGGGGCACGTTTTCCTCTGAGCCGTTGGTCATCACGCCGACCGGACCCTGCGAGACGAAAAGCACGGTGTGGGGCGACGTGGACAACGACGGTGACCAAGACCTGTACATGGGGTGCCGATCTGATCCCAACCGCTTTTTCATGAACACGGGAGACATGACGTTGGTCGACGTGTCGGAGACGTGCGGCCTGAATGCGCTCTCGACGAGCAGCTGGGGTGGAGCCTGGGTGGATGTCAACCGGGATGGGTTCCTCGACCTGCTCGTGGCGAATTACACCAGCCCCTACGACTACCCCAACGAGTTGTATTTGGGCAACGGGGACGGAACTTTCGAGGAAGTGGACATCACCGACTACGGCATGCTGCCCGTCGCGCGAGCCTCGTTTCAGCACCACTGGCTGGACATGAACGGGGACGACGTCCTCGATGTCTACGTCATCAACGACCGCTTCAACGTCAACGAAAGTTATTTGGGGGTGTCTGGTGGGCTTGGGTTGCCTGACACGTTGGTTTCGACTCCTGATTCGATGGGGTTGAACGTGTCGGGAGATCTGATGGGCGAGACGTGGTTGGACACCGACCTCGACGGGGATTTGGAGGTGTACATCGCGAACAGTTCTCCTCACGGCAACAAGTTGCTTGAAGCCGACTCAACCGGAGTGTACATGAACCGAGCCGCCGAATTGGGCATCGACTTGTACAGACAAAGTTGGGGCGTGTCGGCGGGCGACTGGAACAACGACGGGTGGGAAGACTTGTACGTGTCAACGTCCAATTGGACCTATTACTACGTCGATGTGTTCGACGTAGAACCCGTCGACAACGCGATCTTCCAAAACACAGGTGGCTCTTGGTCCTCTTGGGAGTCGTTGACCCCTGAATTGGATGTGCAGTCGTTCTCTCACGCCGCGTGCGATTGGAACCGGGACGGCAGCTACGACTTGTGCGTGTACACCTGCGACTCCGTCGCATCCATGCTTCAAGGCGTACCCAACGCCAACGCGTGGCTCGACCTCGTTCCACACGGAACCACGTCCAACGTGGACGGCATTGGTTGGATCGTGCACGCTTACACCACCAACGCCGATGGAAGCGTCACACGGAGAACACGTCAGCTGGCGGCCGGAGAGAGCTTCATGATGCAACGGGCGCGTCGCTTGCACTTCGGCCTCGGGGCTGCAGAGGTGGTGGATTCGCTGCATGCCGTTTGGCCGTCGGGTACAGAAGAGTGGCTGTACGACATTCCGACCAACCTCCAAATCGATTGGGTCGAAGGGGCCACGCTGGTGGAATCGGAGGGATGCACCTACGCAGGGGCGTGCAACTACGACGCGTTTGCATCGTCGGATGACGGGTCGTGCGATTTTTCTTGCCTCGTTCCCGAGTGCCCTGACTTGTCGTCGGCATGTGGTCCCGGAACGCAATGGGACGCCGTGTTGCAGATGTGTTTGCCCGAGAGCGTGTGCTGGCACGACAGCGACCAAGACGGCAACATCACGACCCAAGACCTTCTTGGTTTGCTTTCTGTTTTTGGCAACGCCTGTCCGTAATCGGAGCGCATGCCGCATTTTTGTGGCATGAAGACCTTTTCCTTGACTTTGTGCACTCTGTGTCTCTCTTGGGTCGCTTTGGCCCAAACCGAACCCACCGATGCAACTTTGAATGCGCCTTACGCCTTGTTGGTTGAAACGGAACCCGCCCAACAGCCAGGCCTCACCAAGCACCTCGTTTCGTTGATTCTCCCGGAAGGCGATCGCGTGAGTTCCATCTACGGCACCAACATCCACCCGTTGGAGGTTCAAGCCCCAGCAGGGGTCTTCAACAGCCCATACAACGGCAGCTGGTCCGCCTCAGGCATGAACCCCAAGTTTTTCGAAATCATGCCCGACATGGGGGACGATACCTTCGCCACCATTGGACTCACGACAGGCGCGAAAATCAGTGGACTCGAAGGGGCGGAAGACCCGACCATGGTCCAAGATCCCGGCTCACCTTGGGACACGTTCTTCACCACGGACGGCGAGACCACGCTCTCCATCGACACGCACACAGGCGGCGCGTGGTTTGTTTTGCGCACGGCCACCAACGGAGCGCCGCAGGACGGCAAGGTCCTTCTGATGCAAGTCACGACCTCCGGCGAGCTCCGGGGCGCATTCAACGTCCAAATCTTCCCTGGAAGCGGGGACTACGACCAGGTTCGGTACCGCTTTGAGTTCGACGGAAAAGGCGAGTTCCCAGGTGTGGCCACCGAGTAACTCGCCTTCTCGCAACCCGACGTCAGTGCGGGCCTTTTTTCGCCCTTAGCAGTTTTCGCCAAAGGCACTCAGAACCGCCAACACGTCCGCGACGGTGATCGATCCGTCGCCGTCCAAGTCGGTGGCGGGGTTGCATCCGGATGCGCACCCAAAGTCGGACAACACCAACAGCACGTCGGAGACTTCAATGGCGCCGTTGCCGTTGACGTCGGCAGGACAAAGCACGCACGACTGAGGTCCAAAGTACGCGTTGCCCAGGGTCGAAGTGCACGTCGCTTCGTCGTCAAACGTCGCCGTCAAATTGATCCACGTGCCGTTGGCAGGGAGTGTAACGGTTGAGGTCAGGCTGTTTCCTGAAACGGGGTAGGACACGCCGTTGACGGTAAGCCCGCCGGTGTCAGGGGTTCCGACCCAGTCCACTTGGAACGTCAGGTCGTACGAGTTCGTCGCCTCATTGCAGGCTGTCGCCGAAGTCACCTCCAAGTTGGTGATGTTGCAAGGCACGTCTTGGCCGGCCCATTGGTCCACGCCATACTCGCCAGTTCCGATGTAGGTGTAAGGAGGGAGGGCGTCCACAAAGGTGCTGCCGCCTCCAGGCCAAATCACGTCCAGTTCATCGTACTGCAAGAAGTAGATGTTCGCCGGAGCGTCGGGGCCCCATTGGACGTAGTCGTACGCCATGTCGGTGGGAAGGAAGAGCATCAACCAGTCGTGGACCAGTCCTGAAGCCCACGAAATCTGAACCGTCGCACCGGGGTCGACGACAAGGTTTTGGCCCTGAGTGACAAGGCTCGTGAGAGGTGTGTATCCGTCGGGGGTCAAGAATCCCCACTCGTTCAATTGGCCTGCACAATCCGCTTCGTTTCGAATCCGAACGATGTTGGCGTCGGGGTCGACATAAACGATGCGGAATTGACCGCAGCACGGGTCGCGGTGGGTGAAGGCGTTGGCCTTCGACAAGGCGCACCCTTCGTCGGTGGAGAAATAGGCTGAGACGTTGACGTTTTGGCCGTCGGCGGCTTCCCCAATCAAGTTCACGGACTGGGGGCTGTTTCCGATGGCGGTTTGCAATCCATTCACCACCAACCATCCGCTCGCAGGAGCGTATTCGTGGGTGATGATCACTTGTTGGCTGTAGGTCAACGTCAAGGGGTCACACGCTTGTTGCACGCCCCCTTGAATGTTGGTGATGGCGCATTCCGGGGGAGTCCACCCTTCGCATGCTCCGTAGCACGGGGCGGCGGACATGCTGGGGATCAAGGCGTTCTGCTCCACGAGGGGGTGGAATTGAAGCACCTTCGGTGTGGACGTGATGTGGCAATAGCTCATGATGGTTCCGCTGCTCACGGAAGGTCCGTTGCTGCAACCACCTTCAGCCGTGTAGCAGTTGTCGATCGCCCCGCCAGGCCATCCGCACCAGTGCGTGTGGTTTGCTCCAAAATTGTGACCGAGCTCGTGGGACACCACGTCCAGGTTCCAGGAATAGCTGTTGATGTTGGTCGTGGTGCTGCCCGTCATGACGGAACTGAATCCGTAAGCATACGATCCGCAATTCACACCGAGCCAGGCAATTCCGCCGGTTCCAGTGTTGCCACGCTTGGACATCAAGTGCGTCACGTCGCGCTGTACAGCATCCAAGCTCGGAGTTCCTTCCCACGTGTTTCGAAAACTGTCCAGCATGCCGCCGGCGTCGTTGACGAAGTTCGACATGGGGTCCGGGGCCTGCCACAAGTGGACGTAGCTGGCAGTCAAAAACACCAACCCATTCAGCTCCTGGGTGTAAATGGCTTCCACGCCAGCCATTTGAGCCAATGCCCAATCCGTGGCGCCTGCCATGTTGCCGTAGGTGAGGTACGTGAAGTTGTCCACGTCAATGGCCACCTCAACGCATCCACCTCCGCCCGAAGAACGCAGCATTTGTTCCTGGGCCTCTTCGGCCGCACGACCCAACTCTTCGTCCACCACACCGCACTCAAACGGCGTAAGCTGGGTGCGGCGGTTGAAATCCATCACGGCGTACGCGTCACCCTCCACTTGAGCCAAGTCGTATTGTTGTCCCTCGTGGTGGAAACTTCCAAGCACGTGGTCGGTCATCAACACGAGCGTGCCCACTACCTCGCCGTCGTGCTTCAATTTGAACGTTTGAAGTTGAGGCACGTATTCGTGCTCCTCGAATCCTCGGTCGCTCGTCGTGCCCACAGTGAGAACGGCAGGGTGGACGAAAAAGCGCTCCAGTTCAAAGTGAAGGTCTTCCGTAGCCAAATCTGCACGACCCAGCGGCCGTGGCAACGTCAAAGCCCAAGAGTCCAAGTCCGCTTTTCGGGCGGCAGCAAAGGCCTCCGCATTCAGCTGGATGAGTGCCGCATCGCCGGGGCGTTCCACCTCACTCCAGAGCGAGGTGCGCTGCGTTTCCCATGCGGTGGGCGCTTCGCTGAAGAGGACAAAGTCTGCGACGTCAACTCGCTGCGCAGAGAGCGCAGGCGGAACAATCAGGCCGAACATCAACATGCTCAGGCAGGTGGCTAGGAATCGAATCATGGTCTTGCGTTTGGGGTGGTAGACAGGTTTACCCATGCATACACATAGGTCAAACGTGAGGTTCAATCTCAGGTTGCTTCAGGTTATGTACGAATGCACAAAGCCACATGTTGGCGTCATCAGCAGGGGTTTCCAAAGGCTGAGAGGACCATCAAGACGTCGTTGACGGTGACGTTGCTGTCTCCGTCAATGTCGTACAGGCAATTTGTGTTTGCACACCCAAACTCGGAGAGCACCGCCAACACGTCGGCCACGGAAATGGCGCCGTCCGCATTGACGTCTTCTGGGCAGGTGGGAGGCACCTCCTCGTCCGGGTCGATGACCCCGTTGCAGTTGTTGTCGAAGCCCACGCCCGTTCCAGGTGCGCCTGGGTACATCGTGCTGTTGGCGTCGTTGCAGTCGCCGTCGACAGTCACGGTTCCTGCGGGTGTCACCGAGCCGCAGAAGTACTGTGCGAAGTATTGCCCGTAACCGTCCCCGTCGCTGTCGAAGTAGGCCATGGTGCCGAGGTCACAAGACCCGTCGTCCAAGGTTGCCGTGGCGTCGTAGTTGCAGGCCTCAGGGTCGGTGCAACCGCCAAAGGCAGGCTCGCCTGAACACACGCCGTTCAACGAAACCGCGATGTCGTAGTTCACGCCCCCAGAGCTGGCCCAACC
>JAQCBJ010000080.1 GCA_027621555.1 Bacteroidota bacterium | reverse complement strand
CGCGTGCGGATGTACCGACATCCCTGCCGGCGACTGCGACTGCGACGGCAACCAGCTCGACGCCCTCGGCGTGTGTGGTGGGGACTGCATAGCGGACGAAGATGCCGATGGCATTTGTGACGACGTCGACGACTGCCTTGGTGATCCTCTTCTATGCTGCAACGACTTCAATGGAAATGGAATTTGCGACAATGAGGACGTCCCAGGTTGCACCTATGGCAACGCGACCAATTACAATGAAAATGCGACCATGGACAACGGCACATGTGAATTCCCTTGTGCAGGAGACCTCAGCGGGGACGGAATTGTGCAGTTGACCGACTTGCTCGACTTCTTGATCACCTACGGCTCCGTCTGCGAGTAAGCTGTCAGGCGTTCATTACGGACTCGATGGCGTCAGCTTCGAGGGGGATGTGCGCCATGAGGTCGTGGAAGCCTTCCTCGGTGATGACAATGTCGTTTTCGAGGCGAATGCCGAGGTTTTCCTCGCGGATATAGATGCCGGGCTCCACGGTGAACACGTGACCCGGAGCGATGGGCTCGTGCCAATGGCCGACGTCGTGGACGTCAAGACCGATGAAATGCGACGTGCCGTGCATGAAGTACTTCTTGTAGGCGGGCCAAGCGGGGTTTTGCTTCTCGACGTCGTGGCGGTCGATCAGCTTGAGGTCGAGAAGTTGGGACGTCATGAGGTCGCCAACCTCCTTGTGGTAGTCGTGGAGCGAGACGCCAGGACGAAGGAGCTCCATGGCGTTTTGCATCACCGAGAGGACCGCGTTGTAGACCGCGCGCTGGCGGTCCGTGAAGCGGCCTGAGACCGGGACGCAGCGCGTCATGTCGGAGGCGTAGTTGCCGTACTCGGCACCCACGTCCATCAGAATAACGTCGCCGGCTTTACACTCAGCGGAATTCTCAATGTAGTGAAGGACGCACGCGTTGAAGCCGGAGCCGATGATGGGCGTGTACGCGAAGCCGCGGGAGCCGCGGCGCAGGAATTCGTGCATGAACTCCGCCTCGATCTCGTACTCCATGACGCCGGGCTTCACGAATTGCAAGACGCGGTCAAAGCCCGCCTTGGTGATGTCACAGGCGCGCTGCATCTGGTCGATTTCCGAGGGACGTTTGAGGGCGCGGATGGAATGCAAGATGGGCGCGCTACGCTCGATTTCGTGGTTGGGGTATTTGGCGCGAAGGGCCGCGTTTTCCCGGTCCGTGCGGGTCTCGACCGTGAGGCGGGCCCGCGTGTGTTGGTTGTCGTTGAGGTAAAGCGACTTCGCTTCGGCCATCAAGCGGTGGAGGGTGCGTTCAAAGGCTGTCGTCCATTGGACATTGGCGATGCCGGTCTCGGCCGTAGCTTGGGATTTGGTGAGTTTGGCCCCCTCCCAAATCGCCAGCTCCTCATTGGTCTCCAGAGTGAACAAAATCTCGCGGTCCGCCGGGTTGTGGGCGTCAGGGAAGAGGAGCAGCACCGTCTCCTCTTGGTCGACTCCTGTGAGGTAAAAGATGTCCGCGTGCTGCTTGAAAGGCAAGGTGCCGTCCGCGCTCGTCGGATAGATGTCGTTGCTGAAGAACAAGGCAAGGCCACCGGGCTTCATGTGCTTCATGAAGGCTGCTCGGTTCTGCGTGTAGAGGTCGGAGGGGAGTTTGTGGTACCGCATGTCCCGAAGGTACATCAGGGGCCCAATGAAAAAGGGCGAAGGAACCGCATTCCTTCGCCCTCCCTAAGAGACGCAATCGACGGTCACAAATGCAGAACCACGTTCAGGCGAACGCCCTTGTACATCGATGTTCGGGAGCTAGTGGCAGTCAACGCGGAATAGTTGGCTCCTTGAAACTGGATAGGCAATTCCCCGCTCGGGGCCAAGAACGTTCCCGATTCAATGACGTTGTTGATTCGTTGGTCGTAGGTCACCTCACTGATGCCAAACCCACTCTGGCGATCAAACCCGATGGCCAAGAGCTCCGCGCCGATGGAAACACGGTCGAACCGCAAAGCCACGCCAGTATACAGCTCTCCGCCAGAAGCTGACCCGGGCGTCGTGATTTCTTCGTGAAGGTAGTCGCCACCCACAAATGTGGCATCCAGGTACTCAAAGGCCTTGGTTCGGCCGACGCTGAGTGCGGCACCGAAATAAGTGTCCAAATCAAAATGACGGAAACGCATCGGTTGGTTGTGATGGTCGAATGCCACCCGCAACGAGAGAGAACGCGATTGGTTCCTAATCTCTAAGGTTTTTACATCGTTGGTGTCGATGTTGAGCGTGGTTCCAGCGACAGCCTGGTTCTTTCTCCCCAACAACAGGCCTGCAGAGAGGCAGTTCCGTGAGGACAGGTAGTACCTGAATGAGGGGATGAATTGTTCCGCCAAACGGTTCACGCCATCCAAGTCTTGGTTCACCAAGTCCCCGACCTGGTCGTCAAAAAACAACGAGTTGTTTAATGTCGTGTTGACGACGATGTTGATGTCACCTGAGCTCGGTGTGCGGAAATTCTCGCGCGTCGAGTTGTCCAAGTAGTCCATTTGGTTGGCCGTGACCGTGGTCACTTGTGCCATTCCATGCCCGGCAACACAAACAAAAGCTGCCGCGAAGGCCGTTTTCAAAATCAACTGTTTCATGGCTGTTCGTTAGTGTTTTTTGTTGTTGCCCTTGCGTCCGTCCTTGTTTCGGCATTCGCGCTCTGGAAGGAGTTTCAAGATGCCGTTCTCATCCTTGACATAGCCGTGCTTCCCAACCACATACACCGGGGAATCCGTGCTGTGGTTCTTCAAGCTTGCCTGCAGAACTTCAAGGTTGTTGCTGTTTCCTTGGCCCGCTTCTGTGATGGTGGTGGCCAATTTTCCTTCGCTGTACAACACGTAAAGCACCCCCCAGTCGCCGTATTGCAACGTGCCTTGGTTTTTCGCTGCGGGTGAGTCAACCGACACTGGCTGAGCATCAGAGCCGCTGACGCCCAATCCGTTGGCGTAGTTGGTGATGGGCGTGAGGTAGGACGCCACGCGGTAGTTGTAAGACACCCAAAGGTCCCCATCCACCATTGAAAGAACTTCGTAAGCAGGAATTCCAAGCGCCGATTCCGCTTCGGCTCGCGTCATGCCCGACGTCAGATTCGCAATTTCCGTGGTGGTCGTGAAAGGTGGACTCAGCAGGAATTGGTTGCTTGTACAAGATGTTGCTCCAAGCACGAGGACCGCACCGAGGACCAACCCCATTCGTTTGATCATGATGTTTAAAATTTGGTGTTGAACTTGGGGTCCAAAATCCGCTTTACCTTCGAGCCAATCGCCAACCATGAAATCATTTGTCAACATCACAACCTTGATTTGGTGTGTTTTCGCTTGCTCCTGCAAGCCAGAAATGCCGACACATCCATGCGAAGAAGTGATCTGCATGAATGGAGGAAACTGCTTCAATGGAACCTGCATGTGTCCGGACGAATACGAGGGCGTGACATGTGAAATTCCGCGCATGCCTGAAGCGATGTTCGTGACCGGAATTTCGTTCACCGGATACCCCACATTTCGCGGCAACGACCCGTGGGACGGACCCATTGACGCTCCTGCCTGTTGGCCCGATTTTGCCGTGACCATTCACTGGCCCTGGGGCCAAACCAACCAATCCCTCAAAAAGCGCAATGCCGAAGGTGGAACCTTATTTTGGGGACCTTCTTCATTTGTGTACATCTCCGACAATCACGTTCACGGCGAAGACGTGCTCGAGTTTTCCATTCATGAACTCGATGGCCTTGATTCACTCGAAGCTATTTCACCGCCCGAGTTGATGTTTTCAGGAGCTTTCAGCATGACAGATATCGTGCTCACAGATTCCCTCAATCCGTGGCCCGATGTGGTGCTTTTCGAATCCGACAGCAGCAACATGTCTGTGAGTCTTTCCCTTCGCTACGAATTTGATCATTGAACCTTTTCCCGAGATGAGCGAACGCATTTCCACCTCCAACGCCCCCAAGCCTGTAGGGCTCTATCCCCACGCCCGCCGCGTCGGCAACCTCCTGTTCTTGAGCGGCGTCGGGCCGCGAACTGCGGGTAGCGACGCCAACGACAGCGGCGTGCCCGGGTTGGAGTTGGACCACAACGGGAACTTCAAGGCGTTTGACTTTGAGGCGCAGGTGCACAGCGTGTTCGCCAACGTGAAATCCATCCTCGAGGCGAGCGGAAGCAGTTGGGGCGAACTTGTGGATGTGACCGTGTTTTTGGTCGACATGCACCGCGATTTCCACACCTTCAACCGCATCTATGCCGAGTACTTCAAGGAGAACCAACCGTGCCGCACGACCGTGGAAATCAACCGCCTGCCGACCCCGATTGCCATCGAATTGAAGTGCATCGCCACGGTGGCGTGAGCGACGCGCAGAGGCGTCGTTGACAACCCTTGGGAGAACCTGACATTTTGCACCTTGCGCGGGGAGGTCGCTTTCCGAACTTGCGCGCATGTCCATGGAACACACAGACCCCGCGTTTGACCCCGCCATCCTTGACAAGCTGAAGCAGCTTCAGGAGAAGTACGCAGCGATGGGGCAAGACCTCAGCAGCTACCTCGACGGCTTGCTGTACGCCGACTACCGGACGTATTGGGACCTGATTCACCTCGACACCTTGTTGAGCCTGCAGCGACCCCAAACCCCCATCCCCGACGAAGTCGTTTTCATCGTCTACCACCAAATCACCGAACTGTACTTCAAACTGTCGCTGCACGAATTCGAGCGCATGGCGCAAGAGGCGCGTGAAAACAACGGGACCGTGAGCGAGGCGTTTTTGCTCGAGCGGGTGAGGCGTGTGAACCGGTACTTCGAGGCGCTCACGACCAGCTTCGACATCATGGTCGATGGCATGGATCCCGCAGAGTTTATGAAATTCCGCATGTCGCTGTTGCCGGCGTCTGGGTTCCAGAGCGCGCAATATCGCATGATCGAGATTTGTTCGACATCCCTCGACCGCATCGTGCACCACAACCTGCGCGAACAGTACGCCGACCACAGCGTGGCGGATGTGCCTGAGCTGATGTCGCACCTCTACTGGCGCGAAGGCGCGGTGGAGTTGTCGAGCGGTGCCAAAACATTGACCCTCAAGCAATTCGAAGCCAAGTACGATGAGAAGTTGGAAAAGCTCGCGCGCGGCATGTTCAGCACCAACGTGCGGAAGCTCGCCGCCGCGATGGAGGGCGGTCCGTCCAAAGAACTCGTAAAGGCGTTGCGCTGGTTGGACATCAATGTCAACGTCAACTGGCCCCTCGCCCACTACAAAAGCGCAGTCCGGTACCTGCACAAAGACCCGGTGGACATCGCGGCAACGGGAGGTACCAACTGGCAGAAGTACCTGCCGCCGCGCTTTCAGAAGCGCATTTTCTTCCCGGAGCATTGGAGCGCTCAGGAGCTTGAGGAGTGGGGCAAAGGCTGGGTGATGAAGGAAGTGTTTGGCCAGGGATCATGATTCGACGGTTTCAAGCAGGGTTGGCGTGGGCGGCATGCGCGGTGACGGCATGGGCTGTTGCCGGATGCGGAGGTGAGGCTGAACCAACAGGTGCAGGCGTTGGTGGCGTCTTTCGCGCCCCGGCAGAACCGGAGCCGACGATGCGGTTTGGTGTGGTGTGGGACGACCTGTTGGTCGATTCAGGGGAAGTGAAGTCTGGACAGAGCCTGTCCCACATTCTCGATCCAGCAGGCATCGGGCCCGGGCGCATTTCGACCCTTGCGGCCAACAGCCGAAAGACGTGGGACGTCCGTTCCATGAGGGCAGGGCACCGCTGGTGGCTCGCATCGGAAACCGTTCGGGACAGCGCCGACGCCGAGGCGCGTGTCGTGCCGAAGTGGTTCATCTACGAACGCAACCCCAAGGATTACGCGCTGTTTTCACTCGGTGACACCCTCGGCGTACGGCTCGGCTCGTACCCCGTCGACACGGTATACGCCCGGGCCCAAGGCACGATCGTGAATTCGCTATACATGGATTTCGAAAAGGCGGGGCACCCAACCAACCTTGCCGTCGCCATGGCCAGCGTGTACGCGTGGACCATCGACTTCAGCCGCGTCCAAAAAGACGACACCTACGACGTCCTCTACCGCCGCGAAGTCGTCAA
>JAQCBJ010000079.1 GCA_027621555.1 Bacteroidota bacterium | reverse complement strand
CGTGGCCGTGCTCGGCTCTGGCGTGATGGGGTCGGCCATCGCATGCCACCTCGCCCAATGCGGCGCGGAGGTCATGTTGCTTGACCTGCCCGCCGAAAATGGGCCGAGAGACGGCGTGGCGGCCGGCCATTTGGCCAAAGCCCTCAAGTCGAAGCCGTCGCCGATCTACAGCAAGCGGTTTGCCACGCGCATCGAAACGGGAAACTTCGACGACGACCTTCCCCGCATCGCCGAATGCGACTGGATTATCGAGGTCATCGTGGAGCGACTCGACATCAAGCGGCAGCTCTTTGAACGGGTCGAACAGCACCGCAAACCCGGAACCTTCATTACGTCCAACACGAGCGGCATTCCCATTGGCATGCTCGCCGAGGGGCGCAGCGACGACTTCCGAAAACACTTCTGCGGCACCCACTTCTTCAACCCGCCGCGCTACTTGCAGCTGTTGGAGATCATCCCTGGGCCAGACACCCTTCCCGATGTGCTCGATTTCTTCGCCGCTTACGGCGAGCGCATTCTGGGAAAGCAAAGCGTGCTCTGCAAGGACACGCCGGCGTTCATTGCAAACCGCGTGGGCGTCTTCGCCATCCAGGCGCTCTTCCACACGGTGGATGACATGGGGCTGAGCGTCGAGGCGGTTGACAAGTTGACTGGACCTGCCATGGGCCGCCCCAAGAGCGCCACGTTCCGCACCTGCGACGTGGTCGGCTTGGACACCCTCGTTCACGTTGCGAAAGGCGTGGCCGACAACTGCCCCCACGACGAGCGAGCGGAAGTCTTCGCCATTCCTTCTTTCGTCCAACATTTGGTCGACCAAGGTTGGTTGGGGAGCAAATCGGGTCAGGGCTTCTACAAGAAAGTGGTGACCGACGGCAAGAAGGAGATCCATGCCTTGGACCTCAAAACCCTTGAATACAAACCCACACACAAAGTCCAGTTCGCCACCCTCACCGCCGCGAAAAACGTCGACGACCTGCGTGAGCGGACCAAGCTCCTGTTCAACGGTCAAGACCAGGCCGGCGAATTCTACCGGCGCATTTTCGCGGACGTGTTTGCGTACGTGAGCCACCGCGTGCCGGAAATCAGCGACGAGGCCTACCGCATCGACGACGCGCTCCGCGCCGGCTTCGGATGGGAGCTCGGAGCCTTCGAAAGTTGGGACGCGATTGGGCTTCAGGCCGGACTCGACGCCTGCGCCGCGCGCGGACTCGAGGTGGCGGGCTGGGTGCACGAACTCGTCGCGTCTGGGGCCACGAGCTTTTATGGCGTGGCCGACGGGAAGCGAACCTGTTGGGACGTGCCGACGAAGAGCCACACCGTCGTTCCTGGACAGGACGGGCGCATTGCGCTGTCGTTGTTGGGTGCGGACAAGACGGTTTGGTCCAACAGCGGATGCACCGTCCAAGACCTCGGCGACGGCATCCTCAACA
This sequence comes from Bacteroidota bacterium, assembly GCA_027621555.1. Taxonomy (GTDB): domain Bacteria; phylum Bacteroidota; class Bacteroidia; order Flavobacteriales_D; family Sanyastnellaceae; genus UBA11663. The sequence goes on along the minus strand of JAQCBJ010000079.1, from coordinate 4,675 downwards.
TCGCCTTCCACACGAAGATGAACACCATCGGGGCGGAGATTCTCGAGGGCCTCAACAAGGTCATTGACCTTGCGGAAAGCGACCCCAAGTGGCGCGGCGTCGTCATCAGCAACGAGGGCGGGAACTTCTCGGCCGGCGCCAACGTCGGCATGATCTTCATGATGGCGGTTGAACAGGAATGGGACGAGTTGGACTACGCCGTGCGCATGTTCCAAAACACCACCATGCGCCTTCGCTACAGCGGCATTCCCGTGGTGGCAGCCCCTCACCAATTGACGTTGGGCGGCGGCTGTGAGGTGTGCTTGCACGTCGACAAAGTGGTGGCGCATGCCGAGACCTACATCGGCTTGGTGGAGTTTGGGGTTGGGGTCATCCCCGGAGGTGGCGGCACCAAGGAGTTTGTGCTTCGGTTGAACGACGAACTCAAGGAAGGCGACGTCCGAATCAACGCGATGCGCAACCGCTTCCTCACCATTGGCCAAGCCAAAGTAGCGACGTCGGCGTACGAGGCGTTTGAACTCGGCTATTTGCGGGAGGGCGTGGACGAGGTTGTGGTGAATCGCCGCGACCAACTTTCACGCGCCAAGGCCGCCGCGCTCGCGATGGCCGACCAAGGCTACACGCAACCGGTCAAGCGCAAGGACATCACCGTCATGGGCCAGGAAGGCATGGGCATCGTCTACGCCGGGGCCAACAGCATGGAAGCGGGAAACTACATCTCCGAGCACGACGCCCTCATCAGCGAGAAGCTCGGCTACGTGATGTGCGGTGGCGACCTGAGCTCCCGCACCGAAGTGAGCGAACAATACTTGCTCGACCTCGAACGTCGGGCATTCGTCGAACTCTGCACCCAGCGCAAAACCCTTGAGCGCATGCAGAGCCTCATTCAAAAGGGCAAAATCCTCCGGAACTGATGGACGCATACATTGTAGGCGGGTACCGATCCGCCGTTGCCAAAGCCCCACGTGGCGGGTTCCGCTTTCTGCGGGCCGACGATTTGGGCGAACAAGTCATCCGTCGGTTGGTGGCGGATTTCCCCCAACTGGACAAAACGCGCATTGACGACGTCATCGTCGGAAACGCCACCCCAGAGGCCGAGCAGGGCCTCAACCTCGGCCGAATGGTCTCCCTCATGGGCCTCGACACGGAGAAGGTGCCTGGCATGACCGTGAACCGGTACTGCGCAAGCGGCCTCGAAACCATCGCCATTGCGTCGGCCAAGATCCACGCGGGCATGGCCGACTGCATCATCGCGGGTGGCATTGAAACGATGACGCCCATCCCCTTCGGCGGTTGGCGCCTCGTGCCCAACGCCCGCGTCGCCAAGAACAACCCCGAATGGTACTGGGGCATGGGCTTGACGGCCGAAGCCGTGGCCAAGGAATTCAACATCTCGCGGGAAGACCAAGACGCCTTCGCGGTGGAGAGCCACGCCCGCGCCGCCGCCGCCATCGACAGCGGCGCGTTCGCGGCAGGCATCACCCCCATCACGGTGAACGAAATCTACCTCGACGAAAACGAAACGCGCCAGGAACGCCAGCACGTCGTCGACACCGACGAAGGCGTCCGCCGAGGCACCAACGCCGAGGCGCTCGCCAAGCTCCGTCCCGTCTTCGCCGAAGGCGGTTCGGTCACGGCCGGCAACAGTTCGCAGACCTCCGACGGGGCCGCATTTGTGATGGTGGTCAGCGAGCGCATGCTCAAGGAACTCGGCGTCGAACCGATCGCGCGTCTGAAGTCCTACCACGTGAGCGGACTCGAGCCGCGCATCATGGGCGTCGGCCCGATCTACGCGGTGCCCGAAGCGCTGAAACGCGCGGGACTGAGCAAGTCCGACATCGACTTGTACGAGTTGAACGAAGCGTTTGCGAGCCAAAGCGTGGCCGTGCTTCGCGAGCTCGACCTCGACCCGGCGACCGTCAACGTCCACGGCGGCGCCATCGCGTTGGGTCACCCCCTCGGCTGCACCGGCGCCAAGCTTACCGTGCAGCTTCTCAACGAACTGAAAACCCGAAACGCCAAGCACGGCATCGTCACGATGTGCGTGGGCACCGGACAAGGTGCGGCTGGCGTGTTTGAAATGCTCTAACTCAACGACATGACAACTGGAAACCCTACCCCATCCAAGGCCATCACCGGCGGTGAATTCCTCATCCGTGACGTGAGTGCCGACGAAATCTTCACCCCCGAAGAGTGGACCGAAGAGCATCGCATGATGCTGCAAACCGGTCTGGACTTTGTGGCCCAGCGTATTATTCCCAACCTCGAACGCATCGAAGCGCAGGAGGAAGGCCTGACCCCCAAACTTCTCGAAGAAGTGGGCGAACTCGGCCTGCTCGGCAGCTCCGTGCCGGAAGAACTCGGAGGGCTTGGTTTGGACTTCAAGAGCACGATGCTCATCACCGAGAGCATGGGCGGCGCGCACAGCTTTGCCGTCAGCTTCTCGGCGCACACCGGCATCGCCACGCTTCCGATCCTTTACTACGGCAACGACGCCCAAAAGCAGAAGTACGTCCCTGGCCTCACCACAGGCGAACTCAAAGGCTGCTACTGTTTGACCGAGCCCGGCAGCGGATCCGACGCGAACAGCGGCAAGACCTCGGCCAAGCTCAACGAGGCCGGCACCCACTACGTGCTGAACGGCCAAAAGATGTGGATCACCAACGGCGGGTTCGCCGACATCCTCATCGTCTTCGCCAAGATTGACGACGACGAAAACCTCAGCGCCTTCATCTGCGAGCGGGGCTACGAGGGCATCACGATGAACCCCGAGGAAAAGAAGATGGGCATCAAGGGGTCGAGCACCCGCCAGGTGTTCTTCAACGACGTCGAAGTGCCCGTCGAAAACCTCCTGTACGAGCGCGGCAAGGGCTTCAAGATTGCCGTGAACATCCTCAACATCGGCCGCATCAAGCTCGGCGGCGTGGTCATCGGGTCCTGCAAGGACGCGATCACGGAGAGCGTGAAGTACACGAACGCGCGTGAGCAGTTTGGGCGTCCAATCAGCAAGTACGGGGCGATTCGCCACAAACTCGGCGAGATGGCCATCCAGACGTACGCCCTTGAAACGGCTGTGTACCGCGCCACCCAAAACATCGACGACGCCATCGCCGACCTCGCAGCAGGCGGCATGGACAAGGGTGAGGCAACTCTGAAAGGCATCGCGGCCTTTGCCCCTGAATGCGCCATGATGAAGATTCTCGGCTCTGAGGTGACAGACTACGTGGTCGACGAAGCGGTGCAGGTTCACGGAGGCATGGGCTACAGCGCGGAGACCCGCGCCGAGCACGCCTACCGCGACGCCCGAATCAACCGCATCTTCGAGGGCACCAACGAGATCAACCGCATGCTCACCGTCGACATGATTCTCAAGAAGGCCATGAAGGGCGAGCTCGATTTGATGACGCCTGCGATGGCGGTGGCCAGCGAGTTGACGGGCATCCCGGAGTTTGGGGACGCGCCTGCGGACATCTACGAGAAGCACTTGGGCTACGTCAAGAACTTCAAGAAGGCCACGCTTATGGTGGCGGGTTCTGCGGCCCAAAAGCTCATGATGTCCCTCGCCAAGGAGCAGGAGATTTTGATGGGCATCGCGGACATGGCGATTTGGGCTTACACGGCCGAAAGCCTCGTGTTGCGCGCCCAAAAAATCGCCAAGAACCAAGGCGCCGAGGCCGCCGCGTTGCCGACCGACATGATGCAGACCTACCTGTACTGGGCGGCGGACAAGATCAACGTCGCGGGCAAGGAGGCTCTGATGGGCTACGCCGAGGGGGACGAGTTGAAGATGATGCTCATGGGCATGAAGCGCTTCACCAAGGTCGACCCCTTCAACACGAAGGAGGCCCGTCGTCGCGTGGCGCAGGCCCTGATCGACAAGAACAAATACGTCTTTTGATAGCTAGGCTTTCGAACAACGGAGTTGACTCCGCAGCAATGATTCATTTCAAAACAATATTTGATTGTTTTAGAAAAAGCATTTTACCATAATTCAAATGCCTCTGGTCGGTCACAATCTCCCCCATCGAGCATTACTTTCAGGCTTTGAATAGAGCTATATGCTCTTTTTTATATACCGAACACCATTTTTATACGACAGACGGGATATTTCATTGTAAATTTGACAATCAAATCTGTAATGCGATGTATCTCAAATCTTTCTCGGCGCTGCTGTTTTTGGCAGCCGTCACACAAACCTCCTTCGCTCTCTTCAACTGCGGCCAAACTGAGCTTGCAGGGTGCGAATCTGTTACCTTCACTCTTCTTCCTGGAGAAGAGATTGTGTACACCTTTGGTGGAGACCCTTTGGGTGATTCATGGTCCAGTGATCTTTTCGTCGAAATCCACGATGGCACAGGCGCCCAGTGCATCTACTTTGCTGGGTACAACGACTGCAACCTGACCAGCGAATGCGATTTTGCCGGCGAGCTCGGAGCCCAAAGCGGCGAACCGGGAAGTTTCGAATTCAACACAGTTGACTTGCTTTCTCCATTGTACCCTTGGACCATCACCGTGCACAATGCCTACGCTAACTCCTCAGCCGTCTCGTACCAGTTGAGTACGACCTGCCCAACGTGCGGTCCTTTGAACTGCATTGAGGTGTGTCCCGGCGATGATTCCAACCAATTGTACTTGCCTGTTTCCCCTCAAAGTAGTGGTGCTCCCGCCGTTTGGG
>JAQCBJ010000018.1 GCA_027621555.1 Bacteroidota bacterium | reverse complement strand
GAGGAGCGGCTCGCGCCGCTTCAGGTTCAACTTGCTCTAGCTCAGGCCCTCGAGCCTTGCTGCGCAAGGCCAAGAGTTAAGAGATTAACACTCGCTCGCTTCGCTCACTCGGCATCCCGGACGCAACGAACGGAAAACCCGGTGCGTTGAGGGTTGACGTTGCGGTAGACAACCGCGAGGTCGTAGAGCAAGCCTCGGTCCCATGCGCCGGAGCCATTGGGCGAGGAACTCCACCAGTATCCGTAGTAACCAGCGAAGTCGAAGTAGCCAACGGAGCTGCGGAAGCAGCCCGGCAAACCTGAAAAACCGCTCGAATTCGTGCCGTTGCCACCGTTGTACCAACCGTAGTCCGTTTTCATTTGGCCTCCAACGACGGATTCTCCGCCCAAAAAGTCCGTCATCACCGTCCACTCCCCGTCCGTGGGAACGTGCCAGCCGCTGGGGCAAAGGCCGCGCGCGTCATCAACGGCGTACCAGTTGTACAGGCGGCCGTACTCGTTCAGCGACCATGCCTCGTCGCACGCGTCACCGTCGGGACTGTAGTTGTAGCAAGTGCTGCTTCCCTCTCCGTACACCGCCACCGCACCTGAGGTGGTGTTTTGCCACTCGGAATCGCTCAGGTTCGAAGGGATGGCGTCGCCGTTCTCGTAATTCTCGCTCCGGAGGTTTTCCGCAAACCAGCACTGATCGCCGATGAGCACCGTGGCGTAGTCGTAGCCTTGGTAGGACACGGGGTCGCCGAAGTCGCCGAAGTAAGGCGCGCAGGTGTTGGTGAAGGTCGTGTCGGCGCCGTATTCGTAAACGTACCACTCACCTAGCTGTGGCAAAAACACGCTGTCGTATAGAATGGTGATGCTTTCGATCACGATTTCTATCGGGCCGGGGCCGTTGCACACCCCGCATTCGTCGAGGTCGCCCACGCACGTGTCCACGTCATCGCAGATGCCGTCGCCGTCGCCATCCCCCTCGCAGCCCCCGCCGCAGATGCCCAGAACATCAATGTAGGCACACGGTTCGGTGGGCTCGGCCGAGTAGTTGCACGCGCCGGTGTCCACGCACGCGTCCACGCTGTCCCAAATTCCGTCTTGGTCCGTGTCCGCATCGCCAAACAGGCCCAGCAGGTCCAGCAAATCGTTGATCGTCACCGCCCCGTCGCCGTTGCCGTCGTAGGGGTTGGGGCACGAGGTTTGGGCGGAAAGTGCGCCCGCAAGGCAGGCGAGCGTCGAAAGAAGAAGAATGCGCCTCATCGCGTCAAGTTGTCTTCCCAAGATACGACATGCGGCGTACCGACATTGCCTGCCATGGCCAAGGCCAACGTACCTTGTCCGTCATGAAACGAACTGCACGTTGGGCGGCACTCTCCCTCGCCGCGGCCCTGCTGAGCTTCGCGCCGGCAGAAGGTTTGGCCCAAAAAGGCAAGAAAAAGAAGGGCAAAAAAGGCGACACCGAACAGGTGGACGGCAAGAAAAAAGGCGGCAAGGACGACCTGAAGACGGTGTCGGAATTCACCAAGGATTTCCGCATCGAAGAAGGCCTGTTCAACCTCTACCAAGACACCGTCAAGGGGGACATGTACCTGCACGTGCCCGCGACCGCCATGGACAATGAATTCATTTACTTCTCGCAAGTCGAGGACGGCGTGGTGTCGAGCGGGTTTTTCCGCGGGAGCTACCGCGGGAGCAAAGTGGTGACGTTTCACCGGCATTTTGGGCAATTGGAAGTGCATGCGGAGAACACCAACTTCCATGTGGACCCGGCCAACGCCTTGAGCAAAGCGGCCGACGCCAACCTCAACACCCCCATCCTCGCCAGCGTCAAGATTGAAGCCGAGGACAGCACCGGCGTGGTGATTTCTGCGGACGCCCTCTTCCTGAACGAAGACTTGCAAATGATCAAGCCCCCTTCACGCCCTGGCGGAAAGTCGGCGTTGGGCAAACTCAGCAAGTCGAAGAGCAAGGTGGTGTACGTCGCGAACTACCCCAAGAACACGGAATTGTCCGTGGACTACGTGTACGACAACGGCAGCCCAAGCGTCGGCGGTCCTGAATTTGAGGACGGCCGCTACGTGACGGTGGGCTACCGCCATGCGTTGTTGCCCATGCCAGAGGACGGATTCACGCCGCGCGCGGACGATCCACGCATCGGGTTCTTCACCACGGAAGTCGACGACCTGACGGGCGTCAGCGCAGCCCCTTGGCGCGACATGATTCACCGGTGGCGCCTCGAAAAGAAGGACCCGTCTGCGGCGATGTCGGAGCCGGTGGAGCCCATCACGTGGTGGATTGAAAACACAACCCCCGAAGAATTCCGCCCCATCATCAAGGCGGGCGTCGAGAAGTGGAACCAGGCGTTCGAACCGCTCGGATTCAAGAACGCTGTGGTGGTGAAGATCCAGCCCGACGACGCCGATTGGAACGCCGGCGACGTCCGTTACAACGTGCTGCGTTGGACGGCCTCTCCTTCTCCCCCGTTCTCGGGATACGGCCCCAGTTTCGTGAACCCCCGCACTGGCGAGATCCTCGGCGCGGACATCATGCTCGAGTACGGCGGGATGGTCGGTCGCCTGTGGCGCGCTGAGGTCTTCTCCAAGGCCGGCATGATTGAAGAGGCCATGGACGAGGAGTACGCCGAGCTCGACACCGAGCTTGAGAATCGCTCCGCGCGCGAGGTCTTTGCCGAGCAAATGAGCCGCTGCCACGCCGGCACCGTGATGGGACGCAACAGCCTCTTGGCCGCGGCCGCCATGCGCGCGTACAGCTTCACCGACGAAGAGCACGCGGAGTTTGTGCGGCAAACCCTTCACCGCCTCGTCCTGCACGAAGTTGGTCATACCCTTGGCATGAGCCACAACATGCACGCCAGCACGATGCTCAGCCCTGACGAGCTCAAGGACGCCGCCAAGGTGGCGGAAAACGGCATGTGCAACTCCGTGATGGAATACCCGTCCATCAACTTTGCCCGAAACAAGTCAGAGCAAACGCGCTTCTACGACGACAGCCCAGGCCCTTACGACAAGTGGGTCATTGACTACGGCTACAGCGTGGGGCTTGACGATGCCGACGCGGAAGCGGCGCGGTTGAGCGCGATTTTGGAGCGCTCGACGGATCCGCTGCTGCAGTTTGGCAACGACGCGGACGACATGCGCAGCACGGGACGTGGCATCAACCCCGACGTGAACATCTACGACTTGAGCAGCGATCCGGTCGCGTACGCCGCCGAGCGTTGCGAGCTCGTCAACGACCTGCTCCCCTCCCTCGTCGAGAACTTCGCGCCGGGCGTGGACAGCCATCAAGAGGTGCTTCGTGCGTACTACGCCTTGACCGGCGAATACGCCACCCAGCTGCGTGTGATGACGCGCCAAATCGGCGGCGTCCGCTACAACCGCGCCACCCCGGCGCAGCTCGACGGCGCCGCGCCCTACACCCCCGTGTCGGAGGCCGACCAAAAAGCCGCGATGAAAGCCTTGAGCACCTACGCGTTCGCGCCGAACGCGTTTGAAGCGCAGGCCGACGTCTTGGCCTACCTGCAAGCGCAGCGTCGCGGGTTTGGGTTCTTTGGTGGCGGCGAGGATCCTAAGGTTCACGCCCGCGTGGCCGGAGCGCAGCGAGGCGCCCTGTCGCACCTCGTCCACCCCAACGTACTGATGCGCGTTCTGGACAGCGGACTGTACGGGAACACCTACGATTTGGCCGAGTACATGGACGACCTCACCGACGCCATCTTCAAGGCCGACCTCCGTTCGTCCGTCAACACCTACCGCCAGGGCTTGCAGTTGATGTACGTCGAGGCGTTGATCAAGTCGCTCGATGACAAGAGCCGACTGAATGGCGTGGCACAGAGCGTGGTCTTGGCCCAGCTCCGCCGCATCGATCGCCAGCAACGCGACGCTTCGTCGCCCGACGGCCTGACCCGAGCGCACCGCGCCCACGTGCGTCACCTCATCGACGTGGCGCTGGACCGTTAACAAATCGTCAAGAACGGACAAGGCGAGCGTTGGCGGCTCGCGGTTCGTCCACAGAATGTGCATAAGACGCGAAAGCGGGGCCCCGGCCCCGCTTTTTTTTGGCCTTTCCCCTTCCTAGCTTGAACGCCATGGACGAGAGCCACAGGAAATTCACGGTGATGGGCGGAAGGTTGAAGCACGACGTGTGCGAGTACATCACCGCCATGACCAGCGAATCCGACGTTCAAGTCCACGTGGGATGCGACTCCCAAAACCACAAGCGGCACACCGTCTACGTCACGACCGTCGTCTTCCGCTTCCCCAACAACGGAGCCCACGTCATCTACCGACGCGAACGCGTGCCGAAGATCCTCGACATGTGGACCAAGCTTTGGGGAGAGACAGAGCGGTCGGTGGCTCTGGCCAACCTCATCCTCGCAGAGTGCAACTTGCGCGTGCACCAAATCGACCTCGATTTCAACAGCGACAGCAAATACGCGAGTCACAAACTGGTGAGCGCCAGCTCGGGCTACATCACTTCGCTCGGGTTCGATTCGAAGGTCAAGCCGGACCTGCTGATGGCCGCGTGGGCTGCCAACGTGCTCTGCCAATAGGGCAACAAGCGACCTGCACCTGCGCTCTGCTCAACCGAGGTCTTGCCCGCCGAATCGCTCCAGAAGCACCTTGGAACGGTGCACAAAAATGGCCTTGACCCGGCCGTGGACCAACCAACCCGTGAGCCATGCGCCGAGCTTGCCTCCCTTGAGCTTGTAGTGCAGGATGTCGTCCATTTGGACTCCCCCTTCCACCTCTTTGAAATGGTGTTGGTGATGCCACATCGCGTACGGACCGAAGCGCTGTTCGTCCACGAAGTACTTCCGGTCTTCGCAGTGCGTGATCTCCGTCACCCACGTCATCGGCAGGTTGAACAATGGGCGCACGCGGTAGCGGATGATTTGGCCTGCGTAGGTGCGCTTCTCGTTCTTGGTCAAGATTTCGAATCCCATGTCTGCAGGGGTGATGTCATCCAAGTTGTCGGGAACGCTGAAAAACGACCACGCCTCGTCGAGCGAGATGGGAAGAACCAAGGAAGTACGGAGTTCGTGCATGCCGGGGTAACCCTCCTCGCACCCTTGAGGTTCAACACCATTCTTCACAGGCCTCGACTCGATGCAAAAAAAATGGAGCACCCGCCGTTGCCGGTGCTCCACTACGATTCACAACGAGGTCCTCCATGTTTTCAGGTAGACCTTCGATTCCTAATTTACATAATTAATCGAAACCTTGAAGCGATTCGTCGAAGATTTTTTTTCACTTTGCTCGAACAGCCTTGAGAACATCCAGCATCACCTGAGGTCCGAAGGGCTTGGTCACAAACCCCGTTGCCCCCGCCTGTTCCGCTTCCTGCCGTGTCTCGTCATCCGCGAACGCCGTAACCATGTAGACGGGACGAAGGCTCGCCACTCCCGTGGCGCGTTCGTTGGAACGGATGCGGCGCAACGTGGCCAGTCCATCCAGGTTGGGCATTTGGACATCCAAAAGCACCACGTCGTAATCTCGCTTGCCCAGGCACTCCAACGCTTCAATGCCATCCGCAGCCACGTCCACATCCACGCTCCATCTCTGGAAAAGAGCTCGCGCATAGAGCACGTTGATTTCGTTGTCCTCGGCAAGGAGCACCGTCATCCCCTCTCCATCCCAAAGCGGCACACCGCCCTCATCCCGCACATCGGAGACTGCCCCTGCAGAGCCCTCCTTGTCGGCTTCCACCCAAGTCGGAGCCGGCATCTCAAGCACAAACCTCGCCCCCTTCGCTGAAGGCATCAACAACAGGTCCCCACCGAGCAGCCGAGCCAATTCTCGCGCAATCGAAAGCCCCAAACCTGTGGTTCCGGCGTCCACCCGAACCTCATCGAACACATTCTCGCCGGGGCTCAATCCAAAAGGCTCAAAGATTCTTTCACGAAGGGCTTCGGGGATGCCTGGCCCTTCGTCCGCAACCTCCGCAAAAATCCAATCGGGCCTCTGGGGGTCCTCCCAAATGTCCAAGGTGACGCCCCCTTTCTCCGTGAACTTGATGGCGTTCCCCAACAAGTTGGTCAAGATCTGCAACCATTTGTCCACGTCGATGACCCGACGCTTTTCCTCCAAGCGGCAACCGCAATTCAAGAACACCCCCTTTTCCTCGGCAAGCAGGTGGTGCATTTTCGCAATGCCTGAGGTGACTTCGACCACGTTGACCTTGGTGCGCTTCACCGTGGGTTGTCCTATTTCCAATTTGGACAAATCCAACACGTCGTCCACCACTTGACGGAGCATCTTGGAAGCCCGCATTGCCCCCTGCCAAAGCGCCTCTTGCTCGGGCGTGCGAGGCACATCCTTCATCAAGTGGAACATTCCGTTGATGGCGTTGATGGGCGTACGAATTTCGTGGCTCATCTTCATCAACAAGTTGCGCTCTCGTTTTCGGGCGAACGCTTCCGACGCCAACGCCCGGTTGGTTTCCATTTCCAGTTCCTTCCGTTCTGTGATGTCGAAGTGAATGCCCACCGAGCCGAGCACCTCACCTGACAAACTCTTGAGAGGTGCTCCTGTGATCAAAAGCCAAATCCGATGGCCCAACCGATGGCGAACCGGCAATTCGTAGGAGTTGGCCAACCCCTTTTTTCGCAATTCTACGATTTCGGCCATGAGAGCCTTGCCCTCCTCGTCCAACATGACGTTGCCATTCTTGCCAAGCAAGTCGGCCTCTCTGTATCCCGTGATGGAAAGAAATCGGGGATGCACTCGGATTATGTTGCCCTCGCGATCCACTTCCATGTACCCAATGTCGAGTTCTTCCAAAATCGACCTGTACTTGTGTTCACTCTCCTGCAGAGCTTTGATTTGCTCCAACACCACTTGATGACCCTGCAAGTTTTCCTCAAGCAATGTCAGCAAGCGTGAAGAATCCTCCGAGGACAATCGCGGACGTTCCATACTGCCTAAAATACCTTTAACCTCTGAATTGTTGTCGACGTGCCCTTCGATTGTCCTTTTTTTTCGATAGGTCGGATTTATCGATCCATCAGCCTGCTGTTGCTCCTAGGGAGTGCCTCCTCCATTGCCTTGGGGCAGTCCCCGTCGGTGGGTGGCAGTTGCCCGGAACAGCCTTTGGCTTTTCGTGCGGACATCCGCCCGCTTGACCCATGGGAAGTAAGCTGGGAAGAACAATGGCCCAACGTCATGCAAGCCATGAACATGTGGCGAGCAAGCAATTTTGCCAAGTTGCAAGGGGTGTGGTCCAAGCATGTCCATACTTTCACGGAGCTGCAAGCCGAGGCCAACCGACTGGGATTACCCCCAAGCGCAGTGCACCTCGCCGCTTGGTCCATGACGTCGACACCGTACGTCTCGACATGGCCATTGGACTTGAAGAAGGCTTGGAGATGGGCGACACCTGGCATGACGGCTTCGGAAGCAATGACTCGTGCCCATCAATGGAGCGGAAGCCAAATCTCACTCGACGAATGGGCCGTGGCCGTGCGAACGGGGATGCGCCTGATGGAAAACCTCGACATGCCTCAAGTGCATGTGGTAGCACCGGGGGAAACGGTGTACAGCATCGCCCGGTTGTACAACGTCCCCCCCTCGTGTTTGGGGGACAAAAATGACGTGTGGGACAACCTCCAACCCGGCACGCCCTTGCTCATTCCCAACCTCTCTTCCCCCCGTTGATGGCTGCTCGTCCTTGGTTCCAGTGGCTCTTCATGTGGGGAAGCTTGGTCGGGATCTGGTGGGTTTGGGCCAACGTGTCCCCGACACCGCCTTGGCAGCCTGTCGAATCCATCGTCGCCCCACTTCACCCCCGCCCTTTGAAGCCCCTTCCCCAAGGGGATCTCGGGACGTTGGACGAGTTAAGCCCCCTGGCCTTCGCGAACCGCGAAGCACGTGATTTGGCCTTCTTGGACAGCGTCGCCGACAACTTGCCCGAAGCCTGGGCGTTGACCGGAAACACCTCGGCCTGGTTTGCCTTACACGGTTTTTTCCAACGCCTGGAGCGTGCGAAATCTCGCCGCGTGGAAGTCTACCATTGGGGAGACAGCCAAATCGAGGGCGACCGCATCACAGGCCTGATACGCGCCTCCTGGCAGGAGCGCTTCGGGGGCCGCGGTCCAGGTTGGGTCCTCCCCAACACGCCCGCCCAAACCACCGCCACCCTCGAATCCCAACGCGGCACGCTTGTCCGCGAGGCGGGTTTTGGCCGTGGAAAATCACGTGACGCGATGCGCCTTCCCTTTTTCGCGACCAACACGGCTACCGACACGGTGCAATGGAGCGTTCAAGGCGCGACCAAATCTTCCGCTTCCCTCGGGGCCTGGAACGTGAGCGAAGTGTGGCTCACCGACACCTCGCACTCCGCCCTGCTCTGGACGCAAAGCGAGGCACACCGCCATCTCGTGGCCGTACACGCCAAGGCCCAAGGCTGGCGCCACCCAGGCCAACGGGCGCCGTTGCGATTCGACTTTGCCGACCTCACGACGACCGGGGTGTTTTTGGGGTCGGAATCGGGCGTCCTGGTTCACAACCTTCCCATGCGTGGGGCTTCAGGAACCTTGTTTGACAACGTCGACCAAGCGCATTGGGACGCCCTTCGCGAAGCCCACCCTCCTTCCTTGATCGTGCTTCAATACGGCGGCAATGCCGTTCCCGGTGTCGGTTCAGCTGCTGAGGCGAGGACCTACGCGCGTCACATGGCCACCAACATTCGTTTCCTGCGCGGCCAATTTCCTGGCGTGCCTGTGGTGTTTGTGGGGCCCTCGGACATGGGAGCGTCGCAATCCACCTACCCCGGCTTGCCTTGGGTGATTGGGGCGTTGAAAGAGGCCGTTTGGGAAGCAGGCGCGCTGTATTGGGATGTCCAAGCCGTCATGGGAGGCCCTGGCAGCATGGCTCAATGGGTGCGAAAAGGCTGGGCGTCGGACGACCACGTGCATTTCACCCGCCGCGGAGCGCGTGAAATCGCGACCCGACTCGAGTGGGCCTTGAACGTGGAATGGAAAGCCATGCGCCCATGAACGCCGTCACGTTTACGAGCCTCGGATTTTGGGCCGCTTTCGCAGCCGTCTTTCTCTTGGTGGCAGCCGTTCAAGCGAGGTGGCCCAAATCCACGGCCAAACCCGCCCTGCGCCAAGCCCTGCTCCTCGCTTTCAGCCTTGGGTTTTACGTGTGGGTGGCGCAACATCTGGTCTGGGTCTTGGTGGTTTCCGTGCTCCTGAACCACGTTGCTGCGCAAACCATCCATCGCATGACAGGGCGTATGAGGTCGCTGTGCACGGCGGTCGGCGTTGCGCTCAACGTGGCGATGTTGGCCACCTTCAAATACGCGTACTTCATCGCAGAATGGATCCCGCCTTCCACCCTGACCTTGGACGCTAGCGCGTGGCGACTTGAAGGTTGGATGCTGCCGCTGGGCATCTCCTTTTTCACGTTTCAGGCCATCAGCTACTTGATTGATGTGCATCGCGGCACCGTCGATCGTCCGGCTTCTCTGTTGTCCTTTGCCACGTACCTGACGTTCTTTCCTCAGCTCGTGGCGGGCCCCATCGTGAGGGCCAAAAAGTTCCTTCCTCAACTCGAATCAACGCATTGGATCGCTTCCAAGAGGGAGGATGCGCGCCACGTCCAGCTCATCCTTTCAGGCTTCCTCAAGAAATTGGTGTTGGGCGATCTCGTGGGGGCATGGCTGGTTGACCCCGTGTTTGATCACCCCACAGATTGGGCTTCGTGGGAAGTTCTGTTGGCCTTGTACGGATACAGCCTTCAGGTGTACGCCGATTTCAGCGGGTACACGGACATGGCCAAAGGCATGGCCGGGCTTCTCGGCATCGCATTGCCAGAAAACTTCCGGTTCCCTTACCGCGCGACTTCGCCGTCAGACTTTTGGCGTCGGTGGCACATGACCCTGTCTTCGTGGTGGAAAGACTACCTCTACATCCCTCTTGGGGGAAATCGGAACGTGAGCGCGTTCACCGCTTGTTGCGCTTTGGCAGGCCTCGCGGGTGTGGCGTGGTCGTGGGGTGAGCTGGGCGGCGGGTTGGTGGTGGCGGGTGTCGCGTTGCTCGTAACGGCCTCCATGCTGATGTCCACGGCCTTTCACAAGAAGATGGCCACCGCAATGAACGTCTTTCTCGTCATGCTCGTAGGTGGGCTTTGGCACGGTGCCCACCTGAACTTCATCATGTGGGGCGCCTTGAACGGAGCCGTGTTGGCCGCTTGGGTCCTGATCCCAAGCAGGCCTTCGAACGCATGGATGCGTGCTCTTGGCTGGTTCGTGACTTTCCACTCCGTAGTGCTCGCCCGCATTTGGTTTCGAGCAGGATCCTTGATCGCTTGGGATGAAACCACAAGCGCTCCCCACCCGGAAGACGCGTGGGGCACGGCGTCTCTCCTTTGGGAACGTCTTCAGCTTTCGCCCCCTTCGCCGATGAACATGGTGTGGGACGCCACCTACCTCGCTGGGGTGGCGCTGCTCGTCTTTGGGTACGCCTTGCACTGGCTCCCACAACCTTGGCGCAACATCCTGCACAAAAAAACCACGTCACTCCCGATGTGGGCGACGTGGTGTTTTTGGTGTGCCACGACGGCACTGGCGGTGTGGTGCAGTTCAAGCTACCACAAGCCGTTCATTTATTGGCAATTCTGACGAATCAGCGAGAAGGCTGCGCCGCAGGCTGAACCTGCTGGTACGCGCTGCACGTTTGGTGTCCTTGCGTGGAACAAGAGGCCAAAGTTGCGGCAGCCATCACTGCTCCGAGGAGCCAAGCGAAGATGGAAAGTTGACGGGTTTTCATGTCACTAAAGTGAACCAAAAAAGAGAGAAAGTCAACCCCTTTCACCCACATTGTGAACAGGCGCAAGTGTACTTTTGGATTCATGACTCCTCACAGGCTCTTGAATGGCATTCTCGCTCTGCTGCTGACGTACAACGGGGCCTTCTTCTTGGCTCACCTGACGGACCGCTCTCGGGCATGGCGCGACGCCATGGGGGAAGTGCAATCTGTGGTCAACATCATGGAACTCATCGCGGTTGCTGCGCTGTTCGTGGACCTCGTCATCCGCTACGACCGCATCGACGAGAAGTGGCAAGTTCCACGCGTCGCTGGCGTAGGCCTGTGCGTGGCCGGCATGCTGTTCAAGTGGTTTGTGCTGTACCTGCAGCTCAGTTACTTGGTGGACTGACCGGGACAGCTTGAGCGGAATCAATCGTCGTCGAGGTGGTATTCCATCTCTTTGGCAGGCAATTCTCGGGGCATCATCCGAAACAATTGGTACCGCTGTTTCACGTAGAGAATGAACTCGTACTGGGACCACTGTTGGAGCAAGTCCTCTCCAGGATCGCAAAAGCGGGCAAACTCCTCGAATTCCCAGGGTTCGAGTTCCACGATGTCGTAGTCCACGTACTTGGTGAACAGCTCCTGCAACAGGTCCCTGCGGCGATCGTCGTTTTCCATTTGGGCCACGAGACGGCGGCTTTGGGCTTCGCGTGAAAACGTTTCGTACAGGAACGTGATGGGGCTTTGAAGCGCGTTGATTCCCGACACCCGGAAATCTTCCTCTTGGTAGCCAAGCGCCTGAATGTCCCGCACGATTTCCTGAAGCGTTCTCGGCGCAATGACCTCCGCCGCTCCGACCTCCACGCGCAGGACGCGCAACCGAATCTCCCAACGCTCCATTCTCTGCACCACGCGCTCTTGGGTGTGGTAGCCCACGGCCCCAAACACCAGCGTATCCCCCAAGCACGCGCGCAAGAGGAACTCGCCGTCGCTGCCCACAAACTCCCCCGCACTCGTTCTCCGATTCACGACCATCGAAGACGGCACCCAGCGGCCCGACTCGTCGGAGACCGACCCCGACATGACGATGACGCTGTCGCAGGCGGTTTGGGCCCAAGAGATTCCCATCAGCCCAAGGTTCAGTCCGAGGGAAAAAACGACGACGGTCAACGCAACACGCATGTCCACAAAGTACGGGCAGTTCCCGGCCTCGGAGCATGCCCTTTCACGTATCTTCCGAACATGGCCTCCACCAACCAGGGAAAGCAAGATGCCAAAAAGCGCGCCCGCGACGCCGCTCGCATGTCCATTCGAGGGGCACAATCGTGGACGCCACAGACGCTTGCAGAGGCTGTACGCGAGGGCAAACGAGAAGCCCTGGCGCAAGCCATCACGTGGGTAGAGAGCAGTTTGCCGGACCAGCAACCGCACATCGAAGCCCTTCTCGCCGAGCTCCCCGCCTCGGACCAAAGCCTTCGGATTGGATTTACAGGCATTCCGGGAGCGGGAAAAAGCACGCTGATTGAGCGGTTTGGGCTGCGAGCCGTTTCCGAAGGCTGGAAAGTCGCGGTGCTCGCTGTGGACCCCTCCTCCCAGCGCACGGGAGGTTCTCTGCTTGGGGACAAAACCCGCATGACCGAACTCTCCAAGCACCCCGAGGCGTTTGTGCGTCCTTCGGCAGCCTCCTCCACTCTGGGCGGCGTCTCGCGCGCCACCTCGGAAGCCATCCAATTGTGCGAAGCCGCCGGCTTCAACCTGATCTTGGTCGAGACGGTCGGCGTGGGGCAAAGCGAGGTGGCCGTCCGGAGCATGGTGGACGTCTTCGCCCTGATGCTCATCGGCGGCGCCGGCGATGACGTTCAAGGCATCAAGCGAGGGGTGGTGGAAATGGCGGACCTCTTGTTGGTCCACAAAGCAGAAGCGGACCGCATGCCGGCCTGCCGAGACACCGCCAACGCGTACCGACAGGCCCTTCACGTCTTGCCCACTCCGCCCTCCGGACAAACAGCCGATGTGCTGATGCTTTCGAGCCTGACGGGCGAAGGCCACGAAGACTTGTGGACGCGCATCCTCAACCTTCGTGAGGAATGGACGGCTTCCGGATGGTGGAAAACGCAACGCGACCAACAACGGCTCGACGCCATGCATCGGCACGCACGCCAACTGCTGATCGAAGCCCACATGCACCACAAGGCTGAAGCTTGGGAGGACTTGGAGCGTCAGGTCGTGGAAGGCCGATCAAGCCCCTACTCCGCGGCCCGAGCCTGGGTGAAGCTTCCGACAGACTGGAAAAGATGACGGCTGGCCTGTTTTTAGGGATGGCCGCAGGTTTGGGATTGGGCTGGTGGCTGGGTAGGCAGAGAAAAATCGAGGGTCCGGCTCCAGATTTGGGCTTGTTGGAAGAACGACTTCAACACGCGCGAAACGTCAGCATGCGTTTGGGAGAATTGGCCGAGCACCAAAAGCGCTTGACGGCCGAGTCGTCCCACCTTGATCAGCATCTTCAGCTCCGTGAAGGGGTGGCCTGGATGCTGCTGCGGGTGCAACACGAAATGCACGCGTGCAACGTGGATTCTGACCCCGAAGAAATCGACCGCGTGGAGCGTCTTCTCTCGTCCATGAGCAAAAGTTTGAGGCTGCTGATTGACGTCGGGCGCACCCCTGTTTTGCCGTGGGGCGATTTCCAACCTGTGGCCCAACAAGTGCACCAGACCTTGTGCTTCCTCCAAGGCCTAGAGCCTGCTAAAAAACTTCACAAAAGCGATGTTTTACTTATTGATTGCAAATGCCTTGCACCAAACATTATCAACCAACTGATTAACCTTTCAATCACGAACAAAATGCCCGAGAGGTTTCCCTTGGTGCCTGGCAAAGTGGGGCTCGTCGTCCAAGCACATGGCGCTCACGCAACGACTTATTCGTGGGCGTCCATGCCCTCCTGAATTCGCTGGATGGACTCCTCCAACGTCACCGTCCATTGCTCTCCACCCTCCATGTCTTTCAGGGCCAATTTGCCCGACTCCAATTCCGCTTCTCCGATCACCACGGTCCAACGCGCTCCTCGGTCGTTGGCGTGCTTGAATTGCTTTTTCAGCTTCGCCGCATCCGGATAGAGCTCCACAGAAAGTCCTTCGGCCCGCAAGCGATGGCTCACCTCGATTTCTCGGGAGACGTCTCCGCCGTCCATCTGGACCACCATCACGTCCAACCCGTCACTCGAAAGCATGGGCCAAGCGTTGAAGTGGTTCAAGACGTCCTCGATGCGATCTGCGCCAAAACTGATGCCCACACCGCTCATGCCTGACCACCCAAAAATTCCCGTCAAGTCGTCGTAACGTCCGCCGCCACAAATGCTGCCGATCGGGGCGTCTTCAACCGCGACTTCGAAAATGGCGCCTGTGTAGTAATCCAAGCCGCGCGCCAAAAGGGGGTCCAACACCAACGCGTCGGCCGAAACCCCTGAAGCGGTGGCACGATGGAGGAGTTCCTTCAATCCTTCCAATGCGGCCTTCCCTGTTTCCGAGTCGGCAAGGTGCGCCGAGAGAGCAGCAACCACCTCGTCCACGGAGCTCAAGGCGCGAAGCTTCACGAGCTCGGGCAACTGGTCGGCGGCCGAGGACGGCAACCCGCGTTGCTCCATTTCTCGCAGCACCCCTTCCACCCCCACCTTGTCCAGCTTGTCCACGGCCACGGTCCAATCCGCAAATTGGTCGGTTGCAACGCCTCCCGCTTCGGCCAGGGCTTGAAGCACCCTGCGGTCGTTGATCAAGATGCGAAACCCCGGGACGCCCAACGCCGTGAGCCCCTCAGAGAACACCTGAACCAATTCGAGTTCGCACAAATCGCTTTCCGAACCAATGATGTCGCAATCGCATTGCGTGAACTCTTGGTAGCGCCCTTTTCCGGGGCGATCACCGCGCCACACGTTTTGGATTTGGTACCGCTTGAACGGAAACGTCAATTCGTTGCGGTTCATCACCACAAAGCGCGCGAAGGGCACCGTCAAGTCGTAGCGGAGGGCCTTTTTGCTGATGCTCGCGATCAAGGCTTTGCTGTCCTTCTGCGCGAGCGCCGCCTCGTCGGCTTTGGCCAAATAATCTCCGTTGTTCAGGATTTTGAAGATGAGCTGGTCGCCCTCCTCGCCGTATTTCCCCGTCAGCGTGGACAGGTTCTCAAACGAGGGGGTTTGGATGGGGACAAACCCGTGCGATTCGAACACGCGACGCAGGGTGTCAAACATCCACTGACGACGAGCCATGGCTCGAGGTCCAAAATCACGTGTGCCCTTCGGGATCGATGGTTTGCTCATGGCCCCCAAAATTAGGCCAACTCCGTCAGCGCTTGAGGCGTCGGCGGTATTGAATGAACAAGGTCACAATCAAAACGGCAGTCAGAATCCAAATCACTTGCATGACCGCAACATACGACCATTTTTCGTCGGGTCGCTCCCTATTTTCGCACCATGCTCCCCTCCTCTCCCTCGGCTCGGTTGCAAGGACACAGCGGTGCGATTTACGACGCGGCTTGGTGCGATGCCACGGGCTCGTGGTGCACTGCCGGGGGCGACGGCGTGGTTGCGACCTGGGCACCGGGCGGCGATCACGGCAAGGCCCTCTTTCATCACGCCTCGCCGTTTTATGCCGTGTCCACGTGGGACGGAGGCGTGGTCGCGGGAAACGCCACGGGCGAGGTTCTCGGCCGATGGGGAGACTCCCACTCCGCGAAACACGTTCACCGAGCCCCTGTGTTTTCCCTTTTTGCCGACGACGAAGGCATGCTTTGGACGGGAGACGGCCAAGGGCAACTCAACCGTTGGAAGCGTGACGAAAACGGCATGCAAGTCGTGAACACCGTGTCCACGGACTTGGGAAAAATTCGAGGCATCTCCTCCCATCCTCAAGGCCTACTTGTGGCGGGTGGTCAAGGGGGTTGGGCCATTCTCTCCAAAAACGGAACGGTCTTGGGAACGAGGCAGGCGCACGAACGCAGCTGCTACTGGGCGATTCACCTTCCCGAGAAACAGGCGGTGATCAGCGGTGGGCAAGACGGCAAGTTGGTGGTCTTCCGTGGCGAAGAGCGCGTGTTGGAATTGCCTATCCACCAAAGCGCGGTGTACCGCGGGGTGCGTTGCGGAGACGTCCTTTGGACTGCAGGTCGCGACAAAGACGTCAAAGCCTGGGACGTGCACACCCTGGAGCCGCTTGGCAAACTCGATCGGCCGCATGCGCGATCCGTGAACGCCTTGGCCCTTGGTGGGGCCGCGGGCGCACAGCTTGCAACCGGCGGGGACGATCGGATGCTGAAGGTTTGGGACTTGTGAGGGCTCACCACTCCAAGGGAGGCTGCCCCCACGATTGAAGGACCTCGTTGGTGCGGCTGAACGGTCGCGACCCCCAAAATCCACGGTGCGCAGAAAGCGGGCTCGGGTGGGGAGAAGCCAGGCACACGTCTTGGCTCCGCACCCCTCCCACTTCGTCCAATGCACGCTGGTGCAAGGCTTGTGCCGGCCGACCCCACAAGATCCACACCAGCCGCTCGTTCAGCGCCATGGCTTCGTGAAGCACCGCCGCCACGACCTCTTCCCACCCTTTTCCTGAGTGCGCGCCGGCCTTTCCCATTTGGGTGGTGAGCACGGCGTTGAGCATCAGGACGCCCTGGCCCGCCCAGTCCTGAAGGTTGGCGGTTCGCTCCAAGGGGAGTCCCAAATCGGAAGCGCGCTCCTTGAACACGTTGCGCAACGAGGGCGGCCAAGGCAGAAGCGGGTCCGCCACGCTGAAGGCCAAACCATGGGCCTGACGCATCCCGTGGTACGGATCCTGGCCGAGCAACACCACGCGCACCTCTTCCGGCGCGGTGCGTTCCAGCGCATGCCACACCTGGTTGAGCGGCGGGCACAGTTGCCCACGTCGGTCCAATTCAACGAGTTCCTCGACCCAAGGACCGTGCTCTGGATGATCCCCAGACAGGCTCCACTCCGGCAAGCACGCCCGCCAAGGGTCAGGCGGTTGAGGCCAACGTGGAGGGTTCAAGGGCATGTCGAATTTGCAAGGTTTGTGGAAAACCTGTGCGGGGTTCTTCCGCCTCAGGCTTTCAATGGGCCAATCTAGGGGGTATTTTTGCGCTTTCCCACTCGATTCCACACCATGACCGAAGCCCTTCCCATCGACCAAAAGGTTGCCGAACGCCTGAAAAGCAAAAAAGGGAAGGAACTCTATGGCTACCAAGCAGATGCCATCGAGACAATCATGGGGCGCATCCGCAAATTTCCCGAGGGCTACAACCTGCTTTACCAGCTGCCCACGGGTGGCGGGAAAACGGTGATTTTCTCGGAATTGGCGAAGCGCTACATCCTCGAGACGGGCAAGCGGGTGCTGATTTTGACGCACCGCATCGAGCTTTTGGGCCAAACCTCTTCCCAGCTCACAGAGATCGGCGTGCCCAACAAGATCATCAACAGCAAGGTCAAAGAGCTCGAAAACAGCAAGGACCACTGGTGCTTTGTTGCCATGGTTGAGACGCTGAACAACCGACTCAACGACGAACGCATTGAGTTTGCCGACTTGGGATTGATCGTGGTGGACGAGGCGCACTACAACAGCTTCCGGAAGCTTTTCAAGCACTTCGAACCTCAAATCCTCTTGGGCGTCACCGCCACTCCCCTCTCGAGCAACATCAAGTTGCCGCTCCACGACAACTACGCGGAGCTGATTGTTGGGGAGAGCATCGGGAATTTGGTGGGGCAAGGCTTTTTGGCCAAGGCCAGCACTTACAGCTACGACGTCAACCTTCGGGCTCTGAAGGTGGGCATCAATGGCGATTACACCGTCAGTTCGTCGGAGCGGCTCTACGGCAACTTCCTCATGCAAGAGAAGCTCCTCTACGCCTACGAGGAGAAGGCCAAAGGCACCAAGACCCTCATCTTCAACAACGGCATCAACACCTCCAAGCAGGTGCAGGCCATGTTTGCGGAAGAGGGGTATCCGTGCATGCACCTCGACAACACCCACAGCGAAAAGGAACGCGCGGACATCCTCGAGTGGTTCCAGAAAACACCCGACGCGGTGCTCTCCTCCGTGTCCATTTTGACGACAGGCTTTGACGAGCCGACGGTGGAGACCATCATTTTGAACCGTGCGACCAAGTCGTTGACGCTGTACCACCAGATGATCGGCCGCGGATCGCGGGTGTTGAAGAACAAGAAGGAGTTCACGGTCATCGATTTGGGGAACAACGCGCGTCGGTTTGGGTTGTGGGACGCCCACATCAATTGGCACGACATCTTCAAATCGCCCCAGTCCTACATCGACGGCCTTTACACCGACGAGGAGATTGAGAACGAGTTCATCTACGAGATGCCCGACGACTTGGCGAAGCGCTTCGAGGGCGGACCGATCACCGAATTTGACATGGCTGAGGCGTATGTGGAAGTCACGCGCGAAGGGCTTCGTCCCAAAGAGGCCATCCGCCGCAGCCTGGACCAGCACGTCGAGATCATTCGCTACGCCTCCGAAGACTACTGGGATGCAGTGGAGTTGGTGGATTTGCTCGTCGACGACGTGAAATACCGCGTCAAGCAGTACGCCAAGTGCATCGCCAAGGCGACCCCCAACTACCGAAGCTGGTTGGAAGAGGAGTACTGCCGGAATTTGAAAACGGCCCTTCGCCACGCCTTCAACGACGAAGAATAAGCCGACGTTCCTGAATTTCCTGCCTCTGGTTTCAGGCGATATCTGGGAGGGTCTTTACCTTGAAGACCATGACTTGGCCATGGTGGGTATTGGGGTTTGCCGTCGGCACGGGACTGGGCTATGGTCTGGGCCGGGGCTCGAAAAGGCGCCGCCCCGGCGTGCCAGAACTCCCTCGCTCGCCCTCCCTCTCCTGGCTTGAAAGGCACCAACGCCTGAAGGACAGCGCTGGGATTGCCGCCAAAAACATGGACGTGCACGACCAACGGGAACGCACCAAGCACCAGACGCTTCAGATGCAATTGAGCCCGCACTTCATGTTCAACGCACTCTCTTCGGTGCAGTGGCTTTGGGCGGATTCCAAGCACGACCAAGCACGAGACTGCTTCGCTTCGTTCGTTCACCTGTGGAGGAAGCACTGGACCGACGCTGCTTCCTCTTCTCACAGCTTGAGGAAGGAGTTGGCCTCTTTGGAGGAGTACGTGCACCTCGAGTCCTCCCGACGCGGCACCTCGGTGGCCTGGCGCGTGAACATCCTCGGCCAAGTCAACCTCGACACCGAAGTTCCCGCGCTGCTGTTCCAGCCTGCGCTCGAAAATGCCCTGTGGCATGGGTTTGCCGAGATGCCCGCCAACCCCACTCTTGAAATCACCGTTCAAACACTGAATTCAACGCGACGAGACCCTTGGATCTCCGTTCACGTGCACGACAACGGGGTGGGCCTTCCCCATTCAACGTCGACATCGACTCGAAAGCGACGCGCGTCGATGGGTTTGGCCATTACGCGTGACCGGCTGCACGCCCTTCATCCACACGCCTCGGTTCAGGTTGCCCGCGCGGCCCCTCCTTGGAGCACGGAAACGACGTTCACGTTGCCGGCTCGCCTGCCAACGTCGTGAGCTCGGGAAGGCGCGGTGACGGGGCGGCATCCAAGGATCCTTGGCGCCCCTCGAGGTGGTCCAACCAACCAACAGCAGCAATCATGGCCGCGTTGTCCGTGCAATAGGCCATGGGCGGAATGTGCACCACCCAGCCATGCTCCTCCTGAGCTTCCTTCAAGCGGGCTCGCAGTCCTGAATTGGCGCTCACGCCTCCTGCAATCGCCACTTCGTAAATGCCTGTTTCGCGTGTGGCTCGGATCAACGGCTCCATCAACATGTCCAAGATGGCCGCCTGAACAGAGGCGCAAATGTCCTCCTTGCGCCGAGACACGAAGGAAGAATCGGCGGCCTGCTCCTTCTGCAGAAAGTGCAACACCTGGGTTTTCAATCCGCTGAAACTCCAGTTGTAGCCATCCATTTTAGGACGCGAAAAAGCGAACGCATCCGACTGGCCTTGCGCCGCAAGCTTGTCCACGACGGGACCGCCCGGGTAAGGAAGCCCAATGAGTTTGGCCACTTTGTCGAAGGCCTCTCCGGCGGCATCGTCCAACGTTTGGCCCAAAACCTTCATGGATTGAGGGTCATCGACCCGAACCAATTGGGTGTGCCCCCCACTGACCGTCAGGCACAAAAAGGGGTACGACGGAATGGGGCCTGGCTCGAGCACATGGGCCAGAATGTGCGCCCGCATGTGGTGGACCGGAATGCTCGGGATGCCAAGCCCCCAGGCGAGCGACTTCGCGTAAGACGACCCCACGTGAAGGGAGCCTTGCAGCCCCGGGCCCAACGTGTACGCCACCGCATCCAACTCGGACGCCTGAACTTCAGCCTTCACAAGGGCGGCCTGAACCACGGGATGAATCTTGGAAAGGTGAGCGCGTGACGCCCATTCCGGAACGACGCCCCCCACCTCTGCATGAAGGGCTTGGTTGGCCACCACGTTGCTCAGGACCACGTTGCCCCGAATGACGGCCGCGGAAGTGTCGTCGCAGGACGACTCAATGCCCAACACCAAGGGTTCCTCTCTCCGATTCATTGCCGACAAATTTATGGCGCATCTTTTGCTGCGCCTATCTTGGACACCCCCAAGGTCATGAAGCCCCAAGACGCCAATCCCCCCACCTCTCCCTCCCGCTGGAAACGGCGTGCTGGCCTTGGTTTGGGCGTGATGTTGAGCGTCGTGATGCTCCTGGCCTTGACGAAGGATCTTTGGCTCACGCTGGGAGTCAATGCCCTGCTTCGAAGCGCAGGACAAGTGGGCCAAGTGGAGCGTGTGGTGTGGGAGATTCAACAAGGTCAAATCACGCTGCTCAACCCCCGTTGGCAAGACCCGGAATCGGGACTGTCCATCACCACCGACACCTTGCAACTGGGGCATCCAGAGTGGACCCAAGACTCGATTCGCATCGAATCCCTCCACTTGGGGCATCTGCGCGTTGTGGCTCGCAACGTCGCCAATCCTTCAGACACGTTGCCCGCTCCCCAATGGCATGACCTTTGGCCAGCGTTCTTGGCGGGTTTTCACGCGGAGATGCTGGAATGGAACTCCATCCATGTGGACGCCGACTCCATGGCCACAGCGGTCCTCCGCGAGGGAGAAATCCAAGGGTTGGCACTCGGAGCGACCGGAGTGACGCTTCCCGCCCTCCAGCTTTCTGGAGCCTACGCCATGTCGTCCGAACTGCCCGACACGGTGGTGCTTCGCGCATCGCACCTCGGCGGAGCATGGAGCCCTGAGGGGTGGCATTGTGAAAGCCGAGGTTTGAACTTGCCAGGTGTTCGATTTGCGGGAGACTTGGCCTGGCCAGAGGTGTCGGGGCACGGAGATTTGGAACTTCGGTGGGACGACCTTCGACCCTGGGCGGACCTTGTGGGTCAAGGTGAGTTGTGGACGGCCTGGGAGTTGGAAGGCGACTCGTCGTTGGCTTCGTGGGATGTCGATTCCTCGCGTTGGCAAGCCCACCTTACCGGGCCGGATTGGCTGAAGGCAACCGGGATGGGAAGCCCCTCGGCATGGGCGGTGGAACTCGGAGCTTCTCACCTGCCTCAACCTGCTCAAACCGTCTTGCCTGTCGCCGAATTGAACCTGCGAATCCAAGGGGATGCCTCCACAGCACGTTGGAGCCTGAACGGCGGCCCAACCCTCGCGCTGGAGGGGCAAGTCCAATCGGAAAGCTCCCTCCTGGCGCTTGCCACCCACTTGTCTGAAGACTGGTCGGGCTCCGCCAAGATTCAACGCTGGCCCCAATGGGTGGAGTCGCCGACCGACCTCGTTCTCGCCTCCGCGCGCGTTCAGGCCGGTGTTTGGGACATCGAGGCCCAACAAGACAGCGCAGACGTGGCTTGGAGGGCTTCGGCTCAGTGGAAGGACTCGACGGTGACCTTGCGCGCTTCCCTGCCTCGGATGCCAGCGTCGACAGGCATCGATTCTCCACTTGATGTTTGGGGGCGCGTGCACACCAACGCCACGTTCAACTCGGGGACATGGGCCCTCCAAGCCGCGTTGGACGACGACACGTTGCGAAGCACGGGACGGTTGGACTTCGAGGAAGGCCTTCCGCGATGGCGCGCCTCGGTGATCGGGGCGGGCATCGAAGCCTCCATGCGCGGTCTCGGCTCCCCAGCGGAGTGGTCCCGAGCCTTGAAGCAAGCCTCCAACAGGGAACCCACGAACTGGCCCAACCTCCGAGCGGAAGCCACGTTCGCCCCGGACAACGGCCTCACCCGGCACATCCTCCCAAGCGTGACGTTCAACGACACGGCCGTTGCGACGCTGCGCAGCGGCCCTCGAGGCCTTCAAGGACAGGCCTCCGTGTCGCGATGGAAAGCAGGAGGATTGGAATTGGACTCCACGCACGTGACCGTTCAAGGATTTCGCTCGACCCTGTACGCCAACATCTCGGTGGAAACTCCGGATTCGAGGCCGCTCGGCGCCCCCGCCATGGTGTCGCTTGACATCCATGCGGACACGTCCTGGTTCGCCAACCTCGCCGCGGACATGGGGCAAGGCACTGTGGCAGAGTGGGCGGTGGAAGGAACGCCTGGCAAGACCCCCTCAGCGCCTTGGAGTTGGATGGCGCACCAGGGCGAAATCCCAGCCGGATTCGATCGCTTGGTCCTCGCTGAAACGCCGTTGAAATGGACGGCGCCGTTGTCCGCTCCCCTTCCCTCTTTTTGGCGACTGAAAGGACAGCGCGGCGAGCTGGTCTTCCAATCCAGAAGCCTTGGATCTTTCGGCCAATCCCTCGGGTTCTACGGGAGTTTTACGCACCTTCAAGACCTGGCGGAAGAGTTCGACCCGGACCTTTCCTTGGACGGTGTGTCTCTCAAAGGAAGCATCGAGTGGCAAGGAGAATCCTCCGAAGTGACGGCCTCTGTGGACTTGGACGCCATGGGGTTTCAATACCAACACATACGATTGCCTGAATTCCAGGGGTCGGCAGCATGGCGTAACGATTTGGTCTTCACTTCGGTCAGCGCCTCCAATCCGGAGGAACGGTGTTTCCTCGAGTCTGAAGGGGTCATCCACCCGGCAACCTTGGCCTCCCCAAGGCTCACTTTGGAGGCCAACCACGTTCCGCTCTCTTGGTTCCAACCGTGGATGGACAGCAGCGCCGCGCGTCTGCAAGGCACTGTCGATGTCGCGCTGCAAGCCGAGGGGTTGCTGACTTTACCCCAAATCTCAGGCTCCGGCATGCTCACCGACGTGCAGGCGTTTGTCCCGAGCCTCGGCACCTCCTTTGGCGGGTCCGGCGGATTCGTGGTGGAGCCGGACGGCATCTACCTCGACCGGTTCCTGCTGTCCGACGCGCGAGGGATCACCACCCGTGTCGATGGAGCGTTGTTCCACGACGCGTACCAGGACTGGAACCTCAACGTCGGCATCGTGGATGCACAGGAAAACCTCCTGATCATGGACTTGCCGAGCACTCCGGGGGCCCCTGTTTTTGGGTCCCTGTACGGACGAGGAGCCGTGGACGTCATGTACTGGAACCACGACATCACCATCGAAGGCGACGTGGTGGCCGACGCCCCGACGAAATTCCACATTTCCTTGGTCACAGAATCGGACGACGGGTGGGATGAGTTTGTGCACTTCAAGCGGCTCGATGTCACTCAAACCGCTGTGGAAACACCGACTTCCGATTTGGGCGTCACCCTCGACCTGAAGATTCAAGCGCTCCCTGCCGCCGAAGTGACCGTGGTGATGGACGAGGAAAACAACGCCAACATCGTGGGCCACACGGAAGGCAACATCCACTTTGTTCTGGAAGATTGGGAACGCATGACGCTCAACGGGGAATTGCGGGTTGTGGAGGGGCAATACGACTTTGCCCTGGGGCAGTTCCTGCGCAAGGAATTCGTCGCGCGCGAAGGAGGAACGCTGTTCTGGAACGGCGACCCGTACGAAGGCACGCTCGACCTGGACGCCGTCTACACCACTCGGGCCAACGTGGAACCGCTGATTGGCACCGGTTCCGGCGGCGGAATGCGAAACGAGACCATCGACGTCGTGCTCCACCTTCGCGGCCCCATGCTCAAGCCCAACATCTCCTTCGACCTCGAAGCGCCTAAGGCGGACAGGTTTGTGGCCGAAGCCCTGTCCAGCGCCTTGGTCGACGAGAACGACCGCACCAACCAAGCCATCGCCTTGTTGAGCTTGCAGGAATTCATGCCGACCGATTTCAACACCCTGCAACTGGGCGCGAACGGGTTGCAGGAATACAGCATCGACATGGTGACTTCCCAGCTTTCGCGCTGGCTGAGCAAGATCAACGAGGACGTGGAAGTTGGCATCAGCTACGACGCCACGAGCAGCTTGAATCCGGACCTTTCCGACAACCAGGACGCCTTGCAACTCGCACTGAAAGCATCCTTCCTGCAAGACAAGCTGGAGGTGGAAGGCGCGTTGGGATCAAGCGCCATCACCCAAGAGGCGCTCGGCGAGGCCAGGCTGCAAAACATTCGGGTCAACTACCACCTCAACGAGGCGAAAGGCCTTGATTTGACGGGGTATTCTGAATCCCAAACCTCCGCCACCCAATCCGCCAACTCCACGAGCCAAGGCGTTGGCATCCGATGGCACAAGTCGTTTGATTGGAAGTGGCCGTGGCGTCAGAGGGACGCTGAAGACTGAGCCGTCTCCAGCTTGGCTTCCTGGTCTTGAAGCCAGCAGTCGATGAGCCAGCCTTTGGCGACTTGAGGGTTGCGGAACACTTGGAACGCGACCTCGGATGAGAAGAACATCCACCGGATGCGGTGCCTCAAGGCGGTGATGCCTGAAGGAACCACCACGGCTCGTGCGACCACCGCGTCGGACGCTTCAGGGGTCATCCAAAACGACAACACGTCTTGGTCAAACACGTCGATGTCGGAAGGCACGATGTGCAGCACCGTTCCGCTGTGATCGGGGCATAGGGCTTGCCGCTCTTCTTCCACACGCCGTGCCGCTCCTTCGTCGAGGATGTGCCTCGCGTTGTGCCTGACGACACACATGCCTGAAGACCATTCGTAGGTGGCGCGATCGCTCGAGCTTGTCAATGCATGTTCCACGACTCCAAGTTGCTCAAAACCATGCCCTTCTCAGGGCAGGCTCACGAGAACATGTTCACATTGGATTGGGCATTTCCGCCCTCGCCTGGGATCAATCGCAGCTGTAGTCACTCAACGGGCTGGGCGAACAGAAGTTCAGCGCCGCGGTGAGGTCCCCCTCTTGCAAATGCTGGATGGTTTGCTTGGAGTAACCTAAACCGTACACGCCTAACGTGGTCCGCGATCCCCACAGGCCAATGCCACCGAGCTGTGTTCCATCCGCCGCAATCACTTCAATGTTGGTCCACGTCGGACGGTCTTGAACGATGCTGCCGCTGGTTTCGTTGACGTCGAGGAAAATGGCCAAATCCTGGTTCGCCACCTGAAGCTCAAAGTCGAACGCGCGTTCCAATTGGTAGTTTGCGTCGTAGCGGCCCAGCACACGGCGGATGCGAGGATTGGCCTCCAAACGCGTGCTCAACTCCGTGAACAACCGCTCCCCGTCGAAGGGTTCGTCGATGGTTTGAAAGCCGTCGAGGTTGCTCACCTTCCGGGTTCCCACGGGAATGGTCACCGTGCGGTCGCGCGAGCTGTCGAGCAGGGTCAACGCGTCGTCGGCGTAGTAGCGCTCTTCCACGTGCACCACAAGCGACGCTGTGTACAAGCTCGCTCCCGGAGAGGTTGTCCACTTGAACGGGAAGTTGGGGTAAGTCGCCGACCCGTTGGGGTTCACCGCCGCGAATCCCATCTTGTAGTTGGGGAGGTTGGGCGGAGGCTGGTTGATGGATCCTGCGCTCGATTCCACCATGGTGGTGGTCGCCTGCGCGGTCTTTCCGTCGGGCAATTCGAGCACGAGCTGGTACAGCATGTCGTCGCGCAAGGGCTCCGTGAGCGTTGACGCGAAGTACACGCGTTGCAAAGGCCCAAAAAAGGCCCCCGACGTTTCCTTGTTGTCGACAAGCGTGTCCCGCAAGGTCCACTCCCGCCCTGTCGGCAATTCGTTGCCCACCACCCCGCCAGTACTGGATGGGATGAGTTCGACGATTCGGGCATCGATGGCGCCGGCAGGGTACTCCGAGCTGTCCGCCACTTGGGCGGCGATCAACTGGCTTCCTTCCCCCAGCCACGTCCGGTTGATCTTCACCCACTGGGTGTCGGCCTCAACTTCAAGCAGGCCGTACACCACGGGCAAGCTGTCGTAGGGAGCCGTCAGGTCCACCTCAGTGCTGCAACTCGAGACGACCACGCCACATGCCACGGCCAGGCTTGTCCACATCCACGCCAAACGTGTTCGATTCCGAGGTTCCATCATGCTGCAAAATTAGGCTTCGGCCGGCTGAGTTGACAAGGACAACAAAAAGGCCATCGTGTCCACCCCATCAGCGTAGTCGCTCAGCGACGGACATTGGTTGCACCCAAAGCCCGCCGTGCGAAGACCACACGCTGCAAGGGCCTCGGATTCGGGGCTCGATTCACTCACCGTCACGACTTGAACCTCCTCCGCTCGGTCGCTGAGAAGCGTAGCCACCTCCTTGACGTCGCGGTATCGCTCGACGAAGAGCGTGCCGATCGGCGACGTCAGCCCCTCGTCCGCCTTGACCAGCACAAAGCCGTTCTCAATCATGTCCTCCTCGTTGAGGAGCCACACCGCTTTGTGGTAGTCGTAGTTGTTGGCGTATTTGCCGTGTTGGGCGAGGTGGCCCCACGGGAGCCACTGGGCGAAGCACCGGTCGAGGTCGAAGCCCTCGGGGAGCCAAACCTTGGTCACGCTCCGGCACCCCATCCCGAAGTGGGCGAAAATGTCGTCGCCCAGCAACCGCAATTCCTCATCCGTCTCCTGGCCGTTCAAGACGGCGACGGAAGTGCGAGGGCCGCGAAAGACGTGCGGGAGATGTCCGAAGTAGGCTTGGAAGTACCGGCCCGCGTTCGCCCCTCCCGTCGCGATGACCGCGTCCATGCCCTGCATTAACCCGTCGTGAAAAGTCACGGCTTCTGCAACGTAGGGATCGAGTTCAGCCCACTTCGCCACGAGCCACTTCGGCAGGACGGCGTCGTCCTTGGAGAGCTTGACGTGGACTTGCCGGCCCGACAGGACCGCGCACAGGATGTCGTGCCATCCCACCAGCGGCAGGTTGCCGGCAAGGATAAGTCCGACCTTGGCCGGCGAGGCCTCCTCCGGGAGCGCGTAGGACGACGCCCAGTCCGCCATGCCTGACTCGCTCAAGGCTTGGCCGTGGGAAGAAAGGGCGAGGTCGATGGACTCGGGGGTGAACCAGCCGTTTTGGGCCAAAGCAAGACGCTTGACGTCCATGTCCAACGACGCTTCCTCACGAAGCCACGCGCCGAGTTGAACAAGAGAAGAAAGGAGTTTGTTGCCGTTGTACATTTGCTCCCCAAAGGTACCTGCCATGGCCATCATGATTACAGACGAATGCATCAATTGCGGTGCATGTGAACCGGAATGCCCCAACAACGCCATCTACGAAGGTGGGGCGACGTGGAAGTTCGCAGACGGCACCGGCTTCAAGGGAACCGGCGAACACCCCACGGCGGGCAACGTCGACTCTGAAACGGAGAACGACGCGGTGAATCCTGACCTGTACTACATCGTGTCCGACAAGTGCACGGAGTGCGTGGGGTTCCACGACGAGCCCCAGTGCGCGGCGGTTTGTCCTGTGGATTGCTGCGTTGACGACCCCGACCACCGCGAGTCGGAGGACCAACTCCTGGCGAAAAAAGCCTTCATGCACTTGTAAGAACCGACGCGTTTCTGCGTTGGAGAAGCACATGACTTCCCTGAACCGCTTCGCATCCGTTCGCGCAGGCCTCGGCTTGGCGCTGCTCGTCGCGACCTCCTGGGCGTGGGCCCAAACCCCCGAGCTCGCGCGCGCCTCCGCAACCCATCAAAGCCTGGCCCAAGCCCGCACGCAGGAAGATCGCTTGGCGCTGCACGACCAGTTGCAGAGCCTGTGGAGCGAGGCCCTTGCCGCGGGCAAGATGCTGGAGGTCGAATGGGAGAACTTCAACAACGCCGTGGTCGACCTCGGCGAAGGCGCCGACCGCATGGTGATGTTCACGTGGAACGTGGAACTGGACAACCGCACCCAACGGTACGGCGGGTGGGTCGTGCATGCCGCCCCCGGCACCGATCTCGGGTACACGTGGACGATGCTGACCCACGACCCTGAAGCCAACACGCGCGACCTTGGACGCATGCACCGCCACGACCGCTGGCAAGGCGGCCTCTACTACGACGGGGTGCTCACCTATGACAAGCAACAGCCGGTGTACACGTTCCTCGTCTGGGACGGCGCAGACGCCCTCACCACCCAAAAGTGGATCGAGACCGTCGAGCCTCGGAACGGGCGGGTTCGGTTTGGGTCCCCCCGCTTCGAATTGCCCGAAGGCCTCCAAAAGCGCTTGGTGCTCACCTACGCGGACGCGGTTCAAGCCACCCTCAAAAAAGAGGAAGAATCAGGCCGCATCGTCATGGACCACCTTGCCCCGGAGGACCCGTCCTTCCAAGGGCAGTATGCCTTTTACGGCCCTACCCTGAGCTACGACGCGCTCGAATGGCGCAAGGGGCGCTGGCACCTCGTGCTCGACACGGAGGTGCGCAACACGGAAGGCAATTCCCCTCGAGAATACCGGGATCCCTCCCGCCGCCGCAGCCGAAATTAAAGGTTGCCGTTCTCCGCACCCAGGTCGTTCGCCGTATCTTGGTGGGGATGAACTTGACCGCATTCCTCCGCCCCGTTTTCACCGGCTTGACCCTCTGTTGGGTTGGCGCCATGCACTCCCAAACCCCTGACCTCAAGAACGACGTCACCGGTGCTGAAATGATGGAAGAGCTGATGAGGCTCACCCAAATGCCACTCGCTGACGCGCCTCTCTCCTTCCAAGGTCACTTGGCGTGCAACGTGACCCAAGGGGGGCGAACAACGGTCGGAGAAATCCGTTGGGAATCCGAGCAAGGCATCCTGATGTGGACGGACCAATTGGACCGTCAGGGGAACTACACCCTGGTCAAGGGCCCCGATTCGCCTCTTGCCACCGTCAGCCTGGAAAACCAGGAAGGGGCCTTCATGTCGCCCCAAATGATGACCATGGCAGGGTATTGGTCCGAGGAAGAACCTGCGACTCCTCGCATCTTGAAGGCCGACAAGAAATTGGAAGCCATAGAGGTCATGGGTCACCCTTGTTTGGCATTTTCAGGAAAAGAAGGCAAGGACCGCGTGGTCGTTTGGGTGGCGGATGTGAACGCATTCGAGTTCAACCCAGACCAACTCGCTGCGTTCCGCGCGGCGTTCTCCGGATGGATGCAATACCGTCCCCAAAGGGTGCTGCGAAACGTCATCTTGCCAGAGGGCGTTCCGCTCAAAGTTGAATGGGGCATTGCTGATGACAGCGGCACCCTTCCCCACGCCATGGAACTCGTGACCCTGAATGCCGCAGCGCAATTCAACTTGGACGCCCCCAACCTGTGGATGCAGGTCCCCGGGCGCGACATCAACCAAGTCGCGAAGGAGATGAAGGAAAAGGCCGACTCGAACGCCGCCTCAGGTGGCGCCAAGGACGCGGCTCCGGAAGACGGCGAGTAATCCTACTCCGGACGGCGCCAAGCCCCTTGCCCCAACCACACTTCCGTGGCTCCCGAGCCGTACTTGCGCGGGTCGCCCTGGCGGTACGTGCAATCGGGGTGATGTTGCTCGAGCGTGGTGTGAATTTGGTGACGAAGCACGCCTTGACCGACCCCGTGGATGAAGACGATCCGACGAAGTTTCTCGCGCTTGGCGATGTCCATCATGCGGTCGAAGTGATCCATTTGGATGGCGAGCTTGGCGCGGTCCGGCAAGCCGCGTTGGTCGTCGACGAGCTCGTGGATGTGCAGGTCGACCTCCATGTGCGCATCGCGGCGAGCCATGCTGGTGGCCTGGGTGTTTTGGTAGCGCACTTCAAAGTCTTTTTGGAGTTCCTTCATGCGCTTCTCTCCCACCTCTTGCGCGAGCAGTTTGGCCAAATCGGGAACCGTGTCCCCGTAGCTCTTGGCCTCCGCCTCGGGGTCGGGCGCGGCCAGAAGCTCGTTTGCCGCCACAGTCCGGTCGAAGCCATCCTCGTCCGTGACGACCACTTGGTCATCGTCGACTCGGACCACCGTGGCGGAACCGACGTCATTCAGGAACTTGACGCGTTGGCCGGGCTTGAAGGTGTTCATGCGCCGGCCTTTTGGAGGACCCACTGGCACGTGATGCCGCGTCCTTGGTGAAACGGTCCTTCGTCGAGTATTTGCTCACACCGCGCCTGCCACAGCACGCGCCCTTCCCCCTGCTTCACCAACACGTCGTCCGGCACGGTCGTCTCCGAATAAAGCATCGCGAGGTCCTTGGGGCCGCCCGACGTCAAGCCGAGTTGGTCCTTGTGAAAGCCCTCCACGATGAGGTGGCCTCCGGGCTTCACCCACGACCAAGCCCGGCGGTGAAATTCGGCGCGTCGCGGCTCCGGCATGTGCGCGAAAACCAAGCCCACCACATCGAACTGCTGGCCCGGCTCCACCGCAAACGCGTCGCCCACCTCGCAGGCGATGTGCACGTCATGGGCGTCAGCCAGTTCGTGCGACTTCTTCACGCCCACTTCGCTTGCGTCGAAACTCCACACGTCCCATCCCTGGTGGGCAGCCCAGACGGCGTTTCGGCCTTCGCCGTCGCACGGCAACGCCACAGACCCGGGCGCCAGCATTCCCAGCTGGCTCGCCCAAAACACGTTCGGCTTCGTGCCGTACACCGTTTCATGCGCTCGATAGCGCTCGTCCCACATGTTCATGCGGCCAAGTTCGGGCACATCCCGCTACCTTTCGTCCCATGAATGCCTCTCTCCCTTTTCAATGGTTCGCGCGGTTCGCGACGCTGTTGTGGATGTTTGCTGTCGCTGGGTGGATTGTGGCTCCTGCTTCAGCCCAAACCGCGCCCACCGACAGCGCCCTCGTTCGAGCCATCTTCGACGAAGTCCTGGCGCACGGAGAAGCCCACGAGAACCTGCGCGTCCTGTGCAAGGACATCGGGCACCGTTTGAGCGGTTCGCCGAGCGCAGACCAGGCCATCGAATGGGGACGGCAGGTGTTGCAAGCGTCCGGGGCAGACACGGCCTACGTGATGCCCGTAACGGTTCCGTCGTGGACGCGCGGCGACGTCGCCGAAGCTAGCGCGACGCTTCCGGGCCAAGAAGCCCAAGAACTGCGCATCACCGCCCTTGGCGGCTCCGTGGCCACCCCTGGCGAAGATTGGCTCGAAGGCCCCCTCCTTGTGGTCAAGCACCTCGACGCCCTCGACACGCTTGACGCCACCGGGCACATCGTGCTGTTCAACCGCCCCATGGATCCGCTGCTGATCAACACCGGCGCAGCCTACGGCGGAGCCTGGGACCAGCGCGGACGAGGAGCCATTGCCGCGGCCAAGGCCGGCGCGAAGGGCGTGCTGGTGCGCTCCCTCACCCACGCGCTCGACACGGTGCCGCACACTGGGGCCATGGGCTACGAAGACGGCATCACGCGCATCCCTGCAGCGGCCGTCTCGACGGTCGACGCGTCCATGCTCGCCCGCGCGGTGGCCTCCGCTCCTGAGCGCGGTGAGGAGGTGCGGGTCAGCTACCGCATGAACTGCCAGGACCTCGGGGAGGTCGTGCAAGGCAACGTGGTGGGCGAATGGCGTGGCACGGAACGGCCTGACGAAATCATCACGCTCGGGGGCCACCTCGATTCGTGGGACATTGGCGAGGGCGCGCACGACGACGGCTCAGGCATCGTCCACACCATCGAGGCGTTGCGGGCCCTGAATGCCGTGGGGTACGCCCCGCGGCGCACGCTGCGGTTTGTGCTGTTCATCAACGAAGAGAACGGCAACCGGGGCGGCAAGGAATACGCGCGTGTGGCGGGCGAAGAACACGAGGCGGGCTTGCGCCACGTGGCCGCGATGGAGTCCGACGCCGGAGGGTTTGTGCCTCGGGGCGTGCGCATGGACGCGACGGACGATCCGGTCGCGCTTGTTCGGTCCTGGGCCGACATGCTCGAGCCCTACAACCTTCACTACTTCGGACGGGGCGGGTCCGGCGTGGACATCGGCCCGTTGAAGGAACTGGAACCCCGTCCCGTGCTGGTGGGGCTGGTGCCGGACGGTCAGCGGTACTTCGACTTTCACCACACGAGTCAGGACGTTTGGGAAAACGTCCACAAGCGGGAACTCGAACTCGGCGCCGCGACGTGCGCAGCGCTGGTTGCGCTTCTGGACCGCCACCTCCCTTCCCCCTGATTCCGGGGTGCTTCCGTCAAGACTGACTTACTCCGCGGCGCTCCAGTACGGGACAAACTGGAAGTCGCCGTACTGATTCATCGTGCCTGAATAGGCCGGGAAGTGGATCCCCGTTTCGTCGAGCGTCCACGTCGTCGGCAAGGGCAGTCCGATGTGGTCGTTGGCGTAGTGCCACAGGCCGTCGAAGAACGGCGCCGACTCTGCCACAATGGCCGCGTCCCCAAACTCCAGGGAGTACACGCCGTACGTGGGGTTGTAGCGCCAATCAAAGAAGACGTACAAGCTGTCGATTTCCTGACCTGACGTCAACGCAATGCGTCCGTCGGGGTACGTCACGTGTTCAAACGACGTGATGACGCCGCTGCGCTCAACGAGGTTGTACACGGTGATGGGATCCGGGCATTCAGGCATGTAGACCACCGCGCTGTCGTAGATGCTGTACGCGAAGTACAGTGAATCCATTTGGCTGTCGCCGTTGATGAGGTCGGCGAACAAGGTCTCAAACGAGGTGCCTTGGTAGTCGCACGCGACCGTCAAGTCGGGCCCCCATTGGGTGTTGTAGACGGTGAAAAAGGTCATCAAGTCGTCCACGTTGACGAGGCCGTCGCCGTTGGCGTCGGGTTGGAAGGGCTGGGTGGTTTGGGCCCCTACCCCTCCTGCGAGGGTGAGCAAGAGCGTGAAGAAAATGGTGCGCATGAGTTCAGATTTGGAGCCTTAAATATACATGATAATTATGTAAAAGCCCAAATCGGGGAGCGTTAAAGGTCGACGCAGCTCACCTCACATCAGCCCCAAAGCGGCCATTTCCTGATTGTCCATTCCCACACGTGCCGCGACACCTCGATTGTATTCTTTGATGGCATCATTCAGGGTGAATAAGCGAATCAATGTCCACAGGCCAAAGCCGCCACATGTGATGTAGTACAACATTTGGAGGCCAGTTCTTCCCATTGAACCGTAGGACCAACCGAAGAAAAGGAAAAGCAACCACGTCGTCGTGATGTCACACGCGTCATTTTGGTATGCCCGCATTTTTGGAGTGTCCATCGTTCATTAGTTCTTGTCCATGCCGTATTCCAGATCAGTCTTGCATTTGTTCCTGCCGATGGTTTTTCTCGCGTTCGGATCCGAGCGAGTCACCGAGGGTTACGCTTTCCTGAAGGCCAAAATGGGCGCCACTTTTTCCCATTTGACAACAATACCAAACAATGCTTCTTCTTCGTCAGTTTCGATAATGCCCACACCGAGAATTCATCAAAAACTGGTATTTCCCGCAAGCTGGGGCAAGAAAAACCCGCCTCGAGTGGGAAACAGGTTTTGTCGAAAAGTGACGCCGGAGGGATTACGATGTGATCCCTGGTGCGGGGGCTTGTGCCCGAGCATGAAGCCCGAGACTGCTGCGCAGTCCAAGGGCTTTTTTGTGCCTTGCCTGCGCTTGAGTGAACTCAGACTTGGCGGGCACAAAAAAGCCCGGTTGCTTGTGCAACCGGGCTTCTTTCGTGACCCTGTAGGGATTCGAACCCCAAACCTCCTCATCCGTAGTGAGGTGCTCTATCCAGTTGAGCTACAGAGCCGTTCCACCCTCACCTTACGGTGAATCGGGGGGCAAAGATAGACAGGCTTTCTTCCCCACCAAATGCCCCCGCCAAATTCTCGTCAAAAAAAGAAATCCGCATCGGCTGGGTCCCTCGCGTTGCCGCGTGTTCACCGTGTTGCCGATGCGGATCCTCCAGGCTCTTCCT
>JAQCBJ010000017.1 GCA_027621555.1 Bacteroidota bacterium | reverse complement strand
TGTCGCCGAGCCGAACGCACACCTCCGCCACGTCTTCGGAACCGACGTACCCTCCGCTTCCGGACGGGTACCATGCGAGGCCTTGGTCGATGTGGCGGAACAGGGCTGCCGAGCTGCGGCGGAAGTCGCCCGGGCCGAGAATCACGGTCGGGTTGACGACCACAAGGCCTCCCGGGAGGCCTTCTGCGGCACCGCGCCAGGCTTCCATCTCGGCGCGGTGTTTGGAACGGGCGTACCCCGAAGTGCCGGGCTGCTCCTCGAAGAGCGTCGATTCGTCGGTCGGTTGGCCGGCCTTTCGGCCCAGCGCGGCCACGCTGCTGACGTGAATCAGGCGAGGCGTCCCGAGGTCAAGCATGGCGTTGACGAGGTTCGCCGTTCCCTCGGCGTTGATGGCGCGCATGGCAGCGTGGTCCGCCTTGTGAAACGAGACCAGGGCAGCGCAATGAAACACCCGCTCCACGCCTTCGAGAGCCGCTTCGAGGGAGTCCGGGTCCGTGACGTCGCCTTCGACCCACTGAAGTCGGGACAAGCCGTCTGGAACGGAATCGCGCACCGCCTGTTCAACGCGATCGCGGTGGGACGAAGGGCGGTGGAGGGCGCGAACGGTTTGGCCTTTCGCAAGGAGTTTCACCACCAAAGGCATCCCCACAATTCCCGTTGCACCCGTGACCAAATCCATGCTGCAAAGTACTGCGCGACCTACCTTCGTTCAACGATGGCCGCCACCGATCACATCCAAGCGCTCCTGGAGCGGATGCCCCACGAACCGGGCGTCTACCAGCACTTCGATGCGGACGGCAAATTGCTCTACATCGGCAAGGCGAAGAACCTCAAAAAGCGCGTCGCCAGCTACTTCACCAAGCAAGACCACAACGGCAAAACGCGGCTGCTGGTGAAGAAGATTCGGGACGTCAAGTGGATCGTCACCGCCACCGAAGCCGACGCTTTGCTCCTCGAGAACAACATGATCAAGGAGCACCAGCCGATCTACAACATCCAGCTCAAGGACGACAAGACGTATCCCTTCATCGTTCTGAAAAAAGAACGCTTCCCGCGCATCTTTCCGACGCGGCAAGTGCGCAAGGATGGGAGCGAATATTTTGGGCCGTACTCGAACGTCAAAGCGATGCACGCGGTCCTTGACCTGTGCAAGAAGCTGTACCCCATTCGGACGTGCAGCCTCGCGCTGACCGAGGAAAACATTGCGGGCGGCAAATTCCGGGTGTGCCTCGAATACCACATCGGGAACTGCAAGGGCCCGTGCGTCGGCAAGCAAACCGAAGACGACTACAGCGAGAGCATCGCGGCCATTCGTCACGTGCTGAAGGGCAACCTCGGCGAGGTGAAAACCGCGCTGAAAGACGCCATGAACGAAGCCGCGGCCGACCTGCGATTTGAGGAAGCCGAGCGACTCAAGTTGAAGCTTCAGGCCGTCGACAAGTTCCAAGCCAAGAGCACCGTCGTCCACCCGACGGTCTCGGACGTGGAGGTTTACGGGCTGGTGAGCGACGCCAAGTCGGCCTTTGTGAACTTCATGCGGATCCACAACGGCGCCGTCGTCCAAGGCCAAACCCTCGAGTTCCGCCGCCGCCTCGACGAGTCGGACGAGGAGTTGCTCGAAGCCGCGATTCCGCAGATTCGGGACCGCTTCGACGTCGCCAGCCGAACCGTTCTCACGCAAGCCGAAGTTGACGTGCTTGGAGCTGAATGCCTGGTCCCACAGCGCGGGGACAAGAAAAAGCTCCTGGACATGAGCCTGCGCAACGCGCAGTTCGCGATGCGGGACCGCCACGCCCAGCTCGAACAAGTCGACCCCGACGCGGCCAAGGACCGGCTCATGGAAACCCTGATGCACGACCTGCGCCTCAAAGAACATCCCGTGCACATGGAGTGCTTCGACAACTCAAACATCCAGGGCACCAACCCCGCCTCAGCGTGCGTCGTCTTCCGCAACGGCAAACCCGCGAAGCGGGATTACCGGAAGTTCAATATCCGTACGGTCGAAGGCCCGGACGATTTTGCCAGCATGAAGGAAGCGGTGTACCGCCGGTACAAGCGCCTGCGCGACGAAGGCGAGTCCCTGCCGCAATTGGTGGTCATTGATGGAGGGAAGGGCCAACTTTCACACGCCCTGGAGGCCATCGATGAGCTCGGCTTGCGCGGCAAAATCGCCGTGGTCGGCATCGCCAAGCGCCTCGAAGAATTGTACTTCCCGGGAGACAGCGCGCCGATCTATTTGGACAAGCGCTCCCCGAGCCTGCGCGTGATTCAACACATGCGGAACGAGGCGCACCGCTTCTCGTTGGCCCACCACAGGACCCGGCGAAGCAAGGCGTTTCTGCATTCGGAACTGGACGCCGTCCCCGGCGTAGGACCTAAAACTCGAGATGCCCTGATGTCCGCGTTCGGCGACGTTCAAGCCATCTCCACCGCGTCAGAAAAAGACCTGCTCGACGTCGTCAACCTCAAGGTTGCGCGCGCCATCCGCGTGCACTTCCACGGCTCAAACGCTTGACGTCGCCGCGCTCAAGCAGGGCTTAACAGACGGCGCCGAACACCGCCAACAAACCGAGCAAGTCGGCCACGCTCACCGCGCTATCTCCGTCCACGTCACTCGAACATCCGTCCACGCACCCAAAGTCCGCCAACACCAAGAGCAAATCGCTCACCGTGATGCTGCCGTCGGCGTTGATGTCTCCCTCGCACGTGCCTGCACACGTGGCGTACTCACACGACCCGTCGTCCACCGTGGCGGACGGGTTGAAGTTGCAGGCCGCGGGATCCGTGCATTGCGTCACGGTCACTTGAACGTCGGCACGCGCGCTGACGCATTCCACGTCGAGCGTGCTCTCCACGTTCCACTTGTAGAAGAAGTAGTAGTAGCTCTCCGGCGTTGCCGCCACCGTGCTTCCTGTGATGCTTCCGAGTCCGGCCAAATCGTAGGGGTAGTTCAACGTCGACGACAGGCCTTCACGCCAAAGCTGCGGGTCGCCCGTCGTGCAGCGCAAGCCGTAGCCGCTTCCAGGCTCAAAGTCAAAACCGATGGGAAGCACAAACTCCCCGTCCGTCACGTTCACCGTGGTCGACCACAACACCTGACCAATCGCGTCAATGATTTCAAAGCCGCGGTCGTAGGTGCCGCTGGCAAAGACCGTCACATCCACCAAACGCATGGGCTCCAGCACGTCAAACTCCAACCAACGGGCGCTGTTTGTGTGGTACTGGCCTTCTGGCTGCGTGGCCATTTCTCCCCCTGTGCCAGACAGACCCGTGGTGGATTGGCTGGCCTCGACCCAGTATGTCGACGATTCGGTCACTCCTGGCAGGTTTAAGGTCGCCCCTTCCGCAAGGAGATTTCCGCCCACTTCGGCGTCGTACCACCGCAAGGTTTGGCCTGCGTCAGCAGAAGCCGTCAGCAACACAGAACCAGGCTCCGCAAGCGTCGTGTCAGCGGACGTCGCCGGAGGTGCCGTTGGTCCATCAAAGACCGTGACGTCCACTGCTTCCGAAGCAACAAAGTTGCCGCACTGATCTTCCACTTGCACGCTGTATTGGCCCGACTCCCCCACTTCAATGGACGCGTCGGTAGCGCCGTTGCTCCAGAGGTACGAGAACCCCTCGCTCGAGGTCAACGTCCACGTGCTTCCCGCGCACAAAAACTCGTCACCGGCCACAGCCACCGTCGGCGCCACCGTGCCGTCAAGCACCTCCACCACAAGGGAATTCGAAATGCCGGCGCAACCGTCCTGGTTGAATGCCGTCAGCGAGTACACGCCCGCTTCGGTGACCTCAATCATGTTGCCGGCCAAAGACCCGTCGCTCCATTGGTACGAGGCGAAGCCGGCGGGCGCCATCAAAATCGCGGCATCGCCTGGGCAGATTTGGGTCGCAGAAGCCGTGATCTCCAGCGGCACCGTACACGGCACCTCCAACACGGTGTGGTACTGGTCCACCGCAGGAGTCGTCAATTCCGTCGTCAATCCGCTGGGCCAAAACACCGTCGCCGTCTCCACCACGTCGTTCGCCCCGAGCCCAAAGTGGCACGAAAACGTCGACGTCATGCCGTAGCTCTCCCCGGCCCGAACGCTTCGCACCTGCGTGCCAAACGCCCCTGTGATTTCCACCGTCGCCCCCACCGCGTCGCGGTTGGACTGGAATCCTTCCAACTCAAACGTGATCCAGTGCTGACCCGGATTGCCGTCGTTGATCCACAACACGTCGTCGTTGTTGTTGTCAGGGCTCACGTAGCTGTTGCCGTAGCTCGCGTAGACGTCCACCTGCCCGTCTCGGTTCACGTCACCGGTCGCAAAGCTGTGCATCGTGTCGCCGTAGGGGAACATGTTGGGGACCTGCGAGAAGGTTTGGTCTCCGTTGTTGCGGAAGTAGGCATGAGCGCCTCCGCTGTAGACCAAGTCCACGTAGCCGTCGTTGTCAAAGTCCTCGAGTTTGGCTTGCAGGAAAAACCCGGTGACTTCCAGGCCGCTTCCCGAGGTGATGTTGGTGAAATTGCCCGTGCCATCGTTCTCCAAGAGGAACAGCGTCGTGCTGTGGTTGGTCACAAGGCAATCAAAATCGCCGTCGTTGTCGATGTCCGCAAAGTCGGCCGTCCAGCTCTGCTCAAAAAAGACCAAACCCCGTGCCGCCGCCTCTTCCGTGTAATTTCCTTGCCCATCATTCACCCAAAGCT
Organism: Bacteroidota bacterium; assembly: GCA_027621555.1. GTDB lineage: Bacteria > Bacteroidota > Bacteroidia > Flavobacteriales_D > Sanyastnellaceae > UBA11663. The sequence continues at coordinate 29,433 of JAQCBJ010000017.1, read as the reverse complement.
GGTTGATGCGACGCGGGTCTTGCGGATCGTTCACAAACTGACGGCACTTCGCGATGTACAAGTCCAAATCCCCGTCCCGGTCAAAGTCCGTCCACACCGAGCCGTAGTTGCCGCTGTGGTCGGTGTTGGGGTAGCCCCCCGTGTCGTAGCTCGTCAGCGGCATCAACGCTTGATCGTTGGTCATGGTCCCCGCTTCGTTGCCCTTCCACAGACGGCTCACAGCATCGTCGTGGCATGCAAAAATGTCAAGCACACCATCTTGGTCGATGTCCGCCATGTTGCACGCCTGCATGAACATCGAACCGTTCCCCAAGCTCTGCAGGTTTCCTTGACCAGGCGCGGTGATGTGCATCAAGTGCACCCCGTCGTAAGAACCTCCGCTGAACACGTCCTTGTGCCCGTCGTTGTCAAAGTCGCCCACACACATTCCCCATTGGCTCGCACTGGATACGTTGCCCAAGGCGTAATCGGTGAACGTTCCCGTGGGGCTTTGGTAGAGCGTGTGAAGCGATCGGCTTTGGTCCAAAATCACCAAGTCGTCGTACCCGTCTCCATCCAGGTCCGCAAACCCCACGCATCCCCCACTGTTGTAGGTGGCAGGCAGGGCGTTGCTGCCGTTGGTAAAGGACTGGGCTTGGGCAAGGTTGAAGCCCCCAAGAGCGCCCGCGAAAACGAGCAAAAACGAAGCGATGGAAATGCGGTTCATGGCGTATTCAGTTGCTGGAAGAACACACTTTCTCGCGAAAGGTTGACTCCCAAGGCTTTGGAAGATACGACATAAGTCCATGAAGCGCTTGCTGCGGCGCTCAAAAGTCGAACCGCCCGCCCAAGGCCGAGCCTCCCAACACGCGGCATTCGTCCACCAACCGACGCACCAAATCGCCCGCGGGTTCGAGGGAGGTGAGCATGGCCGCGATTTGGCCAATCTCCAGTTCTCCCTCGCTCATGTCGCCTTCGAACATGCCGCGCTTGGCACGGCCTCGGCCGAGAAGTTCGCGAAGCTCCTCGGGCGTGGCTCCGCCTTGCTGGGCGGCGATCACCTGACGCGCAAATTCGTTGTGCAACAACCGCACGGGCGTCACGTCCTTCAGCTCCAAGCTCGTCGCACCCTCGCCCGCCGCGAGAACCGCCTCCTTGAACGCCACGTGCGCCGAGCTCTCAGGAGTGGCCACGAATCGCGATCCCAGCTGGACCGCTTCCGCACCGAGCATCATGGCCGCCAAGATGGATCGACCGTCGTGCAACCCGCCTGCCGCAATGACCGGAACGTCGCATGCGTCCGCCACCGCAGGCACCAAACACATGGTCGTCGTCTCCTCTCGGCCGTTGTGACCTCCCGCTTCAAACCCCTCTGCCACCACCGCATCCACACCCGCCGCCTGCGCCTTCAAGGCAAACTTGACGCTGCTGACCACGTGAATGACCTTGATGCCGTGTTCGTGCAGATGCGACGTCCACGTTTTGGGGTTGCCCGCACTGGTGAACACAATCGGCACGCCCAACTCCACAATGCTCGCCATGTGCTCTTCCACCGCCGGATAAAGCAGCGGAACATTCACAGCGAACGGCTTGCCGGGCGCCGCTTCTTGGACCTTGGTGATTTGGTCCCGCAACACCTCCGGGTACATGCTTCCTGCGCCCAAAATCCCGAGCCCACCCGCCTGGCTCACGGCACTCGCCAACTCCCACCCGCTGCACCACACCATCCCGGCCTGGATGATGGGGTACTCGATGCCCAAAAGGGCACACACTCGGTTGCTCGTGTTCATGACGCCAAGTTACGCGCTCGGCGCAGGGCTCCCCAAGCTCGGGCGCTCGAACAGCGCCCGATTCGCGGCCACAAGCCCCGCATCCTCCACCAAGGCCCTGTGCTTGGCGCGGCACGCTTCCGACATCCTCCCCCACAACTCCGGACTCCAATTCAACGCTTCGGACAGGCCCTCCACCCAAACCGCACGGTCCAGGGGCAGCTCCCATCCCAAGTCGTTGCGCTTGAGATCGCGCCACGGGGTTTGGTCGCTCAACAGCACGGGACGGCCGTGCGCCCACGCCTCCACCACGGCATGCCCAAAATTCTCGTGCGTCGTCGGCATCAACAGCGCATGCGCCCGGCCCCACACCTTCCCCAGCTCCTGAGGCGGCACGGGCCCGCGGTGCACCACCTTCAACCCAGGCTTGGCCATGCCCAACAGCTGCCCCAAATACACCTCGTCCTCCGCCGGCCCCACCAACTCGACCACCACTTCCCGACGGGTGAGGTCGACATTTTGCAGCGCCTCGAGCGCAAAGTGCAGGTTTTTGATGGGGTGGATGCGGCCCAACGCCACCCAAACCACTTCCTCGCGGGCGGGGGTTTCGAGGGGGTCGGGAGTCGGCAGCGGAACGTTTTGGGCCACGGCAATGTCCGCACGCGGAAACGCCTTCCGCACATCGGCCGCCTCGACCTCTGTGCTGGCATGCCAGCGCACGTCCCGGAACCAGCCCAGCCATTGGGCGACAGTCAGGAAGAGCTTCTTCTTCACGGGTTTGATGGCCAGGGCGCCGGCGCCGAGCATGCCACGGGGCGCCAGCACGACGCGAGTGCCCAGTTCGCGGGCCGCGCGAAGGGGCTGCAACGCGAAGGGTACGCTGAACAGGCTGTTGAGGTACAGGACGTCCGGGGCAGGGGCGTCGTCCGAGCCGCGGAGTTTCTCCCGCCACCACGCCAACGACACTTCGGAACGGTAGGTGACAGCAATGCCGTCCTGGTCGTGGATTGCATCGACGGGCACGCCTTCCAACGGATCGGAATCGCCCAAGTCACGGTTGCCGCAGACGACTTCGAGGTGGTGGGGGGTTTGGGCTTGAAGGAGGCGCATCAGGTTGTGCACGCTCCGAATCGGACCTCCAGCGCGGTACGCCGGCGGGTACCACTCCACCACGGCCAAAATCCGCAGCGGGCGATCCGTGGGAAGGTCACTCCAAGCCATGGCGTTCAAGGTACTCTCCGAGCACGACCAACGACCACACGCGGCTCCACGACCACTGGGTTTCTCCGGCCATGAACGAGCGTTCCATGGCCGAAACGGCGTCGGACTGCACCCAAGCGCGGTCCTTCAGGCTCTGCAAGCCTCGTTCGCACACGGGCTTCAACTCGCCTCGCATCCACGACTCCCACGGCAAGACAAACCCCATCTTGGGACGGTTCACCACGTCGTCCGGCAACAAGCCGTCGAGCGACTCGACCAGCAAGCGCTTGGGCGACGACGGAAACTTGTCGGCATCTGGAGCGGCAAGAGCCGCCGCCACGAGCCGGTGATCGAGGAACGGAACACGCACCTCGAGCGCATGCGCCATGCTGAACTGGTCGGCGTCACGCACCAACGTATGCCCCATGTACGTCCGCATCTCGGCAAGGCTGACCTGACTCAAAAAAGGCAGACCAAACGCCTTCTTCCCGGGCGCCAATTCCTTCACCAACCACGAAAACACGTCGTTCCGGAGGGGCACGTCAGACGTCAGCATGCGCTCGAGGTCGCTGCGAAGAAACATTTGACGCGACAACGGATACGTGTGGGCGACATCAAAGTAGTGCCCAGCCAAAATCTCGGCTTGTTTGCGTGCCGTCATTCCTGGTTTGAGGGCGGCGTAGGCCGTGCCTGCCAAGCGACGCAGGCCCTTGGGCCACGCCGCCAACCAATTGAGGCGGGCAAGCTGGGCGCTTCGTGCAAACACGGGGTAGCCCGCAAACAACTCGTCCCCACCCAAGCCACTCAAAGCCACTTTGACGCCCGCCCCGCGGGTCGCTCCGCTCACCACGTAGGTGTTCAAGCCGTCGGCACTGGGATGGTCCATCGCCGACAACCCCAAAGGCACCTGGGCAAGAAAATCGGAAGGCGTCAATCGGATCTCGTGGTGGTCGGTGTGGAACCGCTTGGCGATGGCCCGAGACCAGGGGCTTTCGTCGAGTTCCTGTTCGGCAAACGTCACACTGAACGTGCTCACGGGTTGCGTCGACACTTCGGACATCAAACCCACGATGGCGCTGGAATCGATGCCCCCCGACAAGAACGCTCCGTACGCCACGTCCGAGCGCATGCGAAGCGCCACCGAGTCGGCCAAGGTCTCGCGAATGCGGCGGCGACGTTCCAGCGGGGACAGGTCGGGCTCGCCCAGGGCCGCGTCGGCCGGGTCCCACCACGTCGCCTCGTGAAGTTCTTCGTCGTGAATCACGAGAAGCGCGCCAGGTTCGAGCAGTCGCACCCCCTCGACGGCGGTGGCGGGAGCGTGCACGGTGCCGTACATCCATTGGTCGGCGAGAGCGTCGCGGTTGAGTTTGGGCGGAACAAGGCCCGAAGCCAGCAAGGATCGAACCTCAGACGCAAAGAGAACCGTGCCTCCTGGGGTCTGGTGCCAGTACAGCGGTTTGATGCCAAGGCGGTCACGGACGAGCACGAGCCGGCGCGAGGCCGAGGACCACCACGCCAAGGCAAACATGCCGTTGAAGCGGCGAACCGCATCCTCCAGTCCCCAATGTCGAAGCGCCACGAGCACGACTTCAGTGTCGCCTGAAGTCACGAAACGGTGCGCACCCTCGGCCTCCAATTCGCGGCGCAGTTCGAGGTAGTTGTAGACCTCCCCGTTGAACACCAACGTGTCCTCGCCGATTGAAAACGGCTGGTTGGCTCCGTCGCCGGTGTCGAGGATGCTCAGCCTGCGGTGCCCAAGAACAACATGCTCTTCGTCACTCCACACCCCTTCGGCATCCGGTCCGCGGTGGGCGAGTGCGCTCACCATGCCCCGAACGCGCCCCGTGGCATCATCCAGCCCTTGAAAGGCTTCCAGTCCGTGAGCTCCCGCGATGCCGCACATGCCTCAGGTCATTCCGCGGATTCGGAGTCCTGTCGACCCTTGACCCCATCCCATCCTTGGGCTTGAAGGGGGACTTCGGGGCCGTTTTTGGTCACGAGGGTAAAGGCGTCGGGTGCCGCCACAGCGTGGCCAATGACGCTCAGTTTGGGGTGGTTCCGCACCTTCTCGTAATCGTCTTGCTTAACCGTGAACAGCAATTCGTAATCCTCGCCACCGCTGAGCATGCACAGCGTCGGATCGAGGTTGAATTCACGCGCCGTCTCGTACACCTTGGGGTCAATCGGCAGCTTGTCCTCGTAGACTTTGAAACCCACGCCTGAAGAGGTGCCGAGGTGCATGATTTCGCTGGAAAGCCCGTCGCTGATGTCGATCATGGAGGTCGGCTTCAAGCCCAAATCCCCCATCTCCCGCACCACATCCACACGTGCCTCGGGCTTGAGTTGACGCTCCAGCAGGTAGGTGAAGTCCGCGAGTTCCGGCTGCGCGGTAGGCGCGGCTTGGAACACGGTTTTCTCACGCTCGAGGATTTGGAGCCCCATGTAGGCCGCCCCGAGGTCCCCGCTAACCACGAGCAAGTCGCCATCTCCCGCGCCGTCTCGACCGACCAACGCATCCGCATCCGCCAGCCCCATCGCCGTCACCGACAACGTCAATCCAGAGGGCGAAGACGTCGTGTCTCCCCCAATCAAATCGACCTTGTACACTTCGCAGGCCAACCGAATGCCAGCGTAGAGCTCGTCCACGGCTTCGACGGAAAAGCGGTTGCTCAAGCCCAATCCGACAACGACTTGGGTCGGCGTGGCGTTCATGGCACAGACGTCGCTCAGGTTCACGACCACGGCCTTGTAGCCAAGGTGCTTCAACGGGGCGTAGCTCAAGTCAAAGTGAACCCCCTCGCAGAGCATGTCGGTGGTCACCACCACGCGCTTGCCGAGCGGATCAATGACCGCGGCGTCGTCCCCTACACCGCGCAGCGTCGAAGGCTGCTGGTGGTTCAGGTTTTGGGTCATTCGGCGAATCAAGCCAAACTCCCCCAACTCACTGATTTCCGTGCGTTCCATGCGGCGAAGGTACTGCACCCCCGCGGCTCTTGGTTAGGATACGCCGTCCTGAGATGAGCGGTGCAAGATTCGTGCAATTTCATCCTCGAGGGCTGTGTCTGTCGCGGCGGGAAAGGTCCACACTTGTGCGAGGTCGGACACTTGATCGAGGATGGCGGTTGGCGCCAAGGCTGCGATTTGGTCTGTCGTCAAGGTTCCACAATCGACCAACACGTTCCAACCGCACCCCAGTCGCTTCGCGTCGGCGAGACCGATGACGTTGCACGCCACTTTGGCGACACGCTCGACGTCCAACACCTCCATGCGGCGCATGCACTCCAAGATCAAATCCGGCCCAGGCGTAGGACGTTCGACCTCTTCCGCAAGGACCAAGGTGCTGAAAGGCGGGTGCTCGTCCCAACCCAGACGCCGCAACAGCACTTTGACAACGGCCGCATCCAAAGTGGTGGTCGCGGCCACCTTCACTCCCGCACGGGAAAGCAATTCGCACAAGCGAACCACGCCGTTTGCGGGTTGAATGGCACTCGAGTACGCCACCATTCGACAGCATTCTTTGACCGCCAAATCGTGAATGGACCTTGCTGATTCGGCGTGAGGCTGTTCGTGGGGGTGAAGCCAGCGAAGGATGCGGTGAATCCCCTGAACGCCCGGGTATCCCACAGCCATCCCGGCCAAGTCCGTGTCCACTCTTTCCCCGTGAGCTTGAAACGCCGCAGCCAACGCCCCGCGAATGGCTTCATTGTATTCGACCAACGTACCAAACAGGTCCATCACCACAAGGCTCGGGTGCGGTTGAATGCTAGAAATCGAGTCGTTAGGCATCCTGCAAAGGACGCCAGCGTACCCACCGACAACCGCCAACGGAGCGTTCAGGTTACGTCAAGAATGCGTTTGCAAACGGTTTCCAAGATGTCAAGTCGAGCTTGACGTGACGTTCACAACACCCTTGGATCACTGGCCGATGGCCACCACCACGCCTTCGAAGTGCAAGTCGAGACCCGCGAGTGGGTGGTTGAAATCCACGTGCACCACGTCGGCTTCGATCTCCACAACCACGCCGACGAGCTCGTTGCCTTCGTCGTCCTCCATGGGCACGACCTCCCCCACTTGCATAACCTCTTCGTCGATTTTGCCGTCGATCATGAACGTCTCCTTGGGAAGCGGCACGACCGCGTCGTCGGTTTCATCCCCGTAGGCGTCCTCGCACGCGATGTGAAGCTCGAACGGCTCGCCCTCGCGCTTGCCCATCAAACCCTTCTCAAAAGCCTCCAGCGCTTCGTCCGCACCTACGCGAAACACGAACGGAGCTTCCTCCGTGCAGGTTTCCAATTCATCCCCTTCCGGGCCGTTGGCGCGCAAGGTGTAGGCCACTTCTACGAGGGAGCCGAGTTCGACGTGTTTCATGCGGCGAAAGTACACCTAACTTGGTGGCATGTTCACCTCCGTTCAGCCCAAAAACGCGCGCCCCTCCCTCCTTCTCGGCGCCCTCCTGATCGCCAGCGGAAGCCTCCTGGCCCAAAACACCTCCCTGACGCGCCTCCACGACCATGCGCGGGCCGTCCGTACGCCGTTTTTGGTCCAGGGGTGCCACGCCGTGGGGTGCACGCACGACGAGCCCGCCACGCGTGGGTTTTTGCCGGTCGACAACTACGACATGGGGCCGAGCATCGCGCGCAGCGACAGCTTCGACGTCGCCCATTACGAGCTGTTCCTCGACGTCACCGACTACGCTGGGCAGTCCCTCGATGCGCACGCCACGATCACCTTCACCGTGCTGCAAGGAGGCGGCACGTCGATGTGGTGGGACCTCAAGGGGCTCGACGTCGACAGCGTGACGTGGAACGGCACGGGAGTCGCCTTCGCCCAGTGGGGGCAGGAACTTCACGTGCAATCGCCTGCCCCCATGGCGGAAGGCGAATCCGTCACGCTCGACGTTTGGTACGGGGGACAACCCGACGCCGACCCTTACTGGGGCGGGGTGTACTACGCCAGCGACCTCGTCTACAACCTCGGCATCGGGCTGACCTCGATCCCGCCCAACTTTGGCCGGGTCTGGTACCCGTGCTTCGACAACTTCGTGGAACGGGCAACCTACACGTACCACATCCAAAGCGCGGGCGGGCGCCGCGCCCACAACCAAGGCCACCTGGTCGAAGAAGTCCAGCTCGGGGGCGACACGCTCCTGTGCACCTGGGCTCTGGACCACCCCATCCCGACCCACCTCAGCGCCATGGCTGTGGGGCCTTACGTGGATCACGACTACACCCACGAGGGCGCGTACGGCGACATCCCTGTGCGCCTGACAAGCAAGGCGGCGGACTCGGGGGTGATGCAACAGAAGTTTGCGGATTTGGGGTACGCCATTGACGCGCTCGAGTACTGGTGGGGGCCCTACGCTTGGGAGCGCGTGGGCTACGTCCTGACCACCGACGGGGCGCTGGAGATTCCGACCAACATCGCCTACCCGCGGTTCATGGTCGAGCAAAGCAACTTCGCCAACGGCGACCTGTTCGCACACGAGTTGGGGCACCATTGGTGGGGCGACCTGGTCGCGCCCACCATCCACAACCACATGTGGCTCAAAGAGGGGCCCGCCGAGTACAGCAGCCACTTGTTCGTGGAGTGGAAGGACGGGCACGAAGCGTTTGTCGATTTGGTCAAGGACAACCAGCAGTTTGTGCTGAAAGAATGCCACGTGCAGGACGACGGATTTCACCCGCTGTCGCCCATGCCCGACGAACACATTTATGGGCGGCACACCTACTACAAGGGTGCGAGCATCATGCACAACCTCCGTGCGTACCTCGGCGACGACTTGTTTCGCCAGGCCTCGCAAGACGTCATCGCGGCGCGGTTCGACAGCCACATGGACGTGGCCGACTTCGAGTTGCTCCTCGAAGAGGCGACGGGCGAAGACCTGACGCCGTTTTTCGCGGCGCAGGCCCTGCAACCGGGCTTCAGCACGTGGGTCGTCGACAGCCTGAGCACCGGGCCGGACAACGGCTGCCTCGCCACGACCGTGCACCTTCACCAAAAACTCCGAGCCTGCGACAACTTCCACGACAACGAGCCGCTCGACGTCACGCTGTGGAACGCAAACTGGGACACCACCCTGGTCCACGCCCGAGTCGGCGGCGAATTTGACGAGATCACATTTTGGCATGAAGAACCCTTTGTGTTGCTCGGCCTGAATGCCGACGGCCGCCTCAACCAGGGCCGTCTCGACCACACGTTTGCGGTGACCGAGCCCACGGGCCTCGCCAACCTGCCTTGGGTTGACATGCGCGTGGGGTGCGATGAGATTGCCGAAGGCGACAGCATCCTGGTCCGAGTCGAGCACCATTGGGCGGCGCCCGATCAAGGACCCAAGGCGCCGTACGTCGAAGAGCTGAGTGGGTCGCACTTTTGGGTAGTCGACGGAACGTGGGACGATGGCGCGGCGAACGCGCCCTTGCTTGACGCCCGCCTCAACTACGTGGGGAACGACGTGAACGATTTGGACTACGACCTCTATGGCGACACCGAAGAAGGCGGGTTCCTCGCTTGGCGCCCTCACGCCGGCGCACCTTGGGTCCAATACCCCGATTACGACTGGCAAGCGGGCTCCCTTTCCAACGGGAGCGGCCTGTTCAAGATCTCCAAGCTCCGAAAAGGCCACTACGCCTTCGCCAAGGGCGACGTGTCGGTGGGCCTCGCTGAGGTCACGTCCAACGAACTCGACCTCACCCTTCTCCCCAACCCATGCAGCGAATTCTTGCGGTGGGAAGGGCTCGATCGCTCCTTGCCTGAAGCGCTCTCAGCGTTGGTCTTCAACGCCGCGGGCCAACAAGTTCTCGACGTTGCGCAAACGAACGGCCAACTCAACGTGAGCACGCTTCCCGTGGGCACGTACGAACTCCGGTTGGTCGATGGAGAAGGCCGACCTCAGGGGGCGGGGTCGTTCGTGGTGGCGCGTTAAATCCGGCGCTCGCCTTCAAGGCCTCGAGGGAGAGTCCAACAGCGTGGCGCGACGGACCACGCCTTCGACTTCCCGGATGTAGGGGCGCTTGTCGAAGTACGGCGCGTAAGCGTACCCTTCGAGAGTCAACAACCGGCCGCGAGCCTCATCGACAACCGTCAGGCTATAGAACGGCCCGCCCATGAAGTCATTTTCCATTTTCCACAAGCCTCGGACTTCGAGGGCGAAGTGGCCGTCGAATTCGAGCTCTTCGTAAGCGGGGAAGAACCGACGTTCCGTGGCCATGTAACTTCCCTTGGTGGGGCCCTGAACGTGGGCGCGCGTCACTTCGTCACGGCGGTTCAAGACGTGCTCGAGGCTGAGCTGGTCCTGGCTGACGTAGGGTTCGCTGTGAATGAAAAAGCCTTGCTGGATGTCGTGGTTGTCCCCGCCCTTGAGCCGGGTCAGTTGGCGGTCGATCCACCAGAAGCCGTCTTCTTGTTTGGCCAAACGTGCATCCTTCGGCCACAACCCCTGCACGCCCCACTCCTCCAGCACCTCGCGAGCCATCACTTCGTTGGGTGAAAGCGCCACGATGTCGGCAAAACGTGTCGCCTCCTCGGCGTGAAGCAAGCTGACCATTTCTCCGGCGCGTAGCAACAGGACCTCAGCCAAGGCGTCCGCAGTGCGGGCCTTGGCCACCATGTAGATTTGGCCGCGGCTGTACTTGTTGCGGAAAAACGAGAACGACGGCTTCTGCGTGTCAACGCGATCCGCAATCTCGAGGATCAAGATGTTGCGGTGAGGCTTCCAAAACCGGTCAAACAGCTCCGGCTCCAGATGCACCACGTCCATCAACGGCTCATACTGCGGCAGGACCGGGTACGGTTGTCCCAGAATGGCCTGCAGCGTGTCGCCTGCCACACTCTCCCAAACCCCAGGCGTCGCCACCACCACCAATTCCCCCGCTGCGCCCACCTTGCTGGGAAGGGCCACACGCGCACCGTCGCCTTCGCACGACGTGCCCATCAGGACCGCCCACGCCGTCGCCAGCACCCAAAACACCCGGTTACAGCTTGCTGGGATCCGCATGGATGATGAGTTTTTGGCCGACGCGAATGACCGAGGAATTCAGGTCGTTCCAAGCCTTGATTTGGGACACTTTCACTCCGTGCTTCTGCGCAATCGAGCCCAACACATCACCGCTCTTCACGCGGTACACGACCGGTTCTGGTTCGTACTTGATGACCGGCGTCAGGTCGGGTTTGTGCTTCCTCATGGCCTTTTCCTCGTCCAAAAACTCGGCCACGTTCGCCACCGGCCACCTCACAGGGAATTTCTCCCCCGGCCCAGGAACAATCTTCAGGCGGTACATGGGGTTCAGGACCGCGATCTCCGCTTCCGTCAAGGACGTCACCGCCGCCATTTGATCGAACCTCAGAGGCCCTTCCACACGAATCGTGTCCACCGACATCGCGCCTGGCAAGGTCTTTTGCGGGAAAATGCCGTGCTCGGCATGATGCTCCATCAGGTACACCACGGCAATGAAATTCGGCACGTAGTCGCGCGTTTCCTTGGGCAAAAACGGCCGCACTTCCCAGTAATTCGTCTTTCCTCCGGACCGACGAATGGCCTTGTTCACGTTCCCAGGCCCCGCGTTGTACGCCGCCAAGGCGAAGTACCAATCCCCGTACATGTTGTGAAGGCGGCGCAAATGGCGGCACGCCGCCTCCGTCGCCAGCAACGGGTCCTTCCGTTCGTCGATGTACCCGTCGATCCGAAGCCCTTCTGCCTTCGCCGTGTAGTACATGAATTGCCACAGTCCACGCGCTCCCGCCGGCGACCTTGCCTCGGGATTCAACCCGCTCTCCACCACCGGGAGGTACTTCAGTTCAAGGGGCAATTCGTTTCGGGCCAACACCTCCTCAAACAACGGGAAATACATCGCCGACCGGCCGAGCATCGCCCCCAAGTGGTAGGCGCGGCGCGTGCCAAACGTCACGATCCGACGATGCGCCACGGGATTCCACCTCAAGTCCAGTTCCGTCACCAAATTCATCGCCGCCATGCCGGATGCCACGGTCGCCGAATCCAACCCCGATCCGGACCGGGTCAACCCCACGTCCGGCAAATTCCAAAGCGACGAATCGGAACTGACGCAATGCGCCGTCTCACACCACTCCGCCCACTGGGCTTCCCAATCCACGAAGACGTCCAACGCACGAAGGGGGTCTTCCATCGCCCGTTCTTCGGCATGCAGGGAATCCAACCCCAGCGTCACCGCCGTCAACGTGTCTGCTTGCTCCGTGACCACCGTCAGCGTGTCCTGACTGTACGCCGCCGAACCGTGCGCCAACGCGCACATTCCCCCAACCAGGGCCCCTGTCCAAGACGCCCTTCGCCCCATCAAGATTCCTTGTCGGACCCTTTGGCGTTGTCGTCTTTTCCGCTTGAAGCGTCTTTGAATTCCTTCATTCCTTGACCCAAACCGCGCATGAGTTCAGGAATTTTTCGGCCGCCAAAGAGCAGCAAAATGACCAAGGCAATGAGAAGGAGTTGTGTTGGACCGACGGCACCCATGGCGTAAAGATTTGGGACGAAGTTCCGAAATCCTTTGCAGTTCCCAACACAGGAAAGGTCAAGTCCTCAACGGCGCGTTGTCGATGAGGCGAACCCCTTCCACGTGCGCCGCCACGACAGCGTGTACCGCCGCTGCGCCGCCCGGAGCTGCGGGCTCAAACGACGCTGCGTCCACCGCATCCAAATACTCGAGCGTCACCCCGGGGCTGTTGGCCAACACCTCCCGCTCTCGAGCCAACGCCTGTCTCCAATCTTCCTCGCTGCGAGCTGCGGCTTGCAATCCCCTCAAGGACCGGCTCAAAGCCAAGGCTTGCTCAACTCCTTCCTCGGACAACCTCGCGTTTCGGGAGCTCAGCGCCAAGCCCGACGCGTCGCGGATGAGTTCGCCGACCACCACGTTGATCCCTGGATGGCGCTCCTCGGCCAGACGTTTCACGATCGCAACCTGCTGCAGATCCTTCTCCCCAAACACCGCCACATCTGGCCTCACAGCCTGAAAGAGCAAGTCCACCACAGCCACCACACCGTCAAAGTGTCCGGGCCTGTGCGCGCCCTCGTAGGCGTGCGTCAAAACCCCCCAATGGACGGGCTTCGCCGACGGTTGCCCACCGTACAAGTCCTCCGCCATCGGTGCGAACACCGCATCCGCCCCGGCCGCCTTTGCCTTGGCTGCATCGTCCTCCAGTGTGCGGGGGTAGGCGTCAAAATCCTTGGCGTCGTTGAATTGAGTGGGGTTCACCAAGACCGACACCACGACGAGGTTGCACTGGCTCTTCGCTTGGCGAATCAAGCTCGCGTGGCCTTCGTGCAACGCTCCCATCGTCGGCACAAAACCTGACGCAACGTTGTTCCACCCGGCATTTATCTGCCACTCGCGTAGGGCTTCCAAAGAATGCAAAAGGACCATGAAAACGAGCTGTTTTGAGTCTGAAACCCTCGGTTTTGCTTGGATTTCGGCGTAAAAATACCTATCTTGGCTATCCGTTTCACGAATGACATAACAGAATGAGTAAGCCTCGCGTCCTCTACATTTCTCAGCACCTCACTCCCTACCTCCCAGAAACCACCATGAGCCACGTCTCACGGATGTTGCCTCAGGGAACGCATGAGAAAGGAAAAGAGATTCGCGTGTTCATGCCTCGATTTGGCAAGATCAATGAACGTCGGCACCAGCTCCACGAAGTCATTCGTCTTTCAGGGATGAACCTGAACGTGAACGACACGGACCACCCCCTGATCATCAAGGTGGCCTCCATCCCTTCGGCGCGCATTCAAGTCTACTTCATCGACAACGACACCTACTTCAAGCGGAAAGCGGTGTTGAAAGACGGCGACGGGAACTTCTTCGCAGACAACGACGAGCGCAGCTTGTTCTTCGTGCGCGGGGTGCTCGAGACAGTGCGCAAACTGGGCTGGGCTCCAGACATCATCCACTGCAGCGGCTGGATGACGAGCTTGGCTCCTTTGTACTTGAAGCACGTGTTCGCAGACGAGCCCTACTTCGCCAACGCCAAGGTGATTTACCACGCCTACGACGAAGGATTTGAAGGGTCGCTCGACCCAGCCATGGCGGCCAAAGCAGTGGCACACGGCATTCCGGCTGAGGCGTTGGAAAGCATTGCAGAACCCACCTTCGACAACCTAAACAGCCTCGCCATGCGCGAAGCCGACGCCATTGTGGTGGGATCGGAATCCTTGACTCCTGGGTCCCAGGCGACACTCGCCAGCTTGGACAAGCCCATCCTGCCCTACCAAGGGTCAGAGGGCTTCGTGTCAGAAATTAACGCTTTCTATGACACGATGCTGGAGGGAAAAACTGAGGCTGTCGCGGAGTAAGAGGAGTTCTTGCTGAACTTCGTGCCCTCATGAAGAGGACCGATTTCCGCATCCACCCGACAGTCTGCCTTGTCCTTGGATGCTTGATTGCATTTTCTTGGGGGTGCACCAAACCTGAAACCGACATCGGTCTCGGCCTGCAACCCACGTCAGAACTGTTGGACGCCGTCGTGGTCGACACCGTTACCGTTGAACTCGCTACTGTCCTTGAGGACAGCCTCGAAACGGACGAACTCAGCACAGGGTTGATTGGGCAGGTTTTTGTTCCGCGGTTTGGGCTCGTCCGTGCCTCGCTGGCCTCTCAGCTTCGGCTTTCGGCCACCGACGTGGACTTTGGCCCCAACCCCGTGGCCGACAGCATGTTTCTGCAGCTGCGCTACACCGGTGATTTTTACGGGCGATTGAGCCCGGAACGGTTGTCCGTCCAACCCTTGGCGGACTCGTTGTCTCTCGACAGCACCTATTACTCCAACGGCACCTTTGCCACCACAGGAGAAGAGTGGGTTCCGACCGAATCAGGACCTTTGTCGTTTGAGCCCAGCGGACCCACCATCGTCGGCTCCGACACCCTCGCGGCTCAACTTCGAATCCCGCTTCGGGCCGACGTTGCCCAAGCTATTCTTGACCTAGACACGACTACGTTTGACGGGAATGCCTCGTGGTTTGGTCACTTGCCGGGCCTGCTCGTTCAACATGCAGAAGGCGGTCATGGCGTGGCGGCGTTCGACATCAGCAGTGGTCTGAGTGTGATGCGCCTGCACTACCACAACGACAACGACACGTCTTCGTACGACTTCTTGATCAGCCCGTTGAGCGCACGGGTCAACTTGTTCGAGAGCGGGCTCCTTGGGGAATTGAGTGACCTGCAGGAAGCCGAGGGGCCCGACGACCTTGCCGGCACTGAACGCGCCTACGTGTTGTCCGCTTCCGGTTGCAAGGTTCGATTGCGTTTCCCGCACCTTTCCGCGTTCCTGGACAGCGCCGGTCACACGCCAACGGTTTTGAAAGCCGAATTGATGCTGCCCGTCGAAGACGCCTATTTTGACAAACCGATCCCGGCGCAAGACCAATTGTTTGTGCTTCTTGAGGGCACGGATGGAGGGTTTGTCCAGTCGCCAGACCAAACAGCCCCCATCTCCGTAGGCGGTTTGTACAGCCGCAGTGAGAAGGCCTACGTGTTCAACTTGAGCAGCACGGTGCAGGCGTTGATGAAGGGTCAATTGGAGGGCCGGGAGTTGTACCTTGTCTCCAGCCGAGCTGGAATTTCGATTTCAAGCGTTGTGCTTGCTGGGACCGAAGCAGAAAATCCAGCACGACTGACGATAACCCTCGGACTGTAACCTCAACTTCACCAACCGCCCATGTGTGGAATCGTCGGATACCTCGGACCCAAGCCAGCCTACCCCATCCTGATCGACGGCCTCAAACGCCTCGAGTACCGCGGCTACGACAGCGCAGGCGTCGCCACGCTGGAAACCGACGGCGAGCTACGGATTGAGAAAAAACAAGGCAAGGTTGCCAACCTCGAATCCCACATAGGCGCCAATCTTCCGCAAGGTACCGTTGGCATTGGGCACACGCGTTGGGCTACGCATGGTCCCCCGAGCGATGTCAACGCCCACCCTCATGCGGGGGGGAAAGGCCGCATTGCCGTCATTCACAACGGAATCATTGAGAATTACGAGGCGCTTCGTGGGTTGTTGACGCACCGAGGCCACGACTTGGTGAGTGAAACCGACACCGAAGTCTTGGCTCACTTCATTGAAGAAGTCCAAACCTCCACAGGCCTCGACCTCCCTGACGCCGTGCGTACCGCATTGAAAGAGGTCATTGGGGCCTACGCGTTAGTGGTTCTGGACCAAACACAACCGGACCGGCTGATCGCTGCGCGCAAGTCTTCGCCTTTGGTCATCGGGGTTGGCCAAGACAACGAATTTTTTGTGGGCTCGGACGCCACACCCATTGTTGCTCACACCAAAAACGTGGTGTACCTCGAAGACGAAGAGGTTGCGACCATGACCCGGTCGGGCGAACTGACAATCCGAACCATCAGCGACGCAGCCGTAACTCCTGCCATTCAGGCCATTGAGCTCGAAATTGCTTCTCTGGAAAAGGCCGGATACGACCACTTCATGCTCAAAGAGATCTTCGAGCAACCGAAGTCCATTCGCGACTCCATTCGGGGCCGCGTTCGCCTTCAATCCGGCGAGGTTCACATGTCGGGCATCGACGACCATTGGGACGTTTGGAGCAAGGCCCAGCGCATTCTGATTCTCGGGTGTGGAACGAGCTGGCACGCTGGTCTCGTGGCGGAATACCTTTTTGAAGGCCTCGCTCGAATCCCGGTCGAGGTGGAATACGCCTCGGAGTTTCGCTACCGCAACCCCATTGTGCGCAACAGCGACGTGGTGATCGCCATTTCCCAAAGCGGCGAAACCGCAGACACGTTGGCGGCCATTCGACTGGCCAAAGAGCACGGCGCCCACGTGTTTGGGGTGTGCAATGTGGTTGGGTCCAGCATCGCCCGGGAAACACACGCAGGAGCATACACCCACGCGGGTCCTGAGATTGGCGTGGCCTCCACCAAAGCGTTTACAGCCCAAGTCGCGGTGCTGACGGTAATGGCCATGCACCTAGGCAAGCGCCTCGGCACCCTCGACGACGCCACGTTCATGCGGCTCATGACGGGTCTCGACAACATCCCGGGGTTGGTGCAAAAAGTCCTGAACAACGCCGCTCCTGTGGAACACATCGCGGAAAAGTTCGCTCGGGCCGAAAACGCGCTTTATCTGGGACGAGGCTTCCAGTTCCCTGTCGCGCTTGAGGGTGCGCTCAAGCTGAAAGAAATCAGCTACATCCACGCCGAAGGCTATCCTGCGGCAGAAATGAAGCACGGTCCCATCGCCTTGATTGATGAAGCCATGCCTGTGGTGTTCATCGCCACTCAAGACGAGGTGTACGAAAAGGTGGTCAGCAACATTCAAGAAGTCAAAGCACGGGGCGGTCAAATCCTCGCCGTCGTGACCGAGGGGGACACCAAAGTCCGCTCTTTGGTTGATCACGTCGTTGAAATCCCCAAAGTCCACAACGCCCTTGCCCCACTTCTTACCGTGGTGCCCATGCAACTCTTGAGCTACCACATTGCGTTGATGAGGGGGTGCAATGTGGATCAGCCTCGGAATTTGGCGAAAAGCGTCACCGTCGAATGACACCTTGCATCGCTGTTTTTGTTGGTTATGAACAATTCTTTTTGTGAATGTTGATAACCTAAAGCCTTTGTGAATCTCTTGTTCTGTGCTTTCTTGCACCACCGAATCTTTGAAACCTAAATTTCAGTCATGAAAAAACTGATGTTCACCTTTGCCATGTTCGCCGTGGCATTCACCTCCGCTCAAGCCCAAAAGCAGCTTGGCGGTGAGCACAACGTTGAAGTCTCTTTCAACCCCTTCAGCGGCAAACCCATTAACGCCTCGGTCATCAAGTACCGTAAGTTCATGGACGACGACCGCGCGCTCCGCGTGACGCTCGGATTGAACCAAACCAGCAACAGCTACTTGGTCGTTCCCGAGAACTCACTCCAAAACGGCCCTGCCGGCGGAACGTTGACCCACGATGATTTGTTCCTTTCGAACAACTACTCTCAGATTGACCTCGGCCTCGGCTACGAGATGCACTTCAAAGGCACCGACAACTTGTCCCCGTACTTCGCGGTTGGCGCAGGAATTAGCATGAATTCGCTCACTTTGACGCGTGAGCGCTTCAGCGCTTTGAACCTTGAAAGCGGAACTGCAGAAGACGCCGAATGGAGTGCCGAGGAAGACCCAGCAAACTGGGGGATTTGGTCGTACTCCAACGACATAAAGTCTTCCACCATCAACCTCGACCTTCTCTTCGGTGCAGACTACTACTTCAACGACGCCATCTACGTCGGATTTGAAGCTGGTCTCCGTTACGGACGCACCTCTGGCATCACTTCCACCATCACAGCCAGCGACAACAACGCCTTCAACATCTACTTCGACGGCGGTCAAGGCACGGAAGACGGTTTGGTTGTGAACACTGTGGAAGGCGGCAACTACTTGTGGAGCACGTCCACGGAAGTGAACTACGTCATCAACGGTGAGCCTTGGATCACGGACAACGTGTTCTTCTCGCAAGGAAGCGTGGGAGGCGACATCTACAACCAGGCGGCTTACGTCGCAGTGGACGACTTGTGGAGCGATTGGAGCGAGCAATCACCACAGACACTCGACCAAGCTGTGAAGCCAAATGGCATCCCAGGTGACGCCCCTCGTGACGGGTTCTTCAGTGGATCCAACTTCTTGGGAACCTACTCTACGGGCATGCTCCGTATCGGTTTCTTGTTCGAATAAGAACAATCCCCCTCGAACTTTTCAGAAAGGCGCCCTTGTGGCGCCTTTCTTCGTTTCTTGACCTCATGGTTTGTGAGTTCATTTGGAGGGGAAAGACGCATCGCGCTAAGCTCGATGAGCCCGTTGACTTGAGTCTGTCCTTGGCTGCCAATGGCGAATCCAATCCCTCGGCATGGTATGTCGAATCGCCCATCATGGAGCCTGTTCGGGGCGAGGGCTTCGTGGGTGAGGTGGCCTCGGGTGGTTCCGTCAACTTCCGAAACGTGACGTTCAACCCGCACGGGCACGGTACCCACACCGAATGTTTGGGGCACATCACGGAAAAAATCCACCCTGTCGATCCGTTGTTCCGCGATCAGCGTGCCCACTTCCCATGCGCATTGATTACAATCACACCAGAATCACAGGGTGAAGACCTCGTGATTGACAAACAAGCCTTGGACGGACTGGAGGCTTTAGGTTGGCCAACGGCCTTGGTTGTGCGCACGCTGCCCAACGACATTTCGAAGCAGCACCGCAACTGGTCCAATTCGAACCCCGCCTACTTCACCGTCGAATTCATGAATCACTTGGTGGAGCATGGCGTGGAACACATCCTGGTTGACCTCCCCTCGGTAGACCGGGAGGTGGACGGGGGACGGTTGGAGGCTCACCACGCGTTTTGGGGGCTTCCAAACGACCCAAGACCAGGGTGCACCATCACTGAGCTCGTCTATGTGCCTGAAAACGCCCCAGACGGGATGTACCTGCTTCACCTCGGAGTTGCTCCCTTCATGAACGACGCTTCACCCAGTCGTCCTGTGCTGTTTCCTCTGGAGGCATAAAAAAAGCCCGGCACGAGGCCGGGCTTTCCGTTTCAGTTCATTTCAACTTAGTTGACATCCCACCAGAGCGGGGTGTTCAAGGTGTTGGTGGCTCCGCCCGCAGCGTCCCAGTTGGCTTCGTTCAGCGTCGCCTCATCGAGAGGCAACGTGAAGCGGTGAGGAGGCAAGTCGCCGTCCGTACCGCCGCCGAGGCTGCCGTCCGCACATGCGTTGAGTGCAGGGCCATCCAAACGGCGCCATTCGCACCATCCTTCGATTCCCTGCATGTACAACGCCACCCACTTCTCGTACACCCATGACTCCGCAGAGAAGGGGTGTGCATCGATGTAAGTTTGGGCATCAGCCGCTTCCACACCCCAAAAGTCCATAGACGCCTGGATGCCGGCCGCGTAGTGTTCTTCAGCCGATCCGCCTGCGTTAGCCCAACCCTTGGCTGCCGCCTCGGCGCACAAAAAGCGCACTTGGGCCGCATCCATATAAATGCCGGGCATCGTCGCTGCCAACACCGCTGAACCGCGCTGGCTCACGTCGTCGTTGGGTGTCAAAGCCGCGTTGGCTTCGTTCAAACCGTACACTTCACCCACGTAAGCTCCCGCTGCGTTCGGCGCGTAGTACACACTCAAACGAGGGTCAGCATTCGTCGTGAGGTAATCCACCATCGTGTTGGACGCCGCGAAATCGTTTCGGGTTTGGTAGTCCTGGTTGATGGGGTGGTTGTTCGGCACGGCGTCGAGGTACCCAAACAAGGCGTTGTCGCCGTTGTCCAAGATTACACCCGCAGCCAAAGCCGCTTCACCGGCCGACTTAGCCGCCGCACCGTTCACGTCCGACATGCGCATGGCAATACGGAGCTTGAGCGAGTTTCCGAACATGGCCCACTTACTCATGTCGCCGCCATATACGATATCACCCTCTGGGCCCGCGCCTGCCGCGTCAATGCTCGCAAGGGCGCCGTCAATCATGGTGATCAAGCCTGCGTAGACGTCGGCTTGAGAATCGTAGGCAGGTGTCGTGTTCTCACTCCCCTTCAGCGCTTGAGAGAACGGGATATCTCCGTAGCAATCCGTCAACATTTGGAACGTCCACGCCTGAAGGAGGGTCGCCACAGCAATCTGATTGCCGTTGGAGCCGTAGCTCGAAACATCTACGGCATTTTCTCCACTGTTCAGGTCGATGATGTCTTGGAGATCTTTAAGAGCTCCTGCGTAGAAGGCGCTCCAGTACTCGTTGTCAATCTCCGTGCGGAACTGGTAACGGCTCTCGTTGGAGTACTGGTTCGAAGCCCAGTACTGAGCGAGTTGGTTTCCGCGGCGGCCATTCCACCACTCGTCGGTGGTGTTGTCCATGAGTGATTTTTGTGCTGAAGTCAACAAGAACCCAGTAGAGACAGTGAGTGGCTCGTTGGGGTTGGTGTTGATGGAGTCGAAGTCCTTTCGACATCCAGTCAAGACGAGGGCCCCAGCCAGACCCAACGTCAACATGTTTTTCAAATTCATGATTTTTTGTTTTTCAGGTTGGGTTCTTACAGGGTGAATTTCAAATTCACACCAACGGTACGTTCCGTGGGCAACTGACCGCCTTCAAATCCTTGAATGTTGGAGGCAGATGTCGCAACTTCAGGATCGATGTGAGGAACGTTTTTATGCAGGATCGCTAAGTTCCGACCGTACACACCCACGCTCACGTTGGAGAAGGGCAAACCAGAGGTTGCGCTGGCAGGCAAGTTGTAATTCAATCGAACCTCACGCAACTTCACGAAAGACGCGTCGTATTGGTCAGCAGCGTGCAACACGTACCCTTGGTTGAGGAAGAAGTGGTCTTGCGGGTTGATGCCCACCGTGTTGGCTTCACCTGAGCTTTGAACGTTTCCTTCTGCATCCGTCAACAAGTTTCCGTCCGCATCGTAAGCGGCCGTCACGCCGTCCACCACAACACCCGCGTAGTCGTCTGCACGGATGTCGTTACCGTCCGCATCCCACACGGTTTCGTACAAGGTACCGGAGTACTTGCCCCATTGGTTGGAGAGGCTGTGCAATGAGCCTCCCTTCTGGAAGTCAATCAATGCGTACAAGCTCAAATCGCCCATCGTGAAGGTATTTGTCACACCACCAGTAAAGTCAGGCAAAATGGAACCCAACGCTTCAGGCGCGTCTGACAAGAGGTAGTATCCGTCCGCGTCTACCAATTTGTTGCCGTCGGCGTCAAACACGTAGTTGTAGCCGTAGAATGTTCCAAGCGCTTCGCCTGGACGAGCCTCCAACGTCACGCCAAACAAAGAAGCATAACGCAGGTTCTCCACGCCTTCCGCCAATTCGAGGAGCTCGTTGGTGTTCTTCGCGTAGTTGAGACCAATGTCCCAACGGAAGTTGTCCGTCACCACCGGGGAGACTTCCAACATCAACTCAACACCCTTGTTGTTGACTTTGCCCGCATTCTGAATTGCCGCAGTGTAACCTGAAGCGGCAGACTGCGTCACCGAGAAAATCAAGTCTTCCGTCGTGCTGTTGTAGTACGTACCGTCGAAGCGGACCCTACCTTCAAGCAACGTGGCTTCCACGCCCACCTCCAAGCTGGACGTCTTTTCTGGACGAAGATTTGGATTGTTGAGCACATTAGGCACACTCGCGTTTCCATAGGACCCGAAGTTGGGGTTGATCGAGTAGGTCGTGGAAGTGCGGTAAGGATCCGTGTCGTTTCCGACTTGCGCCCATCCAAGGCGGATCTTTCCGAAGTCCAACAAGTCGTTGTCCACCACTTCTGAGAACACGTAACTCGCCGTGGCTGAAGGGTAGAAGTAGCTGTTGCTCGCTTCAGGAAGCGTCGAGCTCCAGTCGTTTCGACCCGTGAAATCCAAGTACAAGCTGCGGTTGATGCCCAAGCTCACGCTACCAAAGGCAGAGTTGATGGTTTTTTGCTGCTCGAAGTCGGTAACTTCCATTGGGCTTACACTGTTGAGCAAGCTGTAGTAACCCGCTGTATTCAACCCCCCCTGGGTTGCTCCTCCGACATTGATGTAGCTGTAGTTGCGCTGGTTCACACCCACAAAACCGGTCAAGGAAACGTCCTCGCTGATGTCGTTGGTGTAGTTCAAAATCAAGTCGTGGTTGGTTTCCTTCAACTCGCGGTTTTGCTCGCTGTAGCTAGAGACGCGGACGCCACCCACGGCAATGCGCTCTTGGCGACGGTCCGTGTAGTAGTCGACCATGGAACGCCCCTGCAATGAGAGGTTGTCGTTGATCTTGTAATTCAAGCTTACGTTACCGAAGAGGCGGTTGCGAGAATCGTTTTGGACGTTCTCAAAACGCTCCCAGTACGGGTTGTCCCAGTAGTGAGGCGTGCCATCCGTAATGGAGTTGCGGTTCCAGGTGCGGTGCGTGCCGTCTGGGTTCTTGTAGTCGCGCAAGCGAGCGTCGTCAAGTTGACGTTGGCCCCACTGCGTGAATTGGCTCATGATGGATTCGCCGTAACCCGTCAACGGACGGCCTTGAGACGCTGAGTTCACGTAGTTCACGCTCACGGAGCTCTTGATCTTCTCGCTTATGTTGGACGAACCGTTGAAATTCAACGTGTTGCGTTCCAACGAAGAGTTCTCGTAGATGCCCGTCTGGTCGTGGTTGGTGTACGACAAGCGGAAGTTGCCCGCTTCGCTCGCGCCTGAAACCGCCACGTTGTTCGTGTAGGTCACACCCGTTTGGAAGAAGTCCGCCACGTTGTTGGGGTTGGCTTCCCATGGGCGAATCTCACCGTAGGTGTCGCTTCCTTCGTACCAGCTGTCCCAGTGACGCGTCGCTGAACCGTCGAGAGCAGGTCCCCATGATCCGTCGTAACCCATGTCAGGCACGTTGGCGTCTGCAATGGCGCCGTTGCTCATCGTGTCGCTGCTCTGGTAAATCCACGTTGGACCCGCACCGCCGCCGTAGCTGTTTTGGTAGTCGGGGAGGAAAAGCACATTGTTGAATGCCACGCCGGAGTTCACCTCAATACCGAGGCCATCCTTGCCCTTCATTCCCTTGCCTGATTTCGTGGTGATGACGATGGCACCGTTCGAGGCGCGAGAACCGTAAAGCGCCGCCGCCGCTGGACCTTTCAACACCGTCACAGACTCAATGTCTTCTGGGTTGATGTCCGCCGCCGTGTTGCCGTAGTCGTATGCGCCTGCGCCACGCTGTTGGTTGTACGACGAGTAGTCGCTGTTGTCGATGGGCACACCGTCCACCACGAAAAGTGGCTGGTTGTCTCCTGTGATCGAGCTGGCACCGCGCAGAAGGACTTTCGAAGAAGAACCCATGCTCGTGCCCGAGGTCACCTGAACCCCTGCCACCTTTCCAGAAAGCGCTCGAACCACGTTGTCGTTCTTCGCTTGGGTAAAGGACTCGTTGCCGAGTTCTTGGACGGCATAGCCCAAGGCCTTCTTCTCACGCGACACGCCCAACGCCGTCACCACAACTTCGTCGAGCGCCACCCCGCTTTCGAGGGAAACGTTGACCGTGGTTTGGCCATTGAGAGAAACACGTTGGGTGGTGTAGCCGACAAAGCTGAACACCAAGACATCGGATGCCGGATCGGCCGCAATGGAAAACCCTCCATCGACGCCCGTGAATACACCCGTCGATTTGCCGTCAACAACGACGGCCACCCCTGGCAACGAATCGCCAGAAGATTTGTCGGTCACCGTGCCCTTGACGGTGGTTCTCACCGGCGAGGCGGTGGTTTGCGCCCAAAGGACCGAGGACATCAAGCCCAGACCCAGGAGCATAAGACTTCTGATTTTCATGAATGAAAGAATGAATGAAACGTAGTGTTAAGGACCGCAGAGGCACTTCGACAGCGCGCTCCACATCCGAGCGAAGGTGCGCATATTCCATTCGATTACAAAATCTTAACATGTGATTTCAGTATCAAAAAGACCACCAACCTCTTGTTGGCAACCTCCTCTACATCAAATCTATCAAGGGAAGGGAGAGGGTGAACGTCGTGCCTGTTGCCCCGTCAGATTCCACACGGATCGCACCCTTCGCTCCTTTCACAATGGCTTGAACCATCGCCAGACCAAGGCCAAGTCCGTGGGTCTTCGTTGTGAACTTGGGCTCAAAAATCCGCGCCAAACGGCCTTGCTCAATTCCAAGCCCACGATCCCAAACCTCGACATAGACTGTGTCGTTCTCTGAACGAATGCGAATGCCCACATCCACAGGGTTTCCTCCGTTGGACTCCAAGGCATTCCGGATCAGGTTATTCAGGGCCCGCGTGAGGCGCGTTCGGTCCGCCCTGACGAAAAGGGGAAACTCAGGGGCCTCAAGCACCGCACCTTCTGCCTCGTGCAAATTCACCACATCAGCGGCCACATTCACCATGTCCAGAACAGTGGGTTCTGCCTTGCCGTCCGTCGCAAGCAACGCGAAGCCTTCGGCGATGTGGCTCAATGCGTCGATTTGTTGCACCGTGGTTTGGGTGTAGCGCTGAAGCCTCGCTTCAAAGTCAGGGGCCTTGTCTGACCACGCGCGTTCCAGATGCTGCGCACCAAGTTTCAATGGGGTGAGCGGGTTTTTGATCTCGTGCGCAACTTGCTGCGCCATCTCGCGCCACGCACCTTCCCTTTCGAGGGAGGCGCGGGCGTTCATGCTCTCTTCGAGCTTGAGCAACAAGCCGTTGTACGCGCTGACCAATGCACCAATTTCATCCTTCCAGCGGTATTCCAGGGTTTGGCTACCCTCTCTCTGAAGTGGGTTGGAGCGCATGTCCAAACTCAAACGCCTCAAAGGCCAAACGATGGAATTGGACAAGGAAAACGCCAACAGCCCCACCAACAAAAAGAGCAGCAAGTAAACAGGCGTCAACCGAACCAGAAAGGCCTTCCAATCGGCCTCTTCCGCTTCACGGGGGTCGTAGTGAACATGCCCCAAAGCCAAGACCTCTCCCGAACCACCTCGCAAGGGCCAAACCACCTCTGTCCCTCCACGCACATTGGGGATTTCCGTACGACCTGGACCCTCGATGGCCGACCGAAACACATCCTCGTCCAAATCGAGCGCCACAGTGCTGTCCGGAGACCCTGGACCTGCTGAGGTGGTCACCAAATGGCCCCTGCCGTTGTAAAGCGAAAACGTCAGACTATGCACGTCCGCCAATTCGCAAATGCGATCTGTAAACACAATCGCCAAGCTGTCTTGGCCCACACTTCCACCCATGCGCTCCAACATGTAGCTCAAACTCCGCTGCAACGCAGCCTCCTTGCGCAACAATCGCTGGGCGTTGTAGGTCGCCTCCGCATCCACTCCGTAGCGATACGCCACAAAACCCGTGGCAAGCAATGCGCACACCACGACCGCCATCATGCCGAGAAAAATGCGGAACCTCAGACCCATGGCCCGAAGCTAACCACAAAGCATGCCAAGAAAAACAGGTTGCCGGCTTAGCCGTCGAGCGCCTCCGACCCCGCCACGATCTCGAGGATCTCGGTGGTGATCGAGGCCTGGCGAGCCTTGTTGTAGGTGATGCGCAAATCGCGAAGCAACTCACCCCCGTTGTCAGTCGCTTGGTGCATCGCCGTCATGCGTGCGCCGTGCTCTGCGGCATGGCTGTCCAAGAGCGCCTTGTACAGCTGCACACGAAGAGCGTTGGGAAGCATGCGCTCCACAATTTCCTCTTTGTTGGGCTCGAAGATGTAATCCACGGACGAAGCATCCGAACCCTCTTCCTCCGAAGGAAGCATGGGCAAGAAGGGCTCGTTCGTAGGCAACTGAACTGCTGCGTTTTTGAACTGGTTGTAGGCCAAAACGACTTTGTCGTACGTGCCGTTGGCAAACTGCTCCATCACCGTGTTGGCCACTTCAGAAGCGTGTTCAAAGTCCAAATGGTCAAACAAAGAAGTCGATGCGTCCCCGTAACCAGTTGCCACGTTCCACTCCAAACGGTTGGCCGCGTCCAAGGCTTTTTTACCAAGGGGCAACACATCAAACGCCTGGCCCGTTTCGTTGCACTCTGCCACGGCTTTGGTCGCCAACTTGATGACGTTGTTGTTGAACGCTCCGCACAAACCACGGTTGGATGTAATGGCCACAATCAACACGCGCTTGACCTCACGGATTTCCGAGTACTGGCCTTCGCCTTTTTCCAAGCTGGCGCTGACGTTCGCAAGCATGCCTTGCAACTTGACCGCGTAAGGACGCATCTGGGTGATTGCGTCTTGGGCACGGCGCAACTTGGCAGCAGACACCATCTTCATTGCAGATGTGATCTGCATGGTGTTCTGCACCGAGGAGATGCGATCGCGTACTTCTTGAAGTCCTCCAGCCATGGTTCAGAAATCAGGCGTAACGTGCGGTCATTTCAGCGGCAGCAGCTTCGATCACGCTGGTTTCGGCGTCTGTGTACTTTCCGGCCTTCAAGGCTGCCAACGTGTCTGCATGCTTGTTGCGCATGTAATCCAAAAACTCCACTTCGAATTCCCGGACTTTGTCGACGGGCACCGCTTTCAACAAGTTCTTCGTTCCGCAGTAAATGATGGCGATTTGCTCTTCCACAGGAAGTGGAGAGTTTTGGGCTTGCTTGAGGATTTCCACGTTGCGCTCCCCCTTGCCGAGAACCGCCTTGGTGGCATCGTCAAGGTCTGAACCAAACTTGGCAAACGCTTCCAACTCGCGGAATTGCGCCTGGTCAAGCTTCAACGTACCCGCAACCTTCTTCATGGACTTGATCTGCGCAGATCCACCCACACGGCTTACCGAGATCCCTACGTTGATTGCAGGGCGCACGCCGGAGAGGAACAGGTTGGATTCCAAGAAAATCTGACCGTCGGTGATGGAAATCACGTTGGTCGGGATGTACGCAGATACGTCACCCGCCTGCGTTTCAATGATGGGAAGTGCGGTCAAGGAACCACCACCCTTCACTTTTCCTTTGAGGCTTTCAGGGAGATCGTTCATTTGGGCAGCAATGCTGTCCTCAGCAATCACCTTGGCCGCTCGCTCCAACAAGCGTGAGTGCAAGTAGAATACGTCACCAGGATACGCCTCACGCCCAGGAGGACGGCGAAGCAACAAAGACACCTCACGGTAAGCTACAGCTTGCTTGGACAGGTCGTCGTAGACCACCAACGCTGGGCGACCCGTGTCGCGGAAGTATTCCCCGATGGCCGCGCCCGTAAACGGTGCGTAGAATTGAAGCGGAGCAGGGTCAGAGGCCGTTGCCGCCACAATCACCGTGTACGCCATCGCTCCCGCTTCCTCCAACGTCTTCAAGATGCCGGCAACCGTAGAGCCTTTTTGACCCACAGCTACGTAGATGCAAAACACAGGCTCTCCTGCGTCGTAGAATTCCTTTTGGTTGATGATGGTGTCAATGGCCACCGTCGTCTTTCCCGTCTGGCGGTCGCCGATGATCAACTCACGCTGGCCACGGCCAATGGGGATCATCGCGTCAATGGACTTGATGCCCGTCTGCAACGGCTCGTTCACTGGTTGACGGTAGATCACGCCCGGCGCCTTGCGCTCAACGGGCATGTCGAAGGTCTCCCCTGTAATGGGGCCTTTGCCGTCGATCGGCTCACCCAACATGTTGACCACGCGGCCCAACATGCCTTCACCCACTTTGACCGAAGCAATCGTTCCCGTGCGCTTTGCCGTGCTTCCCTCCTTCAGGTCACCTGAAGGCTCCAGCAACACCGCGCCCACGTTGTCCTCCTCCAAGTTGAGGACGATGCCGCGCACGCCGTTTTCGAATTCAATCAATTCACCGGACTGCACGCTCGTCAATCCGTAAATGCGGGCAATTCCGTCTCCAACTTGGAGAACGGTGCCAACCTCCTCAAGTTGCGCTGCACTTGACGCACCGGCGAGTTGCTCGCGGAGGATGGAAGAGACTTCTGCTGGGTTGATTTCAGCCATCACTTTGTGATTTTAGCCCGATTAAAACTCGGGCTCGTAGTCGTGTTCAGTTAGTTCGCGGCCAAGTGCCTGAAGTTGGCGCTTCACCGACGCGTCGATCATCTGGTCCCCCATTTGCAGGACGTACCCGCCAAGGATTTCAGGATCCACCTTTTCAGTCAAATCAACATCGCCCTGATGGACCTTCGCCACCTGGGCCAAAATCTGCGTCCGCAGCGTTTCCGTCAAGGGAACCGCTGTCGTCACAGAAACTTCTTGAATGTTCCGAAGTGCGCGAAGTTGCGCTTGACCTTCTTGAACCATGTCCACCACAAGTCCCTCTCGGCCTTTGTCGACCAAGATTCTCAAGTAGCTCGACACGAGTTCACCCAAATGGCCTTTCACCACAGCATCCAACACCGCCTGCTTCTTGTCCCCCTTGACAATGGGGCTCTGCAGAAGCAAAACAAGGTCGCGCGAATCCGCGAACAACGCGTTCAGCGTGTCCAAATCGCGTCCAACCGCCTCCAACTCGTTGCGCTCTTGCGCAAGAGAAAGAAGGGCTTTGGCGTAGCGTGCGGCGACTCGTGCTGTAGCCATGGCTTAGTTCAATGGGCTTTCTTCGATCAACTTCTGGACCAACGCCTCCTGCTTGTCGTTTGCCGCCAATTCCGTCCGAACCAACTGTTCGGCGATGGCCACAGACAACTTTGCCACCTCGGCCTTCAATTCCGCAACTGCGGCCTTGCGCTCCGTTGCGATGGCTTGGCGGGCGTTTTCTGCTTCGCGAGCAGCCTCGTCCTTGGCCTTGGTTTTGGCTTCAGCCACCACCTTGTCTGCCAAATCACGTGCCTCGCGCAACATAGCGTCGCGTTCCGCACGGGCCTCTTGCAGCAACCGGTCGTTGTCGGCCTGAAGGGCCGTCATTTCAGAACGCGCCTTGTCGGCTTCGTTCAAGGCTGTGGCAATGCTCTCCTCGCGCTCTTTCAGGGCTTGGAGAATGGGTCCCCACGCCATTTTGCGCAACAAGAACAAGACCACCAAAAACGCAATGGTGGACCAGACGACTGTCCCGAAAGCGGGTGTCAGCAACGCCTCCATGGAATT
>JAQCBJ010000078.1 GCA_027621555.1 Bacteroidota bacterium | reverse complement strand
GAGAATCCATCACTCACATGCATCCTTGACATGAACGACAACCAGCCACCTGTCATCAAATCGCTGCATGACCTCATCGTCGCGTGGGTGAGGCATGTGGAACATGTGCCGCGCATGCACAGGCACACGCTCGGAGCACGAATCACCGAGTCGCTGCTCGACGCGCAAATGCACGTGTTCCGTGCTCAACCATTGGGAAACAGGTTAGAAAAGATTGAGGCCGCTCAAGCGAGCATCACCCTTGCAAAATACACGTTGCGCGTTCTTGTGGACATCAAGGCCTTGCCGGTGAAAAAAATGGCCCATTTGGCGAGCTTGTTGGTTCCCATTGAAAAGCAACTTTCGGGATGGAAGAAGCAGGTGGTCAAGGATGCTTCCTTGAGTGCTTAGCCTTCCGTTCGTGAGCCAGAAAGGGCGCGGCTATGGCTTCGTCCTGCGTGCGACATCATCCGGCAGTCCGCTGCCGCGTCCAACGGGACGGGTAGCTTGAACACGAGTGGCTGCGTTGGCGGCAGGTTTGCCGGGCGGCAACCGCAACAACAATGGAAACTTCAACAACGCTGGAAACAACGGAAACTGGTGGAGTTCCTCGCCCAATGGCTCTAATGCATGGAACCGAAACCTGAACAACAACAACGAGAATGTCAACCGCAACAACAACAATCAACGAAACGGCTTTTCCGTTCGTTGCGTCCGGGATGCTGACACGAACACCCCCGGTGCGGTGACAGCACGTCACGGCACCGGGGATTTGTTTTCTGAGCAAGCCACCGAAGCGTTGCGACAGGGGCTGTTCGAAGCCTATTACGAGTGTCGACGGAACAAGCGAAACAAACCCGATGCCTTGGCCTTTGAGGTGGATTTCGAGCATCATGTCATGGACTTGCACAAGGAGCTGTTGTGCTTCACGTACCGGCCGGAGCCGTATCGAGCGTTTTTGGTGGAGCGCCCGGTGTTGCGTGAGGTGTTTGCGGCTTCGTTTCGAGACCGCGTGGTGCATCACTGGGTGATGGGTTTGCTCAATCCCCACATTGAGGATTTGCTCTCGCCTCGTTGCTTCGCATGCCGCAAGGGATTGGGGGTGCATGCGGGCCACCGCGCCATTCAAGCAGACCTCGCGGCGCACCCCAACGGCTGGGTGCTCAAGTTGGACATCCGCGGGTTTTTCATGAACATCGACCGTTCCTTGCTCCGGCGTCGGCTTTTGAAGGATGTGCAGGATTGGAACCTGAATGGCATGGATCTTCAGGTGCAGTACGTGCTTGAGGGCTTGCTGTCTGTCGACCCCATCGAAGCCGCGTCGAAGCAACCGCATCGACGGTGGAGCGAATTGCCTCCTGACAAATCGTTGTTCTCGACCAGTCCAGGCTGCGGGCTTCCCATCGGAAACCTCACGTCGCAAATTTTGGCCAATTACTTTTTGAACCCGCTCGATCGCTGGATTCAAGAGGAATGCGGGATGAAACACTACGGCAGATACGTGGACGATTTCTTCCTTGTACACCATTCAAGGGAAGCGTTGATGAATCTGGTTCCTCGTGTGAGAGGGTTTCTGCGTTCCAAACTTGGACTGACCCTTCACCCAAGAAAGATTTACTTGCAACCTGTCAGCAAGGGCGTGCTTTTCTTAGGGTCATTCCATCACCACGATCATGCAAAACTGTCGCACCGATTGAAGGGCAACATGTGGTTGTGCCTGAAAGAGCTCAATCAGCGCGCTCAAGAGAAGAAGGGGGTGCTTTCAGCCAGCGATGCCCAATGGGCGTTGCCC
Source organism: Bacteroidota bacterium (assembly GCA_027621555.1). Taxonomy (GTDB): domain Bacteria; phylum Bacteroidota; class Bacteroidia; order Flavobacteriales_D; family Sanyastnellaceae; genus UBA11663. The sequence goes on along the minus strand of JAQCBJ010000078.1, from coordinate 4,563 downwards.
AAGATGAACAGTTACCTCGGCCTGTCAGGACAGCTTGCGGCCAGGAGGTGGCAACGTAAGTGGTTGAAGTCTCTCGATTCTGCTTGGTGGCGCGTGCTTCGATTGTCGGGGCAGAAAATGGTGGTGGCGAGGCACTGCAGGCGGTGGACTGGAACGTGAGGTTGCCCCAACGAAAAAAGCCAACCCGTGAAGGTTGGCTTTTTCGTCTCCGGCACCGTGGTGCGGGAGGGTTGCGCTTCAGGGGCCTTAGTTCGAGAAGCGGCGCTCCTTGATGCGAGCCGACTTGCCGGTGCGCTCGCGCAAGTAGTAGATACGTGCACGACGAACCTTGCCGCGCTTGTTCACAGCAATGCTCTCCACAAAGGGAGAGGCCACGGGGAAAATGCGTTCCACGCCCACGCCGCTGGCCATCTTGCGAACGGTGAAGGTCGCCGTGCTGCCCGTCCCTTTGCGTTGGATCACCACGCCTTGAAAAGCCTGGAGGCGCTCCTTGTTGCCCTCCTTGATTTTGATCGTCACGGTGACGGTGTCGCCGGCGCCAAACTCAGGCCAAGTCTGCGTTTCAACCAATTTGGCGGTGATGTCCTTGATGCGGTCCATGGTATTCTCTGTTGCGTTGTCAGTCGGGAGGTCTCAGTGGACCTGACCCAATTCGGGGTGCAATATTACGAAGATTCTTTGTGAAGTCCGTGACTTCCCGCGAAGAAATTACGCGCCCGGTTCGCTGTCCTTGCCTTCGAGCAAATCGGGGCGGCGTTCGCGGGTTCGGGCGAGGGCCTGCTCTTCTTGCCACTGGTCGATCGCGGCGTGGTTTCCGGAGAGGAGGACGTCGGGGACTCTCCAGCCGTTGTATTCGGCAGGGCGGGTGTAGACCGGGGGGGCGAGAAGGCCGTCCTGGAAGCTGTCGCTCAGGGCGCTGGTCTCGTCGCCGATGACGCCGGGAACGAGGCGCACCAGCGCGTCGGTGAGGACGGCCGCGGCGAGTTCACCGCCGCTCAGGACGTAATCGCCAATGCTGATCTCGAGCGTGACGACGTGGTCGCGCAAGCGCTGGTCGATGCCTTTGTAGTGGCCGCAGATCATCAGCAGGTTGCCGGAGAGCGACAGCTGGTTCACGCGCCCCTGCTTGAGCTGCTCGCCGTCGGGGGTGAGGAAGATGACCTCGTCGTAGTCGCGCTCGGCCTGAAGGGACGTGATGGCGTCGTGGAGGGGCTGCATGGCGAGCACCATGCCTGCGGCTGTGCCGAAAGGGGCGTCGTCCACCTTTTTGTGCTTGTTGGTGCTCCAGTTGCGGAGGTCGTGCACGTGCACTTCCACCAGGCCCTTCTCGATGCCTCGTTTGACGATGCTTTCGGAAAAAGGACCACTGAGGAGCCCCGGCAAGACAGTCAGGATGTCGATGCGCATGGCTCAAAAGTACGAGGTAACTTTGCAGTCATCATGCGCGAGAAGAAGGATTATCGGTCGGTGGTCAGCCACCCTTATCAGGTGTTCAATGGCATTTTCTTGACCTTGCCGCTCGACGGCATACGCCAAACCGGCCTGCGCGTCCCGCTCCTCCAAGAGGCCTGCGAGCTGGGCTTGGAGCAGGGGGCGGCGCCGCACGAGATCCTGGCGGAGTTCCTCCGCAACCAAGGCAAGCACAGCGCCGAAGACGGCGCGGCGCTCCTGTTCCGCATCATCCAGTACATCGAACGCCAGGTCGTCCTGGTGGATGCGCTCGAAGACGCGCGTTACGCGCAACTGAACGACATGGGGGGCGCCGAGTCGCTCCAGAGCTTGATGCAGCGCGTGCGCCGCCACGGGCTCGAAGACGAGATGCGCGCCATGCTCGCCGAGTACGCCGTGCGCGTCGTGCTCACGTCGCACCCCACGCAATTCTACCCCGGCAACGTCTTGGCCATCATCACCGACCTGGCCTTGGCCATGGAGGACAACGACTTGGTGAACATCCGCAAGCGCCTGCATCAGCTGGGTCTGACGCCGTTTTTCCAAAGCGAGCCGCCCACCCCGTACGAGGAGGCGATCCGACAGATTTGGTACCTCGAGAACGTGTTCTTTGAGGCGTGTTCTGCGCTCGGAGCGCGCGTGGCGAATGCCCTGGGTCGCCCCAACGGCGAGGGGCTGAACATGGGGATGCTGCGGATTGGGTTTTGGCCTGGAGGCGACCGAGATGGCAACCCCTACGTGGGAGCCGAGACCACGTTGCGTGTGGCCAGAAAGCTCAAGCTCACCCTGCTGCGCTGCTACCGCAAGGAGTTTCGCGAGCTGCGCCGTTTGGTGACCTTCAAGGGACTCGAAGGCGAGCTTGACTTGCTTCAAGGCATGGTGGAGGAGTCCATCTTCAATTCGAGCGACCTCTCGCTCAAGCAGGACGTCCTGCTGCACGGGCTGCGCCGGCTTGAGAAGCGGGTGGAGGCGGAGTTCAACGGCTTGTACCTCGACCAAATCCGGCAGCTGATCTTCAAGGTGAGGATGTTTGGGCTGCATTTTGCGTCGCTTGACATCCGCCAAGACGCGCGGGTCGTGACCAAAGCTTTCAAGGCCCTGCTCGAAACGGAGCGAGGGGCCGAGGCGGTGGCGGCCTTCGAGGCGATGCCCGAGGCCGAGGCGATCGATTTTCTGTTCAGCTACAACACGCCCTTCACGGGTGTGCTCGCCGAGGACCGTCACCAGGACGTGCTCGACAGTTTGCGTGCCATGCAGGAAATCCAGCGCCACAACGGCGAGGCGGGCTGCCACCGCTTCATCCTGAGCAACTGCTCCGGCGCGTATCACATCGCCATCCTGCACGCCATGGCCAAGGCCAGCGGGTGGGAGGGGGCGTTGACCGTGGATTTGGTGCCGCTGTTTGAGTCGATTCAGGATTTGGACGGCGCGCGCGGGGAGATGGACAAGCTCTACACGCATCCGGTGTACGCCGCTCACCTTGACCAGCGCCACGGAGACCAAACCGTCATGCTCGGCTTCTCCGACGGCACCAAGGACGGCGGCTACCTCCGCGCCAACTGGGCCATCTACCGCGCCAAGCAAAGCCTCACCGACGTGAGTCGCGAACACGACCGCACCGTGATGTTCTTCGACGGGCGCGGCGGACCACCCGCTCGGGGCGGCGGAAACACCCACCGCTTCTACGCGTCGCTGGGCCGCGACATCGAAAACCGCGAAATCCAAACCACCATCCAAGGCCAGACGATCTCCTCCAATTTTGGCATTCCGAAGTCGGCGGGTTTCAACCTGGAGCTCTTGTTCACGGCGGGCGTCAAAAACCGCCTGTTCGACGAGGAAGAAACGCGCATCCTGCCCGAGGACGAGGCGCTTCTGGATGAACTCGGCTCCACCTCGCACGCGCATTACCTCGCGCTCCGAAACCGCCCTGAATTCACGGACTACCTCGCCACCTTCGGCACGCTCAAGTACTACGGGGAGACCAACATCGGCAGCCGCCCCACCTCCCGAGCCAAGGACGGCGCCATCAACTTCGAAGACCTACGCGCCATCCCGTTTGTCGGTTCGTGGTCGCAGCTGAAGCAGAACGTGCCGGGCTACTTTGGCCTCGGCACCGCCCTCGAGGCCCTCGACCGCGAAGGCCGCCTCGGCGAGGCCGCGAGCCTCTACCGCCGAAACGCGTTCTTCCGCACCCTGGTCGAGAACTCGATGCAGTCCATGACGAAGTGCGATTTCCGACTCACGGCGCACCTGTCCGCGCACCCGCGGTTTGGCGACCTCTGGAACACCGTCCACGAGGAGTACGAGCGCACACGCGTCCTCGTCCTCGCCATCACGGGCCAGCAGGACCTGATGGAGACGGTGCCGTCGATCAAAGAGAGCATTCGCCTGCGCGACAGCATCATCTTGCCGCTGCTCGTCATCCAGCAGTTCGCCCTCACGGAGATGGAACGCCAAACCTCCGGCGATCCTCAAGCCTCCCAGGACTGGACGCCCGACCTGCTCCGCAAGCTCATCATCCGCACCATGTACGGCATCGTCAACGCAAGCCGCAACGCGGTCTGACCCCGCCGCCATGAAGCACGCCCACACTCTCCAACTTCACCCGTTGTGCCGTTTTTTTGCGTTGTTCTTTTTTGCGGTTTTGACCATGAACCTTCCCGGTTGCGCGCCCACTCTCGACGCTCCCAAACCCCAAGGCCCGGCCTCGGCCCGAGCCCAGGCTTCGAACGGTACGCCCGTCTCGTCTGGAACGCCCAGCACGCCGGCTTACGACCTCGCGTCGCTTCCCGTGGCTCAACCTCGCGCCCTTGACCTTCAAGGCCACCGCGGCATGCGAGCCCATTGGCCGGAGAACAGCATCCTCGGCATGGAAGAGGCCGTGGCGGCCGGGGTGACCACCTTGGAGATGGACGTCGTCATTGGGAGCGACGGCCAGCCGCTGCTCAGCCACGAGCCTTGGCTTAGCCCTGAAATCTGCCGCTCGCCGCTCGGCCAGCCCATCGCCGAAGGGGACCATTCCTGGAACCTGTACACGATGCCGGTCGCGGACGTCGTCAAGTGCGACTGCGGCGCCCAGGGCCACCCGCGCTTTCCCCAGCAGCGTCCCGTCCC
>JAQCBJ010000077.1 GCA_027621555.1 Bacteroidota bacterium | reverse complement strand
CGTGTAGAAGTTTTTGGCTTCGTTCATGAAGGTTTGGAAACCTCCGATGCCCGAACCCCAAATGACACCTGCCCGGTCGGGGTCAAGGTTGCCGGCCTCCACAGAGAGGCCGGCGTCCTTGAGTGCCATTTCCGCCGTCACGACGGCGTACTGCGTGAACAAGTCCATTTTGCGCGAGTCCCGACGTTCAATCCACTCGCTGGGATCGAAGTCCTTGACCTCGCACGCAAACTGCGTCTTGAAGTTGGTGGCGTCAAAGCGCGTGATGGGTGCCGCGCCACTTTGGCCTTGGACCAAGTTGGTCCAAAACGTCTGCACGTCATTGCCAAGGGGCGTCAATGCCCCGAGACCCGTTACTGCTACTCGACGGAGTTCCACGTCTTCAGAAATGGAGCGTGTTCAGCGCGAAGCTGCTTTTACGCGTTCTGCGAAATGTAATCGACAGCCTGACCCACCGTGCTGATCTTCTCAGCTTGGTCGTCGGGGATGGCGATGTTGAATTCCTTCTCGAATTCCATGATGAGTTCCACGGTGTCGAGTGAGTCCGCACCCAAATCGTTCGTGAATGAGGCTTCGGTTGTCACCTCTCCGGCGTCAACGCCGAGCTTGTCCACGATGATCGCGGTTACTTTTTCTTGGATTTCAGACATGATCTGTAGGTTGTGTTCGTGTGTGAATTCGGCCGCAAAGTAACGGCACCCTTTGAGGTCTAGGGCCAGATGTTTGAAACTTTTGAACGTTTTGGCCGTGAACAACCTGCTCAGGGGTACTCGACCAAAACCTCGGCCCGTGACTTCCGAGTCAGGTCTGGAACCGTCAACCCCTCCGCTGGAAACCCGATGGGAATGTTCAGGAACGCTCGTTCGTTTGCCGGCCTCCCCAACGCCTCGGCCAAGAAGCCCATGGGCGACGGGGTGTGGGTCAGCGCCACCAATCCTATGCGGTGCAGGGCCGTCAACAACATGCCGACCGCGATGCCCACGCTCTCGTTGACGTAGTAGTTCGCGCGCTTCCCGCCTTCTTCCGTCGTGTCGTGCACTTGCTTGAACACGACAATGAGTGCGGGCGCCTCTTCGATGAACGGCTTGATGTGGTCGGTGCCAAAGGGTTCGAGGTCCTGGAGCCACTCGGCGCTCATGCGGCCGTGGTAGTTCCGGAATTCCTCTTCCTCGGCCGCTCGGCGGATGTCCTTGCGCAGTTCAGGGTTCGTCACGAGGCAGAAGGTCCACGGCTGCTTGTGCGCGCCGGAGGGCGCGGTGCACGCCGTGTCAATGCAGTTTCGGACCGCCTCGAGCGGCAAGGGCTCCGAGGAGAAAACGCGTGCACTGCGCCGAGTGGCCATCTCCCGATAGAATTCCTGGCTCAGCGCCACCATCTCGTCCGGGTTCAGGCGCGGGAGGCTGTACGGGATGAACTTTTCGCTCCCGGGTTCGTGCGAACCCTTTCCGTGCCTGTCGTCCGGGGTCATGACAACGTCTTGCGAAGCTCGCGCATGATTTTGGACGCGAAGATGAACTCGTTCAAAGCCTCGCTGTCCGCCTTGAGCAGGTCGGACGTGGGGCCGTGCCACGCGATGACGCCCTCGTGGACGTAGTGAATGAAGTCCGAAGCCTCCATCACGCTGTTCATGTCGTGCGACACGACCACAGTGGTCATGTTGAACTCGCGCGTGAGGTCGACAATGAGGTTGTCGATCACGATGGCCGTTTGCGGGTCGAGGCCCGAGTTGGGTTCGTCGCAGAACAAGTACTTGGGGTTCATGGCAATGGCCCGGGCGATGCCCACGCGCTTTTGCATCCCGCCGCTGAGCTCGGACGGGAACTTGGCCCCGGCCTGAGGAAGCTCGACGCGTTCGAGGCAGAAGGCCGCCCGTTCGCGCATCTCCGCCTCGGACGTGTCGCTGAACATCCGGAGCGGGAACATGACGTTTTCCTCGACCGTCATGCTGTCAAACAGGGCACTGCCCTGGAAGAGCATGCCGATTTCCTGGCGCACGGCCTTCCGGCCCAGGCGATCCATCTCGGTGAAGTTTCGGCCGTCGTAGGTCACGTGACCTTGGTCCGGCTCGAGCAGCCCGACCGTGCATTTGGTCAGGACGCTTTTCCCCGAACCGCTTCGGCCGATGATGAAATTGACCTTGCCGGGATGGAACTGGGCGGAGACGTCCTGGAGCACGGTTTGGTCTCCAAACGATTTCGACACGTGGTGAATCTCAATCATCGTCCGCGCCTTTAGCCGAGCAGCATTTGGGTCAACAACAAATTGGCGATCATCACGATGACCACCGCGTACACCACGGCCTTCGTGCTGCTCCGGCCCACCTCGAGGGCGCCGCCCGACGTGAAGTAGCCGTGATAGGCGCTCACGGAGCTGATGATCAGGGCGAACACGCAGGTCTTGATGATGGCGTACGTCACGTCAAACGCGTTGAAGTCAATCTGCATGCCGTACTCGAAGTCCGCGGCCGAGCTCACGCCCGTCGACACGCCAACCCAAAGCCCCGCGCCGATGCCGAGCACCATGCTCAGAATGACGAGGAACGGGATGCACGTCAGCGCCGCAATCATCTTGGGCAGAACGAGGTAGCCCGCGCTGTTCACGCCCATGATCTCGAGCGCGTCGATTTGCTCGGTGACCCGCATGGTGCCAAGCTGGGAGGCGATGTTGGACCCCACCTTTCCGGCCAAAATCACGGGAATCAGCGTCGGGCTGAATTCCAAAATCATGGTTTGTCGCACCGTAAAGCCGATGGTGTAGACCGGAATCCAGCCGCCGATTTGGTGGGCCGTTTGGATGCAAATGACCGCCCCCATGAACACGCTCAGAAGCGCGACAATACCCAGGCTTTGCAGGCCAATGGCGTTCATCTCTTCCACGAGCAGGCGCCGAAACACTGCACCCTGTTCAGGGCGCCGCATCACGCTGCGCAGGAACGCCGCGTACCGGCCAATGTGGAAGAACAATCCCATGGGACGAAGGTACAAGCTAACTTCGCGGCCATGAACCTGAAAGGAATTGGCCGTCTTCTCGCTGCGTTTGCCTGTTTGGGCATGCTTGTCGCAGCGACGGGATGCAACACGACCAAAGGCTCGAAAGGGAAATGCCCCACGTGCCCCGAGTGGTCCACTCCCTCCCAACCTCCCCGTTAAGTCTCATGGCACATCAACCCCACACCTACGCCGTCATCATGGCGGGAGGCATTGGCTCGCGTTTTTGGCCCATGTCTCGAAGCGCGGAACCCAAGCAGTTCCTGGACATTCTCGGCACCGGACGGTCGCTCATTCGCATGACGTTTGACCGGCTGGAAAAGCTCGTGCCTGCGGACCGCATCCTGGTGGTGACCAACGCGCGGTACCGTGACCAAGTCGCTTCGCACCTCCCTGAAATGCCCTCAGAGAACATCCTCTGCGAACCGTTCATGCGGAACACCGCGCCCTGCATCGCTTATGCCAACGCAGTCATCGCATCGCGCGACCCGGAAGCGGCGGTGGTGGTGGCGCCGTCCGACCACTTGATCCTCGACGAACAGGGGTTCTTGGACGTGTGCCGCACGGCGCTCGAGACCACGCGCAACACGACGAGTTTGGTGACGCTGGGCATCCAGCCCACCCGGCCCGACACCGGCTACGGATACATCCAGTACGAAGAGCCCCACGACGAGGATCAACCCGAAGTCCGCCCCGTGAAAACCTTCACGGAAAAACCGGATTTGGCCACCGCTGAAGCGTTCTTGGCATCGGGTGAGTTCTGTTGGAACAGCGGCATTTTCGTTTGGTCTTTGAGCAACATCCAGGCCGCCTTTGAAACGCACCTGCCTGACATGCTGGCTGAATTCGCCGACGCGGACTTGTCCAACCCTGCGGAGCTCAACGCCGTGTATGGCAACTGCGAGAACATCAGCATCGACTACGGCATCATGGAGAAGGCATCTCACGTGCAAGTCGTCCTGTGCGACATCGGCTGGAGCGATCTGGGAACTTGGGGCAGCCTCAAGGAAAAATTGGACTCGGATGCCGACGGCAACGCTTCGGCGCACGTGCGCGTTCGCGCCGTCGATTCTCGGGACAACCTCGTGGTGGGCTCCCCAACCGCGACCAAGGGACCCCAAAAACTCGTGGCCCTCAAAGGCCTTGACGGCTACATCGTGGTCGACACGCCGCACGCCTTGCTCGTGTGTCCCGCCACGGACGAACAGTGGATCAAGGAGCTTGTCGGCGACCTCAAACGCGACGAGGGCGAACCGTTGGTGTAACGACCCGCCTTCGTAGGTTTGTCAACGTCGCGCTGAGTCAGCGGCGGCCGACCATGTCGCCGGGCACTACCCACGCGTCGTACTCCTCTTCGGTGAGGTAGCCCGTAGCCAAAGCCGCGGCTTTCAACGTCGTGCCTTCGGCGTGGGCCTTGCCCGCAATTTCTGCGGCCTTGTAGTACCCAATCTTGGTGTTGAGCGCCGTCACCAGCATGAGGCTGTTGTTGACGAGCTCCGTGATTCGGGCCGTGTTGGCTTCGATGCCGTCCACACAGTGTTCCGCAAAGGACACGCACGCGTCTCCGAGCAAGCGAGCCGACTCGAGAATGTTGCGCGCCATCATGGGCTTGAACACGTTGAGCTCGTAGTGGCCTTGGGTGCCTCCTACCGTCACGGCCACGTCGTTGCCCATCACCTGCGCGCAAACCATGGTCATGGCCTCGCACTGGGTCGGGTTCACTTTGCCGGGCATGATGCTCGATCCGGGCTCGTTGGCGGGGAGCAGGAGTTCGCCGATGCCCGAACGCGGGCCGGAACCCATCATGCGGATGTCGTTCGCGATTTTGTTGAGGGACACGGCCAATTGCTTGAGCGCGCCGTGGCTCTCGACAATCGCGTCGTGCGCCGCGAGGGCTTCAAACTTGTTGTCGGCCGTGACGAACGGGTGGCCCGTTGACGCGGCGATGTGCTTGGCCACGAGGACGTCGTAGCCCTCGGGGGTGTTGATGCCCGTGCCCACAGCCGTGCCGCCAAGGGCAAGCTGCTGCAGGTGAGGGAGCGTGTTGCGCAAGGCCTTCAGCCCAAACTCCAACTGCGCGACGTACCCTCCAAATTCCTGGCCCAACGTCAGTGGCGTCGCGTCCATAAGGTGGGTGCGACCGATCTTGACGATGTCGTCAAAGGCCTTCGCCTTCGCCGCCAACGCGTCCCGCAAGCGCTCCACGCCCGGCACCGTCGTCTCGACAATGGCGGCATAGGCTGCAATGTGCATCGCCGTGGGGTACGTGTCGTTGGAACTTTGGCTCTTGTTCACGTCGTCGTTGGGATGCACCGGACGGTCACCCTGGCCCAGCGTGCCGCCTGCAAGGACGTGCGCGCGGTTGGCCACCACCTCGTTGACGTTCATGTTGCTCTGCGTGCCTGACCCCGTTTGCCAAACCACCAGTGGGAATTGGTCGTCGAGCTTGCCCGCGAGGATTTCGTCGCATGCCGCCACAATCAAGTCCTTCTTCGAGGCGTCCATCGCCCCCAACTCGCAGTTGGTCATCGCCGCCGCCCGCTTCAGGTGCGCAAACGCCCGAACGATTTCCATAGGCATGGAACCGATCGGACCGATTTTGAAGTTGTTGCGCGATCGCTCGGTTTGGGCGCCCCAGTATTTGTCTGCGGGAACGTGGACTTCGCCGAGGGTGTCTTTTTCGATGCGGGTGGACATGTGTGGTAGGGGTTTCAGTCTGGAATTCAAATCAGCAAGCTTTCGACGCGGCGAGCGACGAAATCTCGGTCAAAGGTCGTCGGTGTGGTCAGCGCCGGCACCCTCGCCCATCAGGTAGGCCTTGAGGAAGCCGTCGAGGTCGCCGTTCATCACGGCGTCGACGTTGGAGGTCTCGTGTCCGGTGCGCACGTCCTTGACCATCTTGTAAGGCTGCATGACGTAGGACCGGATTTGGGACCCCCATTCGATCTTCTTTTTGCCAGCTTCGATTTCGGCACGCGCTTCGTTGCGCTTGGCAATCTCCATCTCGTAGAGCTGGGACTTCAAAAGCTGCATCGCCTTCTCCTTGTTGCCGAGCTGCGAGCGCGTCTCGGTGTTGTCGATGATGATGCCCGTGGGCGCGTGGCGGAGGCGAACGCCGGTCTCGACCTTGTTCACGTTTTGGCCACCTGCCCCACCTGAACGGAACGTCTCCCACGTGATGTCTCCGGGGTTGACGTGGATCTCAATGGTGTCGTCGACCAGCGGGTAGACGTACACGCTGACGAAGCTGGTGTGGCGGCGGGCGTTGCTGTCGAAGGGGCTGATGCGCACCAAGCGGTGCACGCCGTTCTCGCCCTTGAGCATCCCAAACGCAAAGTCCCCGTCAAACTCCATCGTCACCTGCTTGATGCCCGCCACGTCGCCGTCCTGCAGGTCGAGCTCCTT
>JAQCBJ010000076.1 GCA_027621555.1 Bacteroidota bacterium | reverse complement strand
CGTTGCTCAGAAATGAAAGTGGGTCCATGAGGACAGGGGGCATTTAGCACTTGCAAAGATAAGCCGCTCGGGTTGGACTGCCCCAAGGATTCTCGGGGAATCAGTGGGTTCGTGAGGTCACGTGTTGGGCAAGTCCTTCGAACCACGACCCCACCTCCTCGGGCAGGTGCAATTCGGCAAGCGCCGCCTTGGCTTCTGCGACGTGCGCTTCCATGCGGCAGCGGGCTTCTTGGTCCGCTCCTGCCTTGACCATCGCCTCCCGCACGGCCCGCACCTTGGCTTCCGCCTGTTCCGTTCCCGTAGCAGGGTGTTTTCCCGCCCAAGACTCCAACGCGTTGCGGCCTTCAGCATGGGCTTCGGTGGTCAACCAGAGCAAGGTCTTCTTGTCCGAGAGAATGTCGCCACCCACTTGTTTACCGGTGGCCCCACTTTCCCCAAACGTGTCGAGGTAATCGTCCTGGATTTGAAACGCCAACCCCACGTTGACGCCGTAGCGGTACCACGCGTCCACGCGCTCCGGAGAGGCCCCCGCAGCGCGCGCGCCCATGGCCGCGGACGCGGCCAACAGGACCGAAGTCTTGAGGCGAATCATGCCCACGTATTCCTCCACTGAAACGTCTTGACGGGCCTCGAAGGCCATGTCGCTTTGCTGCCCTTCGCACACTTCGCGAGAGGTCACGTTGAACAAGCGCAACACGTCGGGAAGGGCTTCCGCCGGAGTCCCTTCAAGTGCGGTCAACGCCAACGTGTACATCACGTCGCCGGACAAAATCGCAGCGTTTTCAGACCACTTTGTGTGCACCGTGGGGCGGCCCCGACGGAGCGGGGCAGCGTCCATGATGTCGTCGTGCATCAAGGTGAAATTGTGAAACAACTCCACCGCGAGTGCCGACGGCATCGCCGCGTCCATCGTGCCCCCTTCCGCTTCACACGCCGCGAGCGCAAGCACCGGACGAATCCGCTTGCCTCCAAGCGAGAGCAGGTAGTGGATGGGCGCGTACAAACCGTCCGCTGCCGAGGCGGGGTAAGTTTTGAGGAACCCGGCCAGGGCCTGTTCCAGCGCCTCGCGCCATCGGGCTTCTTGTGAATTGGGGGTCATGTGGAGGAAAGTCCTTGCGCGCAAAAATTGTTCGAGGGGCTCAGCGTCCGCGACGCAATTGGTCGAGGAGGTAGGTGCCGTACCCGCTCTTCACGAGCGGCTGGGCCAGCGCCTCGAGTTGGGCGTCGTCGATGAATCCCATGCGCCATGCGATCTCTTCGAGGCAACCGATCTTCAATCCCTGCCGGTCTTCGATGACCTGCACAAACTGCGAAGCTTGCATCAGAGACGCGTGCGTGCCCGTGTCGAGCCAGGCCATGCCGCGGTCGAGGACGCCGACGTGCAGCTTGCCCGCTTCGAGGTAGGCTTTGTTCACGTCCGTGATTTCGTACTCGCCTCGCGCGCTGGGCCGGAGGTTGGCCGCGATGTCCACCACGTCGTTGTCGTAGAAATAGAGCCCCGGAACCGCAAAATTGGACTTGGGCTGGGCGGGCTTTTCTTCGATGCTCAAGACTTTGCCGTCGTCGTCAAAATCCACCACGCCGTAACGCTCGGGATCGCTGACGTAGTAAGCGAAGACGATGGCGCCGTCTGGGTCGGTGTGGGCGCGAAGGGTTCGGCCAAAGCTCTTTCCATAGAAAATGTTGTCGCCCAGCACCAAGGCGACCTTGTCGTCCCCGATGAATTCTTTGCCAAGCACGAACGCTTGGGCGAGCCCGTTGGGCACTTCCTGAACGGTGTAGGTGAACGAGCAACCAAGGTCGGATCCGTCGCCAAGCAAGCGCTGAAACGAGGCCGAATCCTCTGGAGTCGTGATGATGAGGATGTCCCGAATGCCCGCAATCATGAGCGTCGACAGCGGGTGGTAAATCATCGGCTTGTCGTAGATCGGCATCAATTGCTTGCTCACCGCCTTGGTCAGAGGCCAAAGCCGGGTGCCGCTTCCTCCCGCAAGAACAATTCCTTTCATGGGTGGAAGATACACACGACCACCAGGTCAACTCCGGTTGCGCAGGTCTTCGTGCTTCTCCTCCCCTTTGCCCGGGCTCGTGCCGACTTGAACCTGAAGCTCCTCGAGCGACAGGTCGTCTTCCTCGTCGAGCAAATCGATGAACGGTTCGCTGAACGTCCGGGTCGTCACGAACTGCGCGAAGCTCATCAGGAGCGAAGGAAGCAGCATCAGGTTGGCAAACATGGCCACGAGGAGCGTGACAGAAACCAGGACACCAAGCGAGCGCGTGCCGTCAAATTCGCTCAGGGCGAACATCAAGAACCCAAAGAAGAGCACAATCGACGTGTACATCATGCTCACCCCCGTCTCGCGAACCGCGGCCAGCACCGCAGCACGGATGTTCCATCCGTTGGTTCGGAGCTCTTGGCGGTATTTGGCCAAAAAGTGAATCGTGTCGTCCACCGAAATCCCAAACGCCACCGAGAACACCAAGATGGTCGAAGGCTTGATCGGAATGCCGGTCCACCCCATGATGCCGGCGGTGAACAGCAGCGGGAGCAGGTTGGGGATGAGGGCGATGCCCACCATGCGCGCGCTTTTGAACAGAAGTGCCATCACCAGGGCAATCACCAGGATGGCAAGCGTCATGGAAATGGCGAGGTTCTTCACCAAGTAGTTGGTGCCTTCGAGGAAGACGATGCTCGTGCCGGTGACGGTCAGGTCGAAGCGCTCCGGTGGGAAGATGCTGTCAATCCTCGGGCGCAACGACGCCATAAGCTCTTCCATTTCGAGGGTGCCGACGTCGGCCATGTTGGCGGAAACGCGGGTCACGGTTCGCGAGGAATCGACAAAGTTGGACGTCACGGCATTCGCGTCGTCGATGTCCGACGCGGCGTTTTCGCTGCCCCGGAAGTACGGGCCCATGAAGGAGCGCTCCTGACGGGTCGGGAGGCGGTACCGTTCCGGGTCGCCGCCGTAGAACGCCTGCACCCCAAACTTCACCGCGTCCACGGCGCTCAAACTCCGCGAAAACTCCGGGTATTCCCGAAGCAGTTCCTGGAACTCCTCGATGCGCTTGAGGTTGGCGGGGCTGAGGATTTGGCCGGGCTTTTGGCCGTCGATGAGCACCTCAAAGGGCATCACCCCACGGAAGCGCGACTCCAGCCAATCGAGGTCCACCAGCACGCGGTCTTCCTCGGGCAAGTCGTCCACAATGTTGCCCGTGGTGACCATCTTCGTCATGCCCCACGCGCTCAACACCGCCACGGCAAGCGCAGCGAGGTACACGCGGCCTCGACCTGTTTGCACGGTTCGCACAAACGTCCCCACCACCGTGTCCACCCAGACGCGGTCGAGGTGGGTCAGGTGGCGTTCGTGGGGCTCGGGCAACCACGTAAACAGGGCCGGAATCAAGATGATGCTGATCCCAAACGCCACCATGATGTTCAGCGACGACACCACCCCAAACTCCACCAGCACCGGGCTGTGCGTGAAGATGAAGGTCGCAAACCCGAGGGCGGTTGTCGCGTTGGTCAAGAGCGTCGCGTTCCCCACCTTGGTCACCATGCGCTGAAGCGCGAGCATCTTGTTGCCGTGCCTCTTGAATTCCGCTTGGTATTTGTTGACCAGATAGATGCAGTTGGGCACCCCGATGACAATCATCAGCGGAGGGATGAGCGACATGAGCAGCGTCAGGCGGTAGTCCAAAAGGGACATCGTCCCCAACGACCACACCACCCCCACCGCCACGACAGTCAGGCACACCCCCACAACCGCGAGGTTTCGGAAAAACAGGAACAGCAAGAGCGCAGTCACGGCGATGGCCGCTCCGATGAAGTACCCCAACTCCCCCTTCACTTTGTTGGTGATGGAGATGCGAATGAAGGGCAAGCCGCTGAGGTGGGTTTCGATGCCCGTGTTCTTGGCCCAGCGATCCGAAACCTCGATGATGTCTTCGACGATGCGCCCGCGCTTGGCGGAGTTGAGCATGTCGTGGTTGAACACCACCATCATCAACGTCGCCTCATTGTCGGGGTTGTAGAGCAGCCCGTCGTAGAACGGCAAAGACCGCACCTCGTCGACGATTTCGTTGGCGCGCTCGTCCGTCAGGGGGGGCGCATTGGGGAGGCGGTTCACCACGTCGGGAGCCACGGCCTGCAACAGGAACTGGCGATCCGTCGGATGCTTGACGACTTCGAATGCGTTGGTGATGGCGAAGACCGAGTCGATGATGACGGTCGGCTTGCCGTCCACCGTGACCCGCAAGGCGCGGATCTCCTCGGCGAGTTCATGCCACGATTGCAAACCCTCGGCCGTCCGAAGCCGCGGGTCCTCTACCCCAATGACCAAGACGTTTCCCTCCGCGCCAAACGACTCGAGGAACCGCGCGTGCGCCAATTCCGACGGATCGTCCTCGGGCAAGATGCCGCCGTACTTGTACTGCATCTTGAGGTCGGGGATTTGGAGCCCCATGAACACGGTCACCGCAAACAGGGCCACCACCGTTGGAAGGCGGTGCCGAATCAAGTAGGATGCAATGCGAAGCCACATGGGGAGGTGCAAAGAAACAACAAGCAGGGGCGCAGACCCCAACGGCCGAACTACCTTTGTGCCCATGGAAAACTACGACGTCGTCGTCATCGGAAGTGGCCCAGGGGGCTACGTGGCGGCCATCCGCGCGGCGCAACTCGGATTGCGCACGGCTCTGGTGGAGAAATATTCCACGCTCGGAGGCACGTGTTTGAACGTGGGATGCATCCCGTCCAAAGCGCTCTTGGACAGCTCGGAGCACTACCATCAAGCCAAGGAGCAATTCTCTGCCCACGGCATTGAAGTGGGTTCCCTCGGCATCGATTTTCCCCAAATGATCGCCCGCAAAGGCGAAGTGGTGTCCCAAACCACGGAGGGCATCAACTTCCTCATGAAGAAGAACAACATCGACGTCCATCAGGGGGTCGGTTCGTTCGTGGACGCCCACACGGTCGCCGTCACTCCTGCCAAGGGGAAGGCGACCAACCTCGGCGCCAAGCACGTCATCGTCGCCACGGGTTCCAAGCCCAGCACGTTGCCGTTCATTGAAGTCGACAAGAAGCGCGTCATCACCAGCACCGAAGCGCTGAGCTTGCCCAAGCTGCCCAAATCGATGATCGTCATCGGGGGCGGCGTCATCGGACTCGAACTCGGCTCGGTCTACGCCCGCCTTGGCACGGAGGTGAACGTGGTGGAATACGCCGACAGCATCATTCCGACCATGGACCGCGCGATGGGCAAGGAGCTCATGCGCTCCATGAAAAAGCTCGGGGTGAAATTCCACCTCAAGCACGGTGTGAAAGAGGTCACCGCCACGGGACGCAGCGTCACGGTCAAGGCCGACTCGGCCAAAGGCGATGAAGTGACCTTCAAGGCCGAGTACTGCCTCGTCAGCGTGGGCCGTCGTCCGTACACGGACGGGCTCAACCTCGAAGCGGCCGGACTCAGCACGGACGAGCGCGGTCGCATCGACGTCGACGCGCACATGCGCACCAAGGTGCCGCACATCTACGCCATTGGCGACGTGGTCCGCGGCGCGATGCTCGCGCACAAGGCTGAGGAAGAAGGCGTGTTTGCCGCCGAAACCATCGCCGGACAGCACCCTCACATCGATTACAACCTGATCCCCAACGTCGTGTACACCTGGCCGGAAGTGGCCGGGGTCGGCGCGACCGAGGAGCAGTTGAAGGCGGACGGAGTGCCGTACAAGAGCGGGAGCTTCCCGTTCAAGGCGAGCGGTCGCGCCCGCGCGAGCATGGACACCGACGGACTCGTCAAGGTGTTGGCGCACGCGGAGACGGACGAGGTTTTGGGCGTGCACATGTGTGGCCCTCGCGCGGCCGACATGATTGCCGAGGCGGTTGTGGCCATGGAATTCCGGGCCAGCGCCGAGGACATCGCGCGGATGAGCCACGCGCACCCGACGTTCACCGAGGCGATCAAGGAGGCGGCCCTGGCCGCGACCGACGACCGCGCGCTGCACATTTGAGCCGCTTGGTTGTTGTGAACCCATGAGCCAGCCGTTGAAGACCTGCATCCTGCTTGTGAACTTGGGCACACCCGACGCCCCGACCGCGGGTGCCGTGGGACGCTACTTGCGTGAATTCTTGGGCGACGGCCGGGTGATTGACATCCCGTGGTTGCCCAGAAAAATCCTCGTGAACGGAATCATCGCGCCCATCCGCAGGTTCCGCAGCGCCCGGGAATACAAGAAGGTGTGGACCGACGAAGGGTCGCCCCTGTTGCTTTACGGAGAAGCGTTGCAACGGGATTTGCAGGCGCGGCTCATCACCGACGAAGCACAGAAGGCGTTCGGTGGCGAGGTCGTCGTGGAACTGGCGATGCGCTACCAAAACCCCTCCATGGACCGCGTGATGGCACGGATG
>JAQCBJ010000075.1 GCA_027621555.1 Bacteroidota bacterium | reverse complement strand
CGGTCTTGAGCAGCTGCTGGCGCATGCCGTCCTGGCTGAGGAAC
This sequence comes from Bacteroidota bacterium, assembly GCA_027621555.1. Taxonomy (GTDB): domain Bacteria; phylum Bacteroidota; class Bacteroidia; order Flavobacteriales_D; family Sanyastnellaceae; genus UBA11663. The sequence goes on along the minus strand of JAQCBJ010000075.1, from coordinate 6,422 downwards.
TTGATGAGGGGCTTGCTCTTGGGCAGCGCGCGGAACGCCCTGTACAAGGCCAAACCTCCTTCCTCCACCTCGGCCTTCGACGCGCCCTCCACCAACAACTTCTTCGCGTCGGCGAGGAACCCTTGCGCGGCTTGCTGTTGCACCTTCACAAGGCTCACCACCTTGGGCTTCAACTCCTCGAACTCCTGTTCGTCTCCCTTGGGGGTCGGGCCGCTGATGATGAGCGGCGTCCGCGCCTCGTCGATCAACACCGAGTCGACCTCGTCGACGATGGCGAAGTGGTGTTTGCGCTGCACGAGCTGTTCGGGCCGCGTGGCCATGTTGTCGCGCAGGTAGTCAAACCCAAACTCGTTGTTCGTCCCGAACGTCACGTCGCATTTGTAGGCCTGACGACGCGACTCGCTGTTGGGCTGGTGCTTGTCAATGCAATCGACGGTGAGGCCGTGGAATTCGTAAAGCGGGCCCATCCATTCGGCGTCACGACGCGCCAAGTAATCGTTCACGGTCACGACGTGGACGCCGCGTCCCGCGAGGGCGTTCAGGAAGACGGGCAGCGTGGCCACCAACGTTTTTCCTTCCCCGGTCTGCATCTCCGCGACCTTGCCGCGGTGCAGGGCGACCCCGCCGATGAGCTGCACGTCGTAGTGCACCATGTCCCAGGTCACGGCCGAGCCGGCCGCCGTCCAGGACTTCTGCCAGTGGGCCTTGTCGCCTTCGATGGTGACCAGGTCACGGCTCGCGGCGATCTCGCGGTCCATGTCCGTGGCCGTCACTTCCACGGCGCCTTCCGCAGCGAAGCGGCGGGCCGTCTCCTTGACAAGCGCAAACGCTTCAGGCATGATCTCCGCAAGCACCTCCTCAAGGCGCTCATTCACTTGAAGCTCCAACGCATCGACCTGCTCGAACAACGCCTCCTTCTCGTCCAGTTGGGTCAAGGGCAGGGCCGACGCTTGGACCTTGATGTCGTCGATTTGGGCCAATTCACTCGACACGTGCGCCTGAATGCGCTCGCGCAACTCCGCCGACTTCGCACGAAGCTCGTCTGCGCTGAGTCCCGACAACGAAGGTTCAATCTCCTTCACCCGATCCACCACCGGCTGCACTTCCTTGATGTCGTTGGCCGATTTGTCCCCGACAAAGGCCTTGAAAAGCTTTGCTAGCATGAAGCAAAAGTACAACGCGAAGCACCCCCCTGAAGGCCAAAATTCGTTGCCGGAAAAACCGTGCCAAAAAATCCGCCATTTCGTCAGCCCAGGTGCGATTTTAACAATCCAAAACAGGGTCTTCGATTCTGAATTTCAACGTGTTATGTGAACGCAATTCACGACATGTTGAGAACTCCTTCCAATTGTGGACGGAAAAGGTTTGCCCCGCAAGGGGGTTGCGAAGTTTCTTTGGAGGGAGCGTTGGGCTTAGCTCTTTTAAGTCCCTCTCAGCCTCCTTTTTTTGAATCGTCAAACCTCGTTTTGGCTGCAAAATCAACCGTTGCAGCCGTGCCAACCTCTCCCCTGAATTTGCCTTCAGGACCCCTTGAAAAACACTCCGACCATGGACAACCACACTGAAAACACCCCTGAGAACGTCGTCGAAAACAAGCAGACCGCCATCGAAGAGGTGTTGCCTGAAAACACGGCGGTGGTGGAGCCCATCTTGGAGGACAACCCCAACCGCTTCGTGCTCTTCCCGATTGAGCACAACGACATCTGGAACTTCTACAAGAAGTCGGAGGCAAGCTTTTGGACAGCGGAAGAAATCGACTTGGCCGCGGACATCGTGGACTGGAATGACAAGCTCAACGACGACGAGCGCTACTTCATCAAGCACATCCTCGCCTTCTTTGCAGCGTCGGACGGCATCGTGAACGAGAACCTCGCCGAGAACTTCGTCGCAGAGGTGCAGTACACCGAAGCCAAGTTCTTCTACGGGTTCCAAATCATGATGGAGAACATCCACAGCGAGACCTACTCGTTGCTCATTGACACCTACATCAAGGACAAGGCCGAGAAGGACAAGCTCTTCAACGCGATCGAGACCCTCGACTGCGTCAAGGAGAAAGCCAATTGGGCCCTGGAGTGGATCGAGAACGGCAGCTTCGCCGAGCGCATTGTGGCCTTCGCAGCCGTGGAAGGCATCTTCTTCTCCGGCAGCTTCTGCTCCATCTTCTGGCTCAAAAAGCGCGGTCTGATGCCAGGTTTGAGCTTCTCCAACGAGCTCATCAGCCGCGACGAAGGCATGCACTGCGACTTCGCCTGCTTGCTCTACAACGACCACATCGTCAACAAGCTCCCCAAGAAGACCATCGAGAAGATCATCCTCGACGCGGTGGCCATCGAAAAGGAGTTCATTTGCGAAGCCCTTCCCGTTCGCCTGATCGGCATGAACGCCGACCTCATGAGCCAGTACATCGAGTTTGTGGCGGACCGCCTGCTCGTGGAGCTCGGCAACGAGAAGGTGTTCAATGTCACCAACCCCTTCGACTTCATGGACATGATCAGCCTCCAGGGCAAGACGAACTTCTTCGAGAAGCGCAAAAGGCCGGTGTCCTCAACAAGACTTCGGAAGAAGACAACAGCTTCAGCCTCGACGCTGATTTCTAAGGCTTCTTCCCCCACGATTCCCAACCAACCTCTCCACGTAAACCTTCTTTCTCCCAACCCGCATGTATGTATTGAAGCGCGACGGCCGGCGTGAACCGGTCCAGTTTGACAAGATCACCGCTCGAATCAAGAAGCTCTGTTACGGACTCCACGCTGCCGTGGACCCCACCAAAGTCGCCATGCGGGTGATTGAGGGCGTGTACGACGGCGTGACCACCACCGAGTTGGACAACCTCGCCGCGGAAGTGGCGGCGACCAACGCAGTGACCCACCCCGACTACGCGCAACTTGCCAGCCGCATCGCGGTGAGCAACTTGCACAAGGCCACCAAGAAGTCCTTCACGGAAACGATGCAGGACCTCCACGAATACGTGGACCCCATCACGGGAGAAAACGCGAGCTTGATCGCGGAGGATGTTTGGGAAATCATCCAGAAAAACTCGGAATTGCTCGACTCGAGCATCATCTACGACCGCGACTTCAACTACGACTTCTTTGGGTTCAAAACCCTAGAGCGTTCGTACCTCTTGAAGATCGACGGAAAGATTGCGGAACGTCCGCAACAGATGCTCATGCGCGTGGCGGTGGGCATCCACAAGGACGACATGGAAAGCGCCGTCGAGACGTACAACATGATGAGCGAAGGCTGGTTCACGCATGCCACGCCCACCCTGTTCAACGCCGGCACGCCCAAGCCCCAAATGTCCAGCTGCTTCCTCCTCACCATGAAGGAAGACAGCATCAGCGGCATCTACGACACGCTCAAGCAGTGCGCGAAGATTTCGCAGAACGCAGGCGGCATCGGACTCGCCATCCACGACATCCGCGCCACGGGCTCGTACATCAAGGGCACCAACGGCACCTCCAACGGCATCGTCCCCATGCTCCGCGTCTTCAACGACACGGCACGCTACGTGGACCAAGGCGGCGGAAAGCGCAAGGGCTCGTTCGCGATCTACATCGAGCCTTGGCACGCGGACGTTTTTGACTTCCTTGAACTTCGCAAAAACCACGGCAAGGAAGAGCAGCGCGCGCGCGATTTGTTCTTTGCCTTGTGGACGCCTGACCTGTTCATGAAGCGCGTCGAAGAGAACGGCGACTGGACGCTCATGTGCCCCAACGAATGCCCAGGGCTGACCGACAGCTGGGGCGAAGAGTTCGAAGCGTTGTACACCAAGTACGAGGCGGAAGGCAAGGGCCGCAAAACCATCAAGGCGCAAGACTTGTGGTTCAAAATCCTCGAAAGCCAAATCGAAACGGGCACGCCTTACATGCTTTACAAGGACGCCGCCAACGGCAAGTCCAACCAGCAGAACCTCGGCACGATCCGCTCGTCCAACCTCTGCACGGAAATCATCGAGTACACCTCGCCCGACGAAGTGGCGGTGTGCAACCTCGCGTCGATTGCGGTGCCCAAGTTTGTGAAGGAAGACCGCACGTTTGACCACGACAAGTTGTTCGAAGTCACGTACCGCGTGACCCGCAACTTGAACCGCGTCATCGATCGGAACTACTACCCCATTCCTGAAGCGCGAAATTCGAACATGCGCCACCGCCCCATTGGACTGGGTGTTCAGGGTTTGGCCGACGCCTTCATCATGATGCGCTTCCCCTTCGACAGCGACGAAGCGCGCCAGTTGAACAAGGACGTTTTCGAGACCATCTACTACGCCGCATGCACCGCGTCCAAGGACATGGCCAAGGAGGACGGCGCGTACGAGACCTTCAAAGGCTCACCGGCCAGCGAAGGCAAGCTCCAATTTGACATGTGGGGCGTCACGCCTTCCGACCGTTGGGAGTGGGACATCCTCAAGGACGAGATCAAGGAGCACGGCATGCGGAACTCGTTGCTCATGGCGCCAATGCCTACGGCTTCGACAGCCCAAATCCTTGGCAACAACGAGTGCTTCGAACCGTACACGAGCAACATCTACACCCGCCGCACCTTGTCCGGTGAGTTCATCGTGGTGAACAAGCACCTGTTGCGCGACCTCACCAAGCTCGGCTTGTGGGACGACGACATGAAGAACCGACTGATTGCGGCGAACGGATCGGTGCAGAACATCCCCGAGATTCCTGAAAACCTCAAGGTCCTGTACCGCACCGCATGGGAAATTCCCCAGCGTGCCATCCTCGACATGGCCGCCGACCGCGGAGCTTACATCTGCCAGAGCCAGTCGCTCAACGTCTTTATGGAGAACGTCAACAACTCCAAGCTTACCTCCATGCACTTCTACGCATGGAAGAAGGGCCTCAAGACGGGCATGTACTACCTCCGCACCAAGGCCGCGACAGATGCGATCAAGTTCACGGTGGACAAGAAGTACAAGACACAACCTCAAGCGGAACAAGTGGCTGCAGCGGCCACGCCTGAGGAAATGACCTACGAGCAGCAGGTGCAAGCTTGCAGCATTGAAAACGGCCCCGACTGCGAAATGTGCAGCGGGTGATCCGGGCCATTGGCTGAACGTGAAAAAGGCGCCCGTCGGGGCGCCTTTTTTTAATGGGCGTGGTCTTTGGCTGGGAACGTGGACCGCGCCTTCGCGTGGAACTGACCTCCATGTGACACAACCGCAGGCCTTCTGTGCGACCTTTGCAGAGCAAATTGCACGGCACATCCCCATGGGAGCAGAGCATCTTCAAATCCTTTCGCTGAATGTCCAGCACGCGTCCGTCGACGACGTAGGCTTGCTGCACATCGCGCCTGAAAACCAGCCCGCACAGATTGCAGCTTGGGTGGCGGAACTGGAATTGCAAGGCATGGTGTTTCTGTCCACGTGCAACCGCGTCGAGTTCATCCTCAGCGACGACAAGTACTTCTGCATGGGTCGAACGACGCAGCTGCTCCAGCACTTTGGGCTCGAACCTGCCACCCTGGGCCGCGTGACGGCTGCGTTGCAGGCGTATCGTGGGGAGGAAGCGATGCGCCACCTGATGCGCGTGGCTTCGAGCTTGGAATCGATGGTGCTTGGCGAGCGCGAGATTTTGACGCAGGTGCGCGAGGCCTTTGACTTGGCCATGGAGCACCGTCTGGCTGGCGATCGCTTGCGCGTGGCCGGTCGTTCGGTGGTGGAAACGGCCAAAAAAGTCTTCACCCAAACGGACGTCGCCACGCAAGCCGTCTCCGTCAATTCGCTCGGTTGGCAGGCCTTCAAGTCCTGGAACTTGCCCCTCGATGCACCAATTTTGATGGTCGGGGCTGGCGCTACGAACACGGCAGTCGGACGCTTCCTCGTCAAGGCGGGGTACCGCAACGTCCGGGTCGTGAACCGCTCGCTGGAACGGGCTCAAGCCTTGGCTGAGGTGCTCGGGACGGACCGGTCCGGGACCCTCGACGACCTCGCGGAGGCGTTGAAGGAAGGGCCGCGCGCCATGGTGGTCTGCACCGGAAGTGACGCTGCGTTGCTCGGCGCCGACCACGCGCGGATGCTCCCCGACGGACCGTTGTACGTGCTGGATTTGGGCGTGCCGTCGGACGTGGACGCGAACTTCCGCGAACGCCCCGACTTGACCGTGGTTGACATGGCCGCGCTGAAGGAAGTGGCCGACCAAAACCTCGCCATCCGCGCCACCGAAGTGAGCAAGTGCGAAACCCTCCTCGAGGCGGGATTGAACGAGTACCTCGAGCGCTTGCAGGCCCGGGAAGTGGAATTGGCCTTGATCGAGCTTCCGCAGATGATCAAGGCGATTCGCGAAACCGCCATGGGTGAGATTTTCGCGGACGACCTTGAAGGCTTGGACGCGGAGGCACGTCAAGTGGTGGAACGCATCGTGGCCTACCTCGAAAAGAAGTACGTGGGCTTGCCCATGAAACTCGCCAAAGAA
>JAQCBJ010000074.1 GCA_027621555.1 Bacteroidota bacterium | reverse complement strand
CGGACACGCGTTCGCCACTTTCTTCTTCCGGATGTCCGGCATGGCGTCGTCGATTGAGGCGTTGACCTCCGCTTCGTTCGCGATGCCAATCCAGTTCACCTGGACTGAGAAGGTGTAGTCACGTTCCGCGAGTTCACGGGCGCCCCATGCGCTGAGCTTCAGCACGGCCGGACCGCTCATGCCCCAGTGGGTGACGAGGACCGGGCCCTGTTGGGCAAGCTTCGTGCCTTGAATGCGCACGAGGGCGTTCGGAACGACCACGCCCATCAGGTCGGTGATGTCGGAGCCCGGCATGTTGAACGTGAACAGGGACGGGACGGGGTCGGCCACGGAGTGCCCGAGCGCTTCGAGCCACGCGAGGCCCTCCCGCTTGGGGCTGCCGCCCGTGGCCACGACCACGCGATCGAAGCGCTCGCCGTTCAGGGTGAAGCCGCCCGGTGCGAGGGGGGTGAGTTCACGAACCGGGGATTGGAGTCGGACCTCAATCCCGTGCCGGTCGGCCTCGCGAACGAGGCAGTCGACAATGGTTTGGGACGAGTCCGTGACGGGAAACATGCGCCCGTCGCCTTCGGTTTTGAGTGCCACGCCCCGGGACTCAAACCAGGCGACCGTGTCGGAAGCCTGAAACGTGCCGAAGGCCTTTTTCAGCTGCTTGCCCCCGCGCGGGTAGTGCTTGGACAGGGCCGAGGGCGAGAAGCAGTGGTGGGTGACGTTGCAGCGGCCGCCGCCGGAGATCTTGACCTTGGACAGGAGTTTGGCCGTCTTCTCGAAGAGCACGACGTGGGCGGAAGGGTGGTGCTTCGCCGCGGACAACGCTGCGAAAAAGCCCGCGGCGCCCCCGCCAATCACCGCCACCTTCAGAGCGCCTTCCATGCCCGCAAATTAGTCCACAAGCCGACGGTGCGTGTATCTTCCCAAGCATGGAAGCGTTCCTCGACTTTTTCGAAGCCATGCCCTCATGGCAAAAGCTTGTCTGGATTGTGGCGTGCATGTCGCTCAACCTCGTGATTGAGGGGATTCGGCCGATGTTCCAAGGGGGCTTCCGATCGTGGAAGCACACGCGCACCAACCTGACCTTTCTGGCGACGACAATGGCGATCAATTCGGCGTTTGGGGCCGCGACGGTGGGGGTGTTCGCGTGGGCGGCGACCAACGAGGTCGGCCTGCTCCATCTGTTCGAGGCGGCAACGTGGGTGGAGCTTTTGGTCGCCATCGTGGTCTTCGACCTCCTTGCGCAGTACGGCGTGCACTGGTGCCTGCACAACGTGAAACCGCTGTGGCGGCTGCACATGGTGCATCACAGCGACACGCACGTGGACGTGACGACCGGAACGCGCCACCATCCCCTGGACTTTGTGGTGCGGGAGTGCTTCGCCTTGGCGGCCGTCTTGGTGACGGGAGCGCCCGTGGCCTTCTACCTGTTTTACCGAATCCTGACCGTGTTCTTCACGTACCTCACCCACGCGAACATCGAGCTTCCGGAAAAAGTGGATCGGGCGATCAGCTGGGTCTTCGTGTCGCCCAACATGCACAAGTTCCACCACCACTTCGAGGTGCCGTGGACGGACCGCAACTACGGCAACATGCTGAGCGTTTGGGATCGGCTCTTCGGGACCTTCACTTACGGCAATCCGGCGGACATCAAGTACGGGCTCGACGTGGCGGACGACAGCCGCGGGGACGACTTGGGATACCAAATGGGCTTGCCGTTCCGCCGCGACGTGAAGTCGAGCAAGTCCTTGGCCTGAGCTTCGGCCATGTCGCAAGGCTGAACGACCTTTGGGCCATGCAATTGCTTGGAACCAAAGTCTGCAAGAAATACGACCTCGGGGTGCACAACAACTTGTTTGGGGGCACCATGCTTAGCTGGATCGACGAATCGGCGGTCGCCTTTGTGAACGAAGTGTGCCATTGTCCCACGATGGTGACCCTGAAGATTGAGGAGGTTCTGTTCAAATCGCCGGTCAAGGAGAACAACTTGATCAAGATCTACGGCCAAATCGACCGCATCGGCAGCAAGAGCATCACGGTCTCGGTGGAAGCCCGCAAATTCAATGTGTACAGCCACGAGGAGGCGGTGGTGTGCAGCACGCGCCTCGTGTTTGTACGCCTCGACGACGACGGGAAGAGCATCCCCATCGCCAAGCACGTCCGAGAAAAGTACCCGGACAAATGCTCCTGAGGTTCGTTCAGCAGGACTGACCGAAGACGGAGAGCACGCCCAAGACGTCACTCACCGTGACCGAGCCGTCGTTGTCCACGTCTGCCGTGCAGGTGGTGGTGCACCCAAATTCACTGAGAATGGCCAGGATGTCGGCCACGGTGATTTCTCCGTCCGTGTTGACGTCCGCGGGGCAGCTGCTCACTTCGTCCCCGAAGACGACGCCGTCGCAATCGTTGTCAAGGCCTTCTTCCGTGCCGACCGCACCAGGGTAAACCGTGGCGTTGTTGTCGTTGCAATCCCCCGTTTCCAAGACCCAGTTGTCCGGCAACGGGTCGCAGGCGTCGGCCACCGCGTCTTCTCCGCCGATGCCGTCGCCGTCGTTGTCCACGTATACGACGCTGTACGGCAGAACGCACGAACCGTTGTCGGTGGTCGCTTCAGGGTCGTAGTTGCAGGCGTCCATGTCGGTGCAACCGGCACCTGCCGTCAGGGTGCAAACGTCCGACAAGGTGAAGGTCGCGTCGTAAGTCACCGCAGGGGCACCGGTCCACCCGTTGAACAGGGCGATGCTCCAAAGGCCGTCGCCGGAAAGTCCCGCGCCAGAAACATCGACAGAAGCCGTGTACGTGCCGGAGGTGGTTGTTGCCCAGCTCGAGGGCCAAATCGCCTGGTACCCCCCCAAGCTCGTGCACCCGCCCGGGGAGCTGTTGTACCCGCCGAAAGCGACGCACAGTCCGTTGGGGTCCGTAATCGTGACGGCCATGTCGGCAGGCCACGCCCCGCCCGAACCCGTGTACCCGAGCGTGATGTCGAAGGTGCTTGGTGTGGGGTTTCCAGAGCCTTCAAAGGTGAAAGGCGCGCTGGTTTGGTCTCCCGACAAGGATGCGAAGATGGCCCCATCCGAGCTGCATTCGCACCCGTACGACGGATCAGGGAGGAAGCAGGACCCGTCGTCCAGGGTGGCCGTTGCGTCGTAGTTGCACGCCGCTTCGTTGGTGCATCCGTAGCAGGAGAAGTCGCAGCTTCCGTCGTCGTTTTGGGCTGAAGCGTCGTAGTTGCACGCCGCCGCATCCGTGCATCCGCAGAACTCGGTGCAAGGTTCCGGCAGGTTGGGCATCAACAAGAACAGGCCCTGTTCGATGTGACTCACGGCCACCACCCCCGATTCGAAATAGGGGTAGTTGGACCACGTTCCGTTGAAAGCCGCGGCGTCGCTGGAAGGGTACAAGTCGAAGAAGCCGATTTCTTCGGCGTCCGGAAGGTTGTTGAGGTCCAACATGCGAAGTCCCGCCCGGTAGTTGGATTGGTAGGCAATGCCGTCTTTGATGTACAAGTTGTGGTCAATGGCGGTGCTGCTCGAGGTGTAGCTTCCAGCGAGGTAGGGGTTGTCCAAATCCTCCACGTTGAAGAAGTACGTCGTCGTGTTGCCCACCACGCCGTAGTATTCGTCAAGCTCGTCGCCCACGATGAAGTACTTGTGGTCTTCGGTGAGCCAGCCTTGGTGGGTGTACGAAGCGTTGCCGTACGACCCCGAAGCGATGAGCGTCGCGTCGGTGGGGTCGGTGACGTCCACAATGGCGATGTTGTTTTCGTTGCAAGCAAAGGCGATCTCCTTGCCTTGGTGCTGCGGGTCGTCTCCGATGTAGTTCACGACGTGTGCGTCGTGCGTGTACCCGTCCGCGGAGAACGTCCCAAGAATCGTAGGGTTGAGCGGATTCGAAATGTCCACGATGTGCAACCCGCCTGAAGCAGTGTTGGTGCCCACGCCGTACGCCCGGCCGCTTTGTTCGTTGATGACGATGTTGTGCGCGTTTCCAAACCCCGTGTAAATCGCGTCGGCCGAAAAGTTCACCGGCGGGTTGGCGATGTCGCGCAGGTTGGTCAAATCGAAGACCTGCATGCCGTGGCTGCCTGCTTCAGACACAATGAAGGCGTGGTTGTTGTAGACCTTGATGTCTCGCCACAGGGACGACACCGTGTTGGTGTTCAAGTTCCCGAGGTAAATGGGGTTGGTGGGGTTCGAGATGTCAATGAAGGCGGTGCCGCTGGTTCGGCCTAGAATTACGTATTCTTTGCCGTCCAGGGGGTCTGTCCACCCCCAAATGTCGTTCATGTCGCCGCCGCCAACTTGGTTGGTTCCCATCGTCGCCAAGAGGTCGATGTTCTCGCAAGGGTAGAGCCCCGCCGCCACACCGTTGACGCACGGAGATTGCGCTTGGGCGTGCAGGCCGACAAGCATGCTGAAGGAAAAGGCCAACGTGGACCAGAGGCGAATGGGCGTGTTCATGGCGATGAAATTTGGAGAATTCAAAGGGGATTTAATTGGGGCATGGGTTGCCAAACACCGACAACATAGCCAAAATGTCGCTGACGGTGGTGGCGCCGTCTCCGTCCAAGTCAACCTCGCACGATTCGGAGCATCCGAAGCTGCCCAAGGCAAGAAGAACGTCGCTTACGGCGACAAGGCCGTCGCCGTCAAGGTCTTCCGGGCAGCCTGTGGGCGTGTCGTCGGTGAAGAAGATGGTTTGGGTGGCCTCCGAGGCGTTGCCGCACGCGTCGGTGGCGGTGAACACCCGCACGATCTGGTAGGGTTCAGGACACGGCCCTCCGACCACCTCCAAGCTGACCGTCACGGTGGTTTCGGTGCAGTCATCCGTGGCTGTGGCCATGTCGAGCGGGATGTCGTTGTCGCTGCACAGGATGTTCAGGTCGCCGGGAACGAAGTCAAAGACCGGCGCCGTCTCGTCCACGAAAAGCAATTCCTGCACGAACGTGCTCGTGTTTCCACACCCGTCCACGGCCGTGTACGTTCGCAGAATCCCCGTGCTTCCCGTGCACCCACCGGTGCCGCTGAAGCTGTCTTCGTAAGTCAGGGACTCGACGCCGCAGGGATCGGTCGGATCCGCGAGCGTTCCGGGGATCTCTCCGCACGCCACGCTCACCGTCGCCGGAGTTCCGGTAAAATCCGGTCCCGTCGTGTCGTCGTTGGGTGGCGGGGTCCCGTCGTACATCCACGCTGAATACACCAGCTCGGGGTATTCCACGAACGGGTTTTTGTTTCCCTGCACTTGGTTGATCTTGGTGTTTCGTGCGATTTCGTCCGCGTCGGGCGGGTCGTTCACGTGCCAGTTGTAGAGTGTGGCCAAATCTCCGCACGCCGCGATGCTCGTCCCCTCGCCCGGGTACATGGTGTAGAAGTAAAACACGGCCCGCGCCACGTCTCCCTTCTTCGATTCACGAGGCTCCCAGGTTCCTCCCGAGCCTTCCGACCACGAGTCGCTGTTCGCCGGCTGGTTGCCTTGACTCGTGTACGTGTTGCCGACCACGCCGTACCACTGGGCCTGGCTGTCGTTGATTTCCGCAAACGGGGAATTGCTTCGCGCGCTGTTCGCGCTGCCGTGTGCCGGCCGCAAAATGTAGATGTCGCTTTTCATCGGCTCCGCGCTTCCAAAGAAGCTCTGCGGCACGATGTGCTCCGCGTTGATGGGGTTGGGGTAGGTCACAAACCCTCCCGGCTGTTCAAACCCCGTGTAGATGCATTGAATGTCTCCGTCGGGTTGGATGTCGGTGAAACCGTACATCTGACGGCGACCTTCGTTGTACCCAAGGCCGCTGTGGTACCCGTCGTACCAGTTGCTCTTCAACCAACTCCTCAAGTCGTCCAAATACACACCGCTCGGCGGGTTGGGCTGTGCGTGCAACCCGAGGGACATCCATGCACAGAACAGAGATGTCGCCAAGATGCGCAGGGAGGTGGATGGATGCGGTGAGGTCATTGTTGGCAGGGCTTCGCGTCGACGCGGAGAGGAAAGATACGCATTCTTAGGGCACATAAGCGGTCTTGACCCTCCGAATTTCGGACGCTGGGACGCGGTCGGAGGTTGCTTCAAAGAGCTGATTTTCCGCCTCGTTTGGTGAACCTCACCGGGGAAGTTTTGCCCGGGCAATCGCCAGTCAACCCTTCCGATCAGCCCTTGTTGCGCATCGAGTCCAAACTCCAACGCCCCCCTCCCAACGCCGCCACCGCCGCAAAACACACCAAGTACAGGAGCGCCAGTTCCTTGTCCCCAATCGGGTCCCCGCCGTGCACCACAAACGCCGCCACCCCCATGGTGAAGGCCGCGGGCAGAGCTGCCCAACGCATCTTCCACCCCACCACCATCAGAGCGGGCGCCACCAGTTCAGCCAACACAGCCAGAACCAACGACACCTCGGGTCCCAAGCCCAAGAAGTCGAAGAACTTCACGCCCTCCTCCGACCCCCATTGGTCGAACAGGCGGTTCATCTCAGGCCAGCCGTGGGTCATCATC
>JAQCBJ010000073.1 GCA_027621555.1 Bacteroidota bacterium | reverse complement strand
TTGTGGGCGGCGGCATGGCGTACACGTTTGTGAAGGCGCAAGGCGGAGAAATTGGCCAAAGCCTCGTGGAGGAGGACATGCTCGACAAGGCGCGCGCCATCCTGGCCAAAGCTGAAGCCGCGGGCACGGAATTCCTGCTGCCTTCCGACACGCTTTGCGCCGACCAATTCGCGGCCGACGCCAACACCGCGGTCCACCCGACCTCGGCCATTCCGGCCGATTGGATGGGCCTCGACATCGGTCCCGAAACGCGCGTTAGCTTTGTGGAAGCGGTTCTGGAAAGCCGCACCATTTTGTGGAACGGCCCGATGGGCGTGTTCGAGATGGACGCCTTCGCGGGCGGCACCAACGACGTGGCCGCTGCCCTCGCAAAGGTCACAGCCGATCACGGCGCCTTCACTTTGATTGGCGGTGGCGACTCGGTGGCCGCCATCAACAAGGCCGGTCTCGCGGAGCAAGTCAGCTACGTCAGCACCGGCGGCGGAGCCATGCTCGAAGTCCTCGAAGGCAAGGTCCTTCCAGGCATCGCGGCCATCGAAGCCTGACGCGCGCCCAACACGCGCCCAACACGCGCCTGCTCGTCGCGTACTCACCTTGCGCCTCAGGGCGTGAGGATGTCCTTCATGACAAACATGCTCTGCACCGTAGCGATGTTCGGCATGGCCGCCAAGCGCTGCGTGATGAAGCGGTGGTACGCCTCCATGTTGGGCACCTCCACTTCGACGAGGTAGTCGAACGATCCCGCCAAATGGTAGCACGACCGCACTTCTCGGTGACGCCCAATGTTGCCCTCGAATTCCTCGAGAAGCTCGCGTTCATGGAGCTTGAGCGTGATGTTGCAGTACGCCCGAATCTCCATGCCCAGCTTCTTTCGGTCCACCTTGACCGTGTAGCCTGAAATCACGCCGTTGTCCTCCATGCGCTTCACCCTCGTGAACACGGCGCTCCGGCTCAATCCGGTGAGTTCACTCAGGTCTTGCATGCTGCTTCGACCATCGAATTCGAGGTGCTCAAGGATGGTTTTGTCGAGTGCGTCCATGGCGAGTCCGATTTGTTTCGTTTTGTTCTCGAATTTTCAGGGAGACACAAAACATTTGTACGCAATTTCGACAAATTTTCTTCATTTGTTCAATTTGAAGTATCGACCAAAGAACAATCACCCCAAATTAACCTCATGGACAAGCACCTTGAGACCCGCGCAATGTTCGCCGGGTACCGTCCCTCTGACGCGAACATGGCGGTGAAACCGCCCATGCACCCCGCCTCGACGTTTGTGTTTCCCAACGCGCGCACCGGCGCCGCCCACATGGAAACAGCCTACGGCGTGGAAGGCGCGGAGACGCCACCCGAAGGATTCATTTACAGCCGCCTCGGCAACCCCACCGTCAACATGGCCGAGCAACGCTTGGCTGCGTGGGACGACAGCGAAGACGCGGCGCTGTTTGGAAGCGGCATGGCCGCCATTTCGACCTCGCTCCTCGCGTGGTCCGACGCCGATCGCCCCGTTTGGTTCGTGGGGCCGTTGTACGGCGGAACCCACCACTTCCTTGAAGACGTGCTCCCCTCCATGGGACGCGAAGTGGTGGAGCTCGATCACCTAGACCAACTCAACCAAACCCTCGAAGCCTGTGGCGGCAAGCGCCCAGGCATTGTCTACCTCGAAACGCCAGCCAACCCGACGATGCAAATCCAGCGCATCCGCACGGCCGGCGAATGGGCGGCCAAGCACAGCACGGACGATCACCGCATCGTGGTGATGGTGGACAACACCTACCTCGGGCCTGTCTTGCAACGGCCGCTCGAAGAGGGCGCCGACATGGTGCTGTACTCCGCCACCAAATACCTCGGCGGCCACAGCGACCTCATCGCGGGCGGCGCGTCGGGCAAGGCGGACATCGTCGCCAAGGTCAAGGAATTCCGCACCTTCCTCGGCGGCACCATCGACCCGTGGACGGCTTGGATGCTTGCGCGCTCCATGGAAACGCTCCACGTTCGGGTGGAACGTCAGCAAAACTCCACCGGCACGCTCCTGCAGCACCTGCGCGAGATGTGCGGACCCCAAGCCGTCAAATCGGCCTGGGCCGCCGACCTCGTCCAAATGGGCCAGGACGTCACCGTCGCCGAACAACAACAGCGCGAAGGCGGAGCCATGATCGGCTTGGAAGTCCCCGGCGGCCGAGAAGGCGCCTTCGCCTTCCTCGACGCCCTTCAGGTGTTCAAGTTGGCCGTGAGTTTGGGGTCGACTGAGAGTTTGGCCGAGCACCCTGCGAGCATGACCCACGCGGGCGTTCCTGCGGACGTCAAAGCCCGCACGGGCATCACCGAAGGGTTCGTCCGCCTCTCCGTGGGCCTCGAGCATCCGGAAGATTTGATTCAAGACGTGACTCAAGCTTGGAAAGTCGCCGCGCAAGTCGCGAACTTGACGGTGTGATTCGCCGCAGCGTACTTCTCCTCCTTTTCAGCCTTTCCTTCGCCCTTCAAGGGTGGAGCCAAGCCCGGTTGCGCCTCTACCCCGACGACAACCTCGTGTGGCGGGACATGATCGCCCACGTCGCCGACGGGGTGGTGCGCATGGGCAACTCGTGGAGTGGAGAGATCCTCTACACGGTGAATGCCGACAACATGTGGGACGAGACACGTGTGTTCCGGGGCTACTCCACCAGCTCGCTCGACATCGCCTTCACCGTACGCGACGAAGGCAAACTCTACCTCGGCGACAGCTCGTTCACCGACGCCATCCTCTACACCTTCAAGGACGGCCAAATCTTTGTCGGCGATTCCACGTTCCCGCTTGACGTCGCCTACACCCTTCGCGAAGAATCCAGGAAGTTCGCCGGACGCGCTGACGCTCCGATTTGGGGGGTGTACAAGGAAGACAGCCGTTCATGGAGCGACCGCGTTGCCGTCCTCGAAGGCGCAGTAGATCCGGGCGCGCTTTTCGCGTTGTTGAGCGCCGCAGGCTTCCTCTGAGTTGAATTTCAACATGTTGTCACGCAATTCTTTCTGAGAAAGGCCGAACTTATGTGACTTGAGTCATGTTCTGCGCGTGTGTTATTATGTAAATTTACCTGCGCGCATGCCTCAACTTGAACCAATTCCTCATCCGTGACAACCGCTCCCACGTACTTCGCCCACCTTCGATTTCTCTTTGGAGGAGCCCTGCTCTTTGCTACCAGCTGGACCAGCTTGGCGCAGCAAAGCGTGGTACGCGAATGGAACGAATTGTTGTTGGACGGCATTCGGAATGACCTTGCTCGGCCGACAGTCCACGCACGCAACCTCCACCATTGGTCGTTGGCGTGCTACGACGCGTGGGCGGTTTACGACACCCTTGCCGAGCCGTATCTGATCGACGTGACCCTTCCTGCAATTGAGGATCCTTTGGAACGACGCTTGGCCCAAGAGGAAGCGATGAATTACGCCTCCTTCCGGATCCTTTGGAATCGGTTTTTGAATTCGCCCGGGGGAACGGGAACGTTGCTGACCATGTACCAGCGATTTGCGGAGATGGGCGGGGTGAACAGCTTCCAAAGCACCGACTACGTCAACGACGGGCCGGCGGCGCTCGGCAACTACATCGCCGAGCAAGTGCTCGCTTACGGGGCTGCCGACGGGAGCAACGAGGCGAACGGGTACGCGAACCAGCATTACCAGCCTGTGAACCCCGACCTGTTCATCGAGTCGGTGGCTGGCAACCCCATGCTCGCGCAGCCCAACCGTTGGCAGAGCATCAGCCTGTCCCAGTTTCAAGGGCAGAGCGGCATCGTCGAAGCCGAGACGCCGCCGTTCCTGAGCCCAGAGTGGGGGAACGTGACGCCGTTTGGGCTTCCCGACAGCACGAAGTCCCTTCACTTCTCCGACGACGGCTGGCCCTACCCGGTGTGGATCGATCAGGGTGCACCCCCGCTGGTGGACCTCAACTACGCCGAGGGCATTGACGACCCGTACACGTGGGGCCACAGCATGGTCCTGCGCTGGTCGGAGCACTTGGACCCGACCGACGGCGTGATGCTCGACATCAGCCCGGCGTCGGTAGGCAACGTGGACCCCGCCTTGTTTGAGTTGGAATTCACGGAGTACGACCAATTCTACAATTGGGAAAACGGCGGTGACGCCGGCCAAGGCTGGGACGTGAATCCCGCCACGGGCTTGCCGTACGAACCCCAAATCGTGCCGCGCGGCGATTACGCGAGGGTGCTGGCGGAGTTTTGGGCGGACGGTCCAGACTCCGAGACTCCTCCTGGCCACTGGTTCACCATCCTCAACACCGTGATGGACCACCCCGCCTTTGAGTCCCGCTGGATGGGCGAGGGCACCGAATGGGATCTGTTCGATTACGAGGTGTGCGCCTACTTCACACTCGGCGGCGCCATGCACGACGCCGCGATTGCCGCGTGGAGCCACAAAGGGTGGTACGACTACATCCGTCCTGTCTCGGCCCTCCGTTGGATGCAAGGACGCGGTCAGTGCACCGACCCCGAGCTGCCCAACTACGACGTGACCGGCCTTCCCTTGATCAACGGCTTTTGCGAAATGGTGGCGCCCGGCGACACCGACTTCCCAAGCCCTGCCGATGTCGACAAATTGAAGGTGCGCGCTTGGAAGGGGCCTGACTACATCGCCAATCCTGACACTGACGAAGCGGGCGTCGACTGGATCCTTGCGGAACTGTGGTGGCCGTACCAACGCCCCTCGTTCGTAACGCCGCCCTTCGCCGGCTACGTCAGCGGCCACTCGACCTTCTCACGTGCCGCCGCAGAAGTCCTGACCGCCATCACGGGCGACCCGTACTTCCCCGGAGGCATGGGTGAATTCACGGCTCCCGCCCACGAATTCCTCGTCTTTGAAGACGGTCCGTCCCAAGACGTGGTCCTGCAGTGGGCCACCTACCGCGACGCGTCCGACCAATGCAGCCTGTCTCGGATTTGGGGTGGCATCCACCCGCCGTGCGACGACCTCCCCGGCCGCCGCATAGGACTCCAGGTCGCCGAGCACGCCCTCAACATGGCCCGCGCCCACATCGAAGCCAACGCGCCTTGCCCAGCCGACTTGAATCAGGACGGGTTCCGGGGAACCGACGATTTGTTGGTTGTCCTGGCCAGCTTCAACGGCGCACCGCTCGATGGCGGCGAAGACCTCACGGGCGACGGGTTCGTCGGCGTCGACGACGTGCTCGCGTTCCTGCTCTATTTCGACCTGAACTGCGAGTAACGCGCACCAAACATCCGGGCCTCACGACCCCACGGCTTCTTCCAGAAAACCATTCTTGACTTACTTCACCTCCTCGAGGCGGAAGGTGAATCCTTCCATGATCTCGTTGACGAGGAGCTTGGTGCACGCGTCGTTCACCTGGCCCTCGGCCGCCTCACGGCTGTCGGCATCCACCTCCAACGTCACGTGCTTGCCAATCCGCACGTTGCTGATGTCCGGCAACCCAATGTTGGGCATGTTGTTGCTGACAGCCTTTCCCTGAGGGTCCAACAAAGCGGGAAGCGGCATGATGTCGATGGCAGCGCGGAATTTCATGTGCAGTGGATGCGTGTGGGTGATTCTCAATCGGGTTTCGCCTGAGGCGTCGTTGCCATGGCCAAACCGAGGTACAAAAGTAAACACAGCGGCACAGCAAGGAACACACTTCCCCACCCAAACCACGTCCAGACCCCCACAAGCGGAATCGCCCCGACCAACACGGCCCGCCAACGGTCCACCCCAGGCTCCTTGCCCCAGCCCTTCAACCCCCACATCTTCCTGCGGCTCACCATCGCCAGCGGCACCACCACCAGCCCAATCCACGCCAACCCCACGGCCATGAGCGCATCCATGCTGCCATGCAATTCCCCCCACGCGAGCATCACGCCCATCCAAAACACCCCCGCCGCCGGAGCCGGCAGGCCCTCAAAATGCGTTCCTCCCTCACCCTGCTCGGCCGCCACGTTGAATCGCGCCAAGCGGTACGCCGCCGCCGCTGCCACGCCCAAGCACGCCAGCATCTCCCACGTCAACCCCGCTCCTCCGTCGTCCTTGAACAAGCGCATGGCCACCATCGCCGGCGCCACACCGCCCGTCACCACGTCCGCCAAGCTGTCCAGCTGCACACCCATCGGCCCGGCCACGCCCAACTTCCGCGCCGCCCATCCATCCAGCACGTCGCAGAACATCGCCAGCGCCCACACCGCCGCCACCATCTGCACGCCTCGCGCTTCCGCCCCTGTGGGCCAGGGTTCTTGCATCCACAACACCATTTGGGCGGTCCAATCCGCCACCAAGGCCTCCCCCAAAAACGATCCCGACGCCGCCGCCCAGCACACCACGACCCCTCCCAGCAAGTTGCCAAGGGTCAATGCGTTGGGCACCCATTTCCACGTGTTCATGCCGCAAATCTAACCCATCCACACCCCCTCTCCACCGCGGTGTTATACGCGTCTTTCCTGAATTTATCCCCGCAAAACGAAACCCAAACCACCCCACTTTCGTATATTCGCAAGCCCACGGTGATTCCTTCACCTGGAAAAGGGTCCGATGGCCGAGTGGCTAGGCTCAGCTCTGCAAAAGCTGCTACAGCGGTTCGAATCCGCTTCGGACCTCCAACCCC
>JAQCBJ010000016.1 GCA_027621555.1 Bacteroidota bacterium | reverse complement strand
TTCTCGTCCCCCTTCGGATCTCCCGTGGCACCCGCGTTCCGCGGCGCCGCCACAAGGCAGGCGTTCATGAACAGAACCATCCCGAGGCCGAGCAGGGCGCGGAGGGTGAAGGGCGTGGAAGGGGTCGTCGAGGCGTTCGTCATGGCGGCTTTTTCCTGAACGTCCAAACTACCGCCCCATTGCATTGATTTCCTGCCCTAAATCTCCAAGTTGCTCCCGCTGTCTTTGTTGAAAAAGGACCCATTGGTCCATGAGCGTGTATTAAAAGGGGTATTTAATTGTTAAAGCAAACAAATGATGTAAACATGTTTAAAAACCCCCTTTCCGCCAAAGGCAGAATTCGCCGCAGTGAATATGTGATTTCCTTCATTTTTGTTCAGCTTGCCTCTTACGCTTTGGGTCAAATGTTTGGATCCATGGGTCTGACAGAGGGATCCAGCTACGGTATGGCGTGGAAGCACATTCCCACGATCCTGTTGTCCATTTGGCTGTTGATGCAAGGAGCGAAGAGATGTCACGACATGGGAAATTCGGGATGGTTCCAAATCATCCCTTTTTACTTCGTGTGGATGGCCATTGCCCCTGGGGACGAAGGGGACAACGAATTCGGCCCAAGTCCTAATTGAGACGGGTCATTCGGATGGAATAGACGACCTTTGCGCCCTGATTCCCCTCCTTTTGGACACATTTGACACCCTTGGGCTCTCCGCCCCCCTTCTGAAATCCATCACCGAGATGGGCTTCGAGACGCCCACCGACATTCAAGCGCAAGCCATTCCGCTGCTGCTTGAGGGAGACCGGGATTTCATTGGTTTGGCCCAAACGGGCACCGGCAAGACGGCCGCCTTCGGCCTGCCACTCCTCGACCACCTCGACACCGAATGGGACCACGTGCAGGCGTTGGTGCTGGCGCCCACCCGTGAGCTTGGGCAGCAAATCGCTGAGCAACTCGAGAAGTTTGCCAAGCACAAGAAAGGCTTGAAGACCGTTGCGGTGTACGGCGGCGCCAACATCGCCACGCAGATTGCCCAATTGAAGAAGCCTTGCCACGTGGTGATCGCCACGCCGGGTCGCCTCATCGACCTCGCCAAGCGCAAGGCCGTCAAGCTCGATCGCATTCGTCACTTGGTGCTTGACGAGGCCGACGAGATGTTGAACATGGGTTTCAAGGAGGAGCTGGACGAGATTTTGTCCTTCACGCCGGACAACAAGTGCACGTGGCTTTTCTCTGCCACGATGCCGAGTGAAATCCGCCGCATGGTGGGGCAGTACATGACCGATCCGTTGGAGGTCAAGGTGAACCAAACGTCGAGGGTGAACGAGAACATTGATCATCAATACGCGTTGGTCCGTCATACAGACAAAAGCGAAGCCATCGCCCGATTCCTCGACCTCGACCCGGAGCTCTATGGCGTCGTCTTTTGCCGGACTCGCCGCGACACGCAAGCCTTGGCCGAGGAATTGCTCAAGCGTGGCTACCGCGCCGACGCGTTGCACGGGGAGATGTCGCAAGTCCAACGCGACAGGGTGATGCTTCGATTCAAGCAGAAAAACCTTCAGATTCTCGTGGCCACGGATGTCGCGGCACGCGGCATCGACGTGGATGACCTTTCTCACGTATTCCATCACTCGCTTCCAGGCGAGACTGCGCAATACGCCCACCGTTCAGGCCGCACCGCCCGAGCGGGCAAGAAGGGAATTTCCATGGCGCTGATGAGCATCAAGGAGCGAGGCCACCTGAACCGCTTGTCCAAGAACCTCGACATCGATTTCACCCAAGCCCTTATCCCCAACCCCGAGGAAATTGTGCATGCGCGCTTGTCCACGTGGGGTCAAGGCTTGATTGAACTGCCCGCAGGCCGAGGCGTTCCGGAAGAGATTTGGGAGCAGATGTCGCTCCTCTTTGAGGGCCACTCGAAGGAGGATTTGTTGCGCCAAATCGTGCTTTCGGAGATGCGCAACCTCGAGACTGTGGGCAAGGCGGACCTGAACCAAAAAGACATGGCCGGTCGCCGCGGGGATCGCGACGAATGGGACGGTCGCGGACGGCGCGGTTACGGCAGCGGTGGTGATTCAAGGGACGGCCGGTCGCCGCGCTCACACCGGGAAAAGCCCTTTGCCAAGAAGCGCAAGCCGACAGGCAAATCAGGCGGCAAGTCCGCGTGGGACGACGCCAAACCAGGCAAGCCCATGGGTGCCGGCAAAGCGAAGAAAAAGGCCTCCAAGAAGCCAGCCTTCAAGCCGGGTCAGGAGCCATGGGCCGGCAAGTCGACCGGCTCGCCGGGCTTCAGCGTGAAGCCGAAGGGTCGGGGGAAGCGCCGTTGAGGAAGTTTACCGGGAAAGATGGAGTGCCATCACGGAATGATCACTAGATTTTTGTTCTCGAGGCTCGTGGAGATATTCGCATCTAAGCACTTGGTCAACCATGGAGTCTGAGACCAAGAAGTGGTCGATTCTGAATCCGTTCCCTGCATTGCTGTACCAAGAAAATTCTGCTTTGTCAGGATGCAAATGGCGGTAAGCATCGGATAGGCCAGATTTCAGCAGCGCTTCAAAATGCTCGGCGCAATAAAAACTCGCTCTTCGTTCGTCTTTGAAATGCAGGCCTGTATTGATATCTCCAGTTACAACAATTGGAAGATTGGTTGTTGCTTGCTTTTGAAGGAAGTGAAATAATGCCTCCTTGGCTTCTCGCTGCGGGAAATAGCATCCGTAGAGATGGATTCCGCCAATTTCAGCGATCACAACACGGTGCTGGTGCTCCAGCAATTCTGCAGTAGTCGAAGCCGACATTTTTGCCTTGGATGCAATGAGGACTCCGTTTTTCTTGGGCTCATTTACACTTGAGAACAAGTGAACAAACCCCAGGAGCTCACATTGTTTTTTGAGCGTTGATGCATTCTTGTTTTCTCGAAATTCAGTGAAAATCAGAACATCGAATGCGCTCAAATCTCGAACCACATTGCAAATAGCACGAATGCGAGTCCCTCCACCATGTCGCAAATTCCAAGTTGCAATCTTCATGATTGTTTGGACTTGATGTGACAGGAAAAAAAGCAGCAATTCATGAGTCGCTCAAGATGTTTTGATTCACATTAATGAGCTCGCCTTCCGGGCTGAAGAACGACCAAGTGCCGACGCGGGTGCCGCGATCGAAGGCGCCCTCGATGGCGGGCTCGCCGTTGTCGTGGTAGGTGCGGTAGGAGCCGTGTTCTTCGCCCCGGTCGTAGCTGACCTGGGACCACGGCATGCCGCTTTCGTAGTAGCTGTTCCAAACCCCGTGCCGCGCGCCGTCCAACAGCTGCCCGCGTGACTTGAGTTGGCCTGTCTCGTGGTACTCGAGGCGCTCAAAGACCGTGTCGGCGCGAAGGCCCAGCACGATGCGGGGGTTGCCGTCGGGCCAGGTGGTTTGGACTTCCTGACGCGGGGCGAGGGGGTCGGTGCACGCGGCGAGGCCGAGGAGCAAGGCCGCGAAGGCCGCGAAGGCGGTGAGCCCGGTGGGGCGGAGGCGGGCGATCATTGGACGCGGCGGATCGTGTATTCGATGAGGTCGCGCAAGGCCTCGCGGGCCTCGTGGCTCACCGCGTCTTGGCCGCCGAGCTCGTCGAGCAGGGCGAGGGATTCTTCCTTCAGGCGCCGCATCTCGGAGCGGGCGCGCTCCATGCCGGGGCCGGCGAGGATGGCGTCCATGACCTCTTTGACCGCGGCGGGATCTTCGCTCTTGTGCTTGACGAGGCGGATCAGGCGACGGCGTTCCGAAGGGGTGGCCTTGGCGAGTGTGTGGATGAGCGGAAGCGTCATTTTGCGTTCGCGGATGTCTTGGCCGGTGGGCTTGCCGGTCCGGTCGCCCTCGCCGAGGTCGAGGAGGTCGTCTTGGATTTGGAAGGCGAGGCCCACGCGTTCGCCGAGGCCCCACATGCGTTGGACGGTAGCGTCGTCGGCCCCGGCCGCCGCGGCCCCGCAGGCGCAGCATGCCGCGAGAAGCGAGGCGGTCTTGCGGCGAATGATGTCGAAGTAGACTTCCTCGGTGATGTCGAGGCGCCGCGCTTTTTCAATTTGGAGGAGCTCGCCCTCGCTCATTTCGCGGACGGCGCGCGAGGTGATCTTCAACAGGTCAAACGCCTCGGCGTCCACCGCGGCGAGGAGGCCGCGGGACAGGAGGTAGTCCCCGACCAGCACCGCCACCTTCTTCTTCCACAGTGCTTGGATGCTGAACACGCCGCGGCGAAGGGGGCTCTCGTCGACCACGTCGTCGTGGACCAGGGTGGCGGTGTGCAGGAGCTCGATCAGCGCCGCCGCCGTGTGGGCGCGGTCCGTTGCGGCTCCGTGCTCGTCCACCCCGCCATGAAGGCGCGCGCTCAGGAACACAAACATGGGCCGCATCTGCTTGCCTTTCCGGCGAAGGATGTACCGCATGACGGTGTCGAGGAGCGCGACGTCGGTGGTGACGGCCGCCCGGAATTTGGGCTTGAAGGCAGCCATGTCCCCGGAGAGCAGGGAGGTCACACGTTGAAGGTCCGACATGGCCGCAAAGGTAGCGTTGGGGGATGCCGCATTGACGTTCCCTCGGGCACGGGAGGCGCGCCTCGGTTCGAGAGCGTATCTTCGTGGCATGCTGCGTTCCATGACAGGGTACGGAAAGGCGGAAGGCGCCGTTGGTTCCCGGAAATACACGGTCGAAGTCCGTTCGCTCAACGGCAAAAACCTCGACCTCCAGGTGCGGATGCCGTCCGTGCTCAAAGAGAAGGAAATGGACCTGCGCACCGAGCTCGGCGCGCGGATCGTGCGCGGCAAGAGCGACCTCGCCATCCATTTCGAAGCCGACGCCTCCGAGGCCCGTCACGAGTTGAACGGTCCGGCCATCCGACACTACGTGAAGGAACTCGAAGCGCTTGCTGCAGAGACTGGCCAGCAGAGCGGCAACTTGTTGTCGACGGCGGTTCGGTTCCCGGACGCGATGCAGACTTCCAAGGAGAGCTTTGACGAAGAGGCCTGGAAGGGGATCCACGCACTCGTGCTCGAGGCGACCGCCAACTTTGACGCGTTCCGCGACACGGAGGGCGCGACCCTGGCGGCCGACTTCAAGGGCCGACTCGACACCATTGCAGGGCTTGAAGCTGGACTCGACCCGCTCCTCGAAGCCCGAATCCAACGCGTCCGCGATCGCATCCGGACCAACCTCGAAGAAACCCTCGACCGCGCCGCGCTCGACGAGGGCCGCTTCGAGCAAGAGGTGCTCTACTACATTGAAAAGATGGACGTGAGCGAGGAGCGCACGCGCCTCACCGCCCACATCGCCTACTTCCGTGAAATCATGGAAACAGGTTCGGGCCAAGGCAAAAAACTGGGCTTTGTGGCCCAGGAAATGGGACGTGAGATCAACACCCTAGGCAGCAAAGCCAACGACGCCGAACTCCAGCGCATCGTCGTTCAAATGAAGGACGAACTCGAGAAGATCAAAGAACAAGTTCTGAACGTCCTCTGACCCCATGCCCGCCGGCTCCAAACCCCAAGGCGACGGCCTCGCCATCATTTTTTCCGCCCCTTCTGGCGCGGGCAAAACCACCTTGGTCCGCCACTTGATGTCCAAGCCCGCCCTCGCCCTCGGATTCAGCGTGAGCGCCACGACTCGCCAACCGCGAAAGGGGGAAAAAGACGGGGTGGACTACCACTTTCTGTCGGCTGCCGACTTCGCGGAGAAGGTCACAAACGGCGAGTTCGTTGAATACGAGGAGGTCTACGAAGGCCTGAGCTACGGCACGCTCTGCAACGAGGTGGAGCGCTTGTGGCGCGACGGCCGCACCCCGCTTTTTGACGTGGATGTGGTGGGAGGCCAAACCCTCAAGGCCGTCTTCGGTGACAGCGCCTTGTCCATCTTCGTGATGCCCCCGTCCATGCTCGCCCTCGAAGACCGCCTTCGCAGCCGCGGCACCGACGACGAAGCGGCGCTGGAGAAGCGCATTGCCAAGTCCCAGCAAGAAATGGAGGCGGCCCCGGCGTTTGATTTGAGGCTGGTGAACGACGATTTGGACTTGGCGAAGCAGGAAGCGGAAGACATGGTGGGCGATTTCCTCGAACGCGCCTTCCACTGACCACGCCATTCACCGCCATTCGCTGAATTGACATGAACCCCACCACGACATCCGGAAACGCGACGCGAGTGGGGCTCTACTTTGGGTCGTTCAACCCCATCCACCTTGGCCACTTGGTCATCGCCAACCACATGCTGAACCAAGCGGGGTTGGATGAGGTGTGGTTTGTGGTGACGCCGAGCAGCCCGCACAAGCAAAGCGTGGACATGATTCCGGAGGAACACCGCCTCCAAATGGCGCATTTGGCGCTCGCAGACCACCCGCACCTCAAGGCATCCAACGTGGAATTCACCTTGCCTCGCCCCAACTACACTGCCGACACGATGGCCCACATGCGTGAGGCCCATCCCGCCATGGAGTTCAGCATCATCATGGGCCAAGACAACTTGGAGAGCTTCCACACTTGGAAAGATCACGAGGACTTGATGGCGGCACACCGCCTTCTCATCTACCCGCGCCTTTCCACAGGTTCGTCCGAGCCGTCGGGTGAGGCGGCGAAGTGGCTCCACCACCCACGCGTCGAAATTCACGAAGCGCCCGTCATCGCCATCAGCTCGACGTACATCCGTGACGCCATCACGTCGGGGTACGACGTGCAGTTCCTGCTTCCTGACGCCGTGGTGGCGTACATCGGAAACAACCACTTTTACGAAGAAGCGTAAGCCGTTACTGCCCGTTGTAGGTGTTCATCGCCCGGGCGAGTCCCGCGGTGGTGATGTTCAGGACTGCATCTCCGGCCTTGGTCAAGCGCTCGTCCATGCGCTCCTGCTCCTCGCTGCTCCACGTGCCCAGCACGTAATCGACCTGCTGGCCTTGCCCAAACTCCGCCCCAATCCCAAACCGCAACCGCGGATACACCGTCGATCCCAAAACCGCCTGGATGTCCTTGAGTCCGTTGTGTCCGCCGTCGCTGCCTTTGGCCCGCAGGCGCAAAGTCCCAAACGGCAAATTCAAGTCGTCCGTGACGACCACGACTCGCTCCACGGGAATCTTTTCCGCGTCCATCCAATACCGCACAGCCTTTCCGCTCAGGTTCATGTACGTGGAGGGCTTCAAGAGCACGATGTGACGTCCCTTAAAGCGGACGGTGGACACCTCGCCCAGTCTGCCGGTCTCGAAAGTTCCGGACAGACGTTGGGCGAGGGAGTCCACCACCTTGAACCCGATGTTGTGTCGGGTTTCCTCATATTCCGCCCCAGGGTTCCCAAGGCCTACCATGAGGTACTTCATGCAGCGAGGCGCTTATTCGTCTCCGCCGCCTTCGCCTTCGCCTTCGCCTTCACCGCCTTCTTCATCTTCCATGCCGGCTTCGGCAGACATGGCTGCACGGGTACGCTTCACAGCAACGAGAAGAGCGCTTTCGCTCAAGAGAATGTCGAGGCCGTCGACTTTCAAGTCACGGACACGGGCGTTGTCACCAATCTTCAATGGCGTGATGTCGACCGTGATGCAGTCAGGCAATTGATCCGCAATGCCACGGACGGGCAAACGTCGGTAGTTCAATTCCAAACGACCGCCGTTCATCACACCGAGGGACTGGCCCGTGGTGCGCAACGGAAGATCGACCTTCACAGGCTTGCCTGGGAGGATCTCCAAGCAGTCGATGTGCGTGACGCGGTCGGTCACAGGGTGGAACTGGATGTCTTGGATGATGCAGTCCACCTTCTTGCCGTCGATGTCCAACTCGATTTTGAAGACGTCTGGGTTGAAGACGAGCTTGTTGAGTTGAACTTCTTCCACGCTGAAGTGGATTTGCTCGGCACCGCCGTACAACACACCGGGAACCCGGTTGGCTACGCGCAGCGCGTCGGCATCTTTTTTCCCTACGCTCTCACGTGAAGAGCCGCTCAATGATGCAGTTTTCATGGTAATTTATTGAAGAGTAAATTGAGTACTGATGGATTCGTTGCGCATCAAACAGTGAAGCGTTTGCGCAAACATGTCGTGCACAGGAAGCACGGTGATTTTCGACGTGTCGACGTCTGTACGCAACGGAATGGAGTCCGTCACAATGAGTTCTTGAAGGGTGCTCGCCGAGATGCGCTCGTAAGCGGGACCGCTGAGCACGGCGTGGGTGCAGACGGCACGAACGCTCAACGCGCCGTGTTCCATCATCAAGTCCGCTGCTTTGGTCAAGGTGCCGGCCGTGTCGCACATGTCGTCCACGATCACCACGTTCTTTCCTTCGACGTCCCCAATGACCGTCATGTTTTCCACTTGGTTGGCGACTTTGCGCTGCTTGTAGCAAATGGCCATGTCCACGCCGAGGTGTTTGGCGTAAGTGCTGGCGCGCTTCGTGCCTCCGGTGTCGGGGGTGGCCACGCAAAGGTTTTCCTTGGAGATGTGGTTTTCGATCCACGGCAAGAAGAGGGTGGACCCAAACAAGTGGTCCACGGGGACTTCGAAAAACCCTTGGATTTGGTCGGCGTGCAGGTCCATGGTGATGACCCGGTTCACGCCTGCCGCCATGAGCATGTTGGCTACGAGCTTGGCGCCGATGGCGACACGTGGTTTGTCCTTGCGGTCTTGACGGGCGAACCCGAAGTAAGGCATCACCGCCACGATGCGCTTGGCGCTGGCACGCTTGGCCGCGTCAATGAGCATCAACAATTCCAGCAGGTTGTCGGAGGGGGGGAACGTCGATTGGACGATGATGACCTCTTTGCCGCGAATCGTTTCCTCAATGCTCACCGTGAATTCTCCGTCGGAGAACTTTTGGGTGCGCACGGGAACCAGGGCGGTCCCGTATGCCTGTGCCACGCGTTCCCCAAATTCTTGGGACGCGGAACCGGCGAGGATTTTGATCATGTCAGACATGGGCGGCGCTTCGAGGCCGCAAAGATAGGCATTCTCAGTCGGTTGGCGCCACCAACTTGAAGCCCTTTCCGTGGACGTTCAAGATTTCGAGGCGGTCGTCCCCTTTGAGGTGCTTTCGGAGCTTGGCAATGTACACGTCCATGCTGCGTCCGTTGAAGTAGTTCGCGTCCCCCCAAATGTTGCGCAAGGCGTGGCTTCGCTCGAGCAATGCGTTCTTGTGTTTGCACAGCATAAAGAGCAGTTCGTTCTCCTTCGTGGTCAAGCGATTCGACTCGCCGTTGAGGGTCAACGACTGGGTCGTGTAGTCGTACGTGTAGAGGCCCACAGTGAACTCCGTCACCTCTTCGCCCGCCTCGGGCAGGGCAGCGGAGCGGCGCAAAATGGCCTGGATGCGCAGGACGAGCTCCTCCATACTGAAGGGCTTGGTCATGTAGTCGTCCGCACCCACCTTGAACCCTTCGAGTGTGTCGTCCTTCGTGGAGCGTGCCGTGAGGAAGAGGATGGGGATGCTGCGGCTTTCGAGGCGGATTTCTTCGGCCACTTGGAAGCCGTCTTTGCGCGGCATCATCACGTCGAGCACGATGAAATCGTACGTGTCGCGGTGAAACGCCTTGAGCCCCTCCACGCCGTCTTGCGCCCAGGTCACTTCAAACCCTTTGGCCTTGAGGTAGTCGGAGAGCAAGCGACCCAAGCTGGGGTCGTCTTCGCAGAGGAGGATGCGGATGTCTTTCATGGGGATTCTGTCTTGTCAGGTTGGCATTCAAACGGAAGCAACAGCTTCAATGTTGTGCCCTCTCCGACTCGGCTGGCGATGTGGACGGATCCGCCGTGGCGTTCGACCACGTTTTTCACGTAGCTGAGGCCCAGGCCAAACCCCTTCACGTCGTGGACGTTGCCGGTGGGGACACGGTAGAGCCTTTCAAAGACCTTGCCAAGATGTTCTTTCGCGATGCCGAGGCCGTTGTCCTGCACTTCGAGTGACACTCCGTCAGGGGTTTGGGCTGTGCGAATGACAAGATGCGGGTCCTCGCCCGAGTACTTGACGGCGTTGTCGATCAGGTTGAACAGTACGTTCGTCAAGTGGATGCGGTCGGCCACAAGGTTGGGGTTGCTCGCGTCCAAGGCCAAATCCACCTTCACTCCCTGCTTGTGGAACTGCATCGCCATGTTCTTCACCACGCTCTTGACGAGGTCGTGCAGGTTCAGAGGCTGGACGTACAAGCGCATCGCTCCGGACTCGGACAGGCTCGCTCGAAGGACGTTCTCCACCAGCACCCCGAGCCGTCGGTTCTCTTCGCGGATCAGGCCGATGTAGTGCTTGCGCGCGTCCTCGTCAAAGGCCGGGTCGGACAGCGCCTCGCTCGCCAGCCCGATGCTGGAGATGGGCGTTTTCAGCTCGTGCGTGAGGTTGTTGACCAGGTCGCGCTGGAGGCGGTCGAGGCGTTTGGTGCGCTGGATGGCAATGAGCGTGTACCCAAACCCTCCGGCAATGAGCAGCATCATCAGGACGCTCAAGGCGAAGGCGCCCAGCATTTGGCCCAGGAGGTACCGTCCAAGCCGCGGGAAATGCACGCGGAACTGGAGGGTGCCGAGGGCGACGGAGTACCCTTGGGCAAGCAGCGTCTCGCTGAACGGCTCGGACGCCTCGAGAAGGTAGACCGGCTGTCCGTACCGATCAAAGGCGCCAAAGACGGGCTCCGCTTCGATGCCCTGTTCTTTGAAGGCGAGCATGAGCAGGGAATCCATGGGCAGGGCCTCCATACGCCGGACGATGCTCCGCTCCAACGGCGCGAGGTTGTCCGTGCGCAAAAGCTGCGGGTCCTCGTCTTGTTGCGGGTCGAGGTGGCTTGCGGAGAGCCACGTGGCCACGAGCTGAAGGCTCTGCTCGACGCTTTGGTCGAAGACTTCCTTTCGGAGTTCGGCCGACGACTCCAGCCAACTCACTTGCACCGCCACGATGACCAGCATCGCCGCCGTCATGGACCCCACGAGCACGGGGATGAGCCGACCTTTCATGAAGCCAAAGATGACGCGACTTCTGCCGTTTTCCGCCTCGCCAGCACTCTCGCGTCCCCCGACGTCAACAAAGATTCACAACCCGTTCACAAAGCCTTCACATCGCGGGTGGACTCTCGCGGTAGGTTTGCCTCGGATTCAGTTCTGAGCGTGCTCAACGGAGCGCGAACAGGCACACCAGGTGAACGTCGCGGCGGTGAACGCATCGCCGCGCAGCAGGTTTGGTGGAGCGAAAACTTCGCCGAGAACGGCGCTTCGAGAGGGGCGCCGTTTTTCATGGCATCCCTCGAAATCTTGGGTATCTTCGTCAACCCGCTCGGGCCAAGAATCTCCCGGATGATCCCTGAAAAAACAGTCGACGAAATCATGAACGCCGCCGTCATCGAAGAGGTGGTGGGCGATTACGTGGAGTTGAAAAAATCGGGGAGTTCGCTGCGGGGATTGAGCCCGTTCACGAACGAGAAGACGCCTTCGTTTTACGTCTTGCCGGCTAAGGGCATTTTCAAGTGTTTTTCGAGCGGCAAGGGAGGCAGCGTGGTCACGTTCTTGATGGAGCTGGAAAAAGCCAGCTATCCGGAAGCCCTGAAAATGTTGGCGCGCCGGTACAACATCGAGGTGGAGGAGAAGGAGCGCTCGCCCGAGGAGATTGCGGCTGCGACGGCCAAGGAAAGCCTCGGAAACCTGGTGACGTGGGCGTCGAAGTGGTTCGTGGACCAAATGAAAACGACCGACGCCGGCAAGGCCATTGGCCGGAGTTACTTCGTGGAGCGCGGGTTCCGGGACGACGTCCTGGACAAGTTCCTAATCGGGTACAGCCCCGAGTCCTGGGACGCACTGGCGACGGCGGCCCAGGCGGCCGGATACCCTGCCGACAAGTTGGTCGAGTCGGGCTTGAGCAAGCAACGGGAGGACGGGTCGCTTTGGGACTTCTTCAAAGGCCGAGTCATGTTCCCGATTCGGGATGTGACGGGTCGGGTCATTGGGTTTGGGGGCCGTACCCTCAGCACCGACAAAAAGGTTGCGAAGTACTTCAACTCGCCCGAGAGCGTCCTGTACAACAAGTCGAAGGTGCTGTACGGCATGCACCTCGCCAAACCGGCCATCGTCAAAGAGGAACGGTGCTTTCTGGTCGAGGGGTACACCGACGTCATGGCGATGCACCAGGCCGGGGTGGAGAACGTCGTCGCGTCGAGCGGCACCGCCCTCACGACCGGCCAAATCCACCTGATCCGTCGCTACACCAAGCACGTCACAGTCATTTTTGATGGGGACGCGGCGGGCATTCGGGCTTCGCTTCGAGGCATCGACATGTTGCTCGCCGAAGGCATGGCCGTGAAGGTGGTTCTGTTGCCGGACGGCGACGACCCCGACACGTACGCCAAGAAGGTCGGCAGCGACGCGTTGCACCGCGCGATCCACGACGACGCCCAAGATTTCCTGCAGTTCAAAGCCAAGCTGTTGGCCGACGAGGCGGGCACGGACCCCATGAAGCGCGCCGAGATGATTCGGTCCGTCGTGGAGTCCATCGCCGCCATCCCGGACACGATCCAGCGCTCGGTGTACTTGCAGTCGTCCGCGGCGCAGCTCGGCATGGACGAGAGCGTACTCGGCTCGGCGCTTGCCCAGGAAATCCACAAGCAATCGCAGGCTGCGGCGAAGCGCGCGGCACGCACCTCGCCTCACGCCGCCCCCTCCGGCACGCCGAGCTATCCCGGCACTCCCGGCACGGCGAGCTTTCCCGGGGACCCTGGCGCGCCGCTCCCCGTCGACGCCCCTCCTGTGGGCGAAGCGCTGGTGCCAGCCGTGTCGGAGCGGACCGTGGTGGAGAACGACCTTGTCCGGGCTTTGCTTGAGTACGCCACGGAAGTGGTGACGGTCCGGGTCGAAGGCGAAGAAGGCGCCGAGGCGACCGATCTCGAGGTGCCGTTTGCTGAACTCGTGATCCACCGTCTCGAAGAAGAGCACATCGAAATCCGCGACCCGATGAACCTCTCGGTCGTGAAACGTTTCTCGGACGAACTCGACCACGAGCGCATCCTCACGGCTGACCAGCTCGCCAACGACGCGGACATGGGCGTCCAGCAAAAGGTGGCCGGTGCCTTGGTGCACCAGCACGTGCTGAGCCCCAACTGGTCCAACCGGCACAAAATTTACCCCGTGGTGGAGCGCGACCAGTTGATCTCGTTGCTCGAGGACAGCCTGCGCCGACTGCATTTGATGGACTTGCGAGCCACGTCCAAAGAGGTGGCGTCCAAGCTTCAGGCGGGCGGGTTGAGCGTCGAAGACGAACGCGACCTTCTCGCCCAAAAAGTCCAGGTCGACCGCGAGATTCAAGCGACTTTGGCCCATTTTGGCACCGTCATTTTGCCCTAACCCTCGATTGCCCATCTCGTGAACGAACTCCTGAACCGGACTTTCCACCTTGGACACCACAGCATCACGGTGCTGGAGTTGGTGGAGGTGGCTGCCGTGATTTTGGCCGCCCGCGTGTTGCTCGCTCTGTTTCGACGTGGCCTTCGGCGTGCGAAGAAGATGGAAGCCATGGACGAGGGCAAACGGTTCATCATCCGTCGCCTCGTGACGTCCACGGTGTGGACGGTGACGGCGCTCTTCGTGCTGTCCATTTTAGGGGTGGAGTTGACGGCACTTTGGGCCGGTTCGGCCGCGCTCTTGGTGGGCGTGGGGATTGGGCTCCAAGGCTTTTTCAACGACGTCGTCAGCGGTTTTGTCCTTCTGTTTGAGGGGGGCGTCGCGGTCGGCAACGTCCTGGAAGTCGACGGCAAGCTGGTTCGCATCGAACGCATCGATCTTCGTTCGACACGGGCCGTCACCGTCGCAGGCGAGCTCATCGTTCTTCCCAACGCCAAGGTGGCCGGCGAGGCCGTGGTCAACCTCAGCCAGGGCGACCGCGCCATGCGCATTCGCGTCAACGTCGGAGTGGCCTACGGCAGCGACGTCGCGCTCGTGAGCCGTTTGCTCGCGGAAGCGATGTCGGAACAGCCCGAGGTGCTGCAGTCCCCCGAGCCGGCGGTGTTTTTCCAAGACTTTGCGGACTCGTCACTCAACTTTAGTGTCATGGGGTGGCTCGACGACCCGTGGGACCGCATGGCCATCCAGAGCCGCGTTCGGACCGCCATTGACGCGAAATTCCGTGAGCACGGCGTGACCATTCCATTCCCGCAGCGCGACCTCCACATCGTGGATCATCGTCCGGCGTCGGACGACTGACCGTCAATCTTCGCTCGGGCGAATGGCCCGAATGTGCATGTTGAGCGAGGTGCGGCCGCGGAATGTGTTTTGGACGAGCGTGAACACAAGATCCATCTCTTTCATCTGACGCACTTCCTCCAGGCGGTCGCCCATCCCAAACCCAATGGCCTCAAAGCGCGCTCCGGAGCCGTTGGCTTTCTGCACGATGAGTTTCAAGTGACGCCCGCGGTGCCCCACTGTGCGCGGGGGGAGAACGGCTTTCAAGCCGCTGGCCATGAACACGGGCACGCCGTTGCCGGGCCCAAACGGAGCCAACCGCCCCATCTCCTCAAAGACGTTCGGGGTCATGGCGTCGAGGTCGATTTCGAGGTGGTAGCTGATGCTCGGTGCCGGGATCCGGCCGTTGACCTGCGCAGCGATGCTCTTTTCGATGGCCGCCGTGAAGTCGCGAAGTTGGTGGCTTCGAAGCTGCAATCCAGCGGCCATCGGGTGCCCTCCGAACTGTTCGAGGTACGACCGACAATCCTCCAGGGCCTCGTGGATGTCGACGCCCTGCACGCTGCGCGCACTTCCCATCAACAGTCCATTCTCCTCACTCAGCACGATGGTCGGCCTGTACCGCGCCTCCACCAAGCGGCTCGCCACAATGCCCAGCACACCGCGGTGCCACCCTTCGCCGCACACCACGGTGCAGCAACGGCCGGCGGGCTGCTCCGCCATTTGGGCGAGCGCCTCTTCGGTCATGTCTTCGTCCAAATCGCGCCTCGCTTGGTTCATGGACTCGAGCTCGTACGCCAATTCGTACGCCGTGTTGTCGTCCGACGCCATCAACAACTCCACGGCTTTCAACGCGTGTCCGACACGGCCAGCCGCGTTGATGCGGGGACCGAGCGTGAAGCTGATGTCGCGCACCGTGTTGGGCACGCGCTCGATGTTGGCTACGTGGAGCATCGCCCGGATGCCTGGACGCATCGTCTTGCGAAGCTTGCGCATGCCGTGGTGGGCCAGGATGCGGTTTTCCCCAGTGATGTCGACCAGGTCGGCGCCGATGCTAAGTGCGAGCAAGTCGAGGTGGTCGTACACCGACGACATCGTGAGGCCGATGGTGTTGACCAGCGCCGTCAGCAATTTGAACGCCACCCCGGCGCCCGAGAGTTCCTTGAAGGGGTAGGGGCAGCCTTCTTGTTTGGGGTTCAACAGGGCGTGCGTCACAGGAAGCGTCTCGGCAGGCAGGTGGTGGTCGCACACGATGGTGTCGATCCCCGCCTCAGCCGCCGCCGCCAAGGCGTCAAAATCCTTGGTGCCGCAATCCAGGGTGATCAAGAGGGAGCAACCGGAGACTTTCGCACGCTCGACACCTTTAGGCGATACGCCGTATCCCTCGCCGTAGCGCATGGGAATGTAAGGGAGGACCTGCACCTGAAGTCCCTTGAAGAACGAGGAGACCATGGCCACTGAGGTCGTGCCGTCGACGTCGTAATCGCCGTAGATCATGATGCGTTCGTTGCCTTCAATGGCTTTCATGATGCGGGACACGGCTTTGTCCATGTCCTTCATCAAGAAGGGATCGTGCAGCTTTTCACGGCTCGGATCGAGGAAATCGGCCACCGCATCGGCGCTTGTCATCCCACGTTGAATCAGCAGCGATGCAACCAACGGACTCAGTCCCGTGTCTTTCGACAAGCGACCCACTTCTTGAAAATCGGGTGCTTTGGAAGGCTTCCATTCGAGGTTGTCCATGGTGCTGAGAGGGATGCGGGGTCCAGTTGTGTTCCAGTTGTATCTTTCGCCTCGTCAAAATTACGCACATGACCTCTCACGGACTCCAAACTTCTTTCGTCGGCCGCTTTCTCGCCGCGACATTGACAGTGTTCTTGGCCGCCTTCACGTTGACCAGCTGCTTGAACGACGACAACCTCATCGGCGAGAACTGCTACGACGAAATCTTGAACAACGGCGAGGAACTTGTCGATTGTGGTGGTCCGATTTGCGACCCATGTGACCCGTGTGAGAATGGTGTTTGGAATCCGCTTCTCGGCGAGCAGTGGGTGGATTGCGGCGGAAGCTGTGAGCCGTGCGAGACCAACTTCAACGGCCAGTTGGACGAGGGAGAAACCGGCATTGATTGCGGTTGCGACGGATGCCCTGCTTGTCCTGAATTGTGCGGAGACGGCCTGTTGAACGGCTACGAGCAAGAGGTGGATTGCGGCGGTGTGGATTGCGATCCTTGTCCAACGTGCGACGACCTTGAATTGAATGGCGACGAATCAGGCATCGATTGCGGAGGAGCCGATTGCGAGCCCTGCGAGTGCTTGTGCGATTGCACGAACGGCATCCAGGACGGCCTTGAGGACTACATCGATTGCGGTGGGCCCAACTGCGAACCTTGCGCTGCGGAGATCACGTGGATGAACGGCGGAGTGCAGTACTTCGGCGACGCCACGGCCACGGCCGAACTCGTGAGTGGCAACTTGCAGATCACCGGTGTCAGCTTGACGGGCGCCCAGCTTGGGTTTGTGGTCGCTGAGCCTGCGGACGGTTGGTACAACGGATACAGCGTGGCTTTGAACGCCACAGCATTGCCCCAAGCCGGAGTCTACACGAGCACGCTCGGTGTGAACTACACAACGCTCTTTGGCGGAAACACGACGTTCGTGATCAACTACATCGACGCCGTTTCTGGCGGGTACGTGGTGGGCACGTTCTCCGGTTCCATGATGGATGCAGGCGGAACGGCTACAGCTGTGAGCGGAGGCCAGTACGCCCTGCCCATCAACTGATGCGGGGAAGGTCGAAGGGCCTTTAGGTTGACATTTCGGTGTGAATAAGGCGTGGGCATCGGAGCCCACTTCGCTTCGGTTTGGCATGAACTTCGCTGTTGGCCCTGCGCATCAAGAGAATTCCTACCATGACCTTTTCCATCCTTCCCTCGTGCCTTGGACGGCACTTCGCTTTCGGAGCCTTGATTGCCGCCTTTGTGGTGCTGCCCGGATGCGTCACGACCCAGCAATATGAAGCCCTTCAATCCCAACTCGACGAGGCGGAAAAGGAAAATTCAGAATTGCGTTTGGCCCGTCAGGATGCGCAAGTAAGCAGCCGGGAATTGGAAGGTCAGGTGGCCCGATTGACCGCAGAGAGCGAAGCCTTGGCGGCCGACGCCAACAGCCTGGGTGCAGAAGGCAAGCGTCTCCGAGAAGAAGTGGATCGTCTGACCGAACTCAACGATGCGTTAACCAGCCAGAGCTCAGGTCGCCTAAGCGACATCGCCGAAGAGAATCGGCAACTGCTCGAAGACGTCATGAAAATCCGAGAAGAACTTCAAGCCCGGGAAGACCGCTTGAACCGCTTGGAAAAAGACCTGAATGACAAGTCGGCCTTGCTCGAAGCTCGCAGCAAGCGCGTGGAAGAGCTCGAATCTTTGCTCGAGGCACGCGAGCGCGCCGCCGAGGCGCTGCGTGCCCGCTTGGCCGAGGCCTTGCTCGGGTTCCAAGGCAAAGGCTTGAATGTGGAGCAACGCAATGGAAAGGTATACGTGAGCATGGAAGCGAAATTGCTCTTTCCCTCGGGCAGCGCCTCGGTGGATCCAGGAGGTCGCGAGGCCCTTCAAGGTTTGGCCGGAGTTATTGCGGAGCAGTCCGACTTGGAAATTGTGGTCGAAGGGCACACCGACACCGACCAACTTCGCAGCACGAGCATTCCCCGGGACAACTGGGAGCTCAGCGTGTTGCGCGCGACCGCCGTGGTCAACATTTTGCTCGAGAATCCGGGCGTGGACCCTTCCATGTTGGCGGCTTCGGGGCGAAGCGAGTACCACCCAGTAGACGCGGCCGACAAGGCGAAGAACCGCCGAATCGAAGTCATCTTGGCGCCCAACCTCGACAGCCTCTTCGAGCTCATCGCCGACTGACCTCGAAGTCACCTTGGCAAACAGATGCGCACAAAAAAGCCGCCCTCGAAGGGGCGGCTTTTTGGTTTTGGTTGGTTGCCCCACCAGGACTCGAACCTGGAAAAACGGTACCAAAAACCGGTGTGTTACCATTACACCATGGGGCAATTGCTCAAAAGCGGTGCGAAGATAAACAACGCAAGGTAACTTCGTCCACATGGAGGTACGGAATTTTGTGGACGGCGCGCTCGAAACGACCGCTGAAGTCCTTGACAATGTGGCACCGGGAACGGGCGAAGTGTTTGGCACCTTGCCCCGCTCAGGCCAGGCTGAGGTGGACCGGGCGATGGCGGCAGCGAAGCGAGCCTTCCCAAGCTGGGCGGCGACACCTGCAGCGGAACGGGCTGCCTGCCTCGACAGGCTGGCCGACGCGGTTCGGGATCACGCTGCCATGCTCGCCGAAGCGGAAGCCCGCGACAACGGCAAGCCGATTTCCTTGGCTGCTCACGTCGACATCCCCCGCGCCGAGAAGAACCTCCGCTTTTACGCCACAGGCATTCAGCACTACGCCAGCCAGAGCCATGCCATGGAGGGCGAGGCCATCAATTACACTTTGCGCAAGCCGCTTGGTGTGGTGGCGTGCATCAGTCCTTGGAATTTGCCCTTGTACCTCTTCACATGGAAGGTGGCGCCTGCGCTTGCCGCGGGCAACTGCGTTGTGGCCAAACCGTCCGAACTTACGCCTGTCACGGCCTACCTCCTTAGCACGTGGATCAAGGAAGCGGGATTCCCGAACGGGGTGTTCAACGTCCTGCATGGACTGGGGCCGGAAGTGGGCGAGGCGATGGTGACCCACCCGGACATCGCGGCGGTGTCGTTCACCGGCGGCACAGTGACGGGGGCGCGCATTGCGGGCCACGTCGCGCCGAAGTTCAAGAAGATGAGCCTGGAGTTGGGCGGCAAGAACCCCGCTTTGATTTTTGCCGACGCCGACTTTGACGAGGCCCTGCGCACCACGCTTCGGAGCTCTTTCGCGAACCAAGGCCAAATCTGCCTGTGCGGTTCCCGCATTTTGATTGAGCGCCCGATCTACGAGAAGTTCCGGGATGCGCTTGTGGCGAAGGCATCGAAGATGGTGGCGAGCGACCCTCTTGACCCGTCCTCGAAGATGGGCGCGGTTGTGAGTGAGGCCCACATGAACAAGATCTTGTCGTACATCGAACTCGCTCGAGAGGAAGGGGGACGGGTCTTGTGCGGCGGCGAACGGGTGCATCCCGAAGGCGTCGAGAACGGCTACTACATCGCGCCCACCGTCATTGAGGGGCTGGGTCCCGAGTGCCGCACCAACCAGGAAGAGATTTTTGGGCCGGTCGTCACCCTGCAGCCCTTCGACACGGAGGAGCAAGCCTTGGCGCTCGCGAACGACACCGCCTACGGCCTCGCCGCCACGTTGTGGACCAGTGACCTCAAGCGCGCGCATCGCGTTGCGGCGGCCATCGATTCGGGCATCGTGTGGGTCAACACGTGGCTGCTCCGCGACCTGCGCACCCCGTTTGGCGGCGTCAAGGCCTCCGGCGTAGGTCGGGAAGGAGGCTTCGAAGCCTTGGAGTTCTTCACGGAACCCCAAAACATCTGCATCAAGCTCTGACGTCGCTTCGGACGCCATTTCTCACGCTTAGTTTCCGCCGAGGGCGTCAATCTGGGCCTGCATGGTCGCCACCTGAGCGTTGAGTGTGTCCACTTGGTTCTGCAGGGTGGTGATGAGCAGGAGCAGGTCTTGTCCGTTGGCCACCACCTTGCCGCTCGCGGTCAGGTTGCCAAGGTTGTCCACTTGCAAGGCGTCGCTTCGGTTGTCGACGTCCGCGCCGTTGCCG
Organism: Bacteroidota bacterium; assembly: GCA_027621555.1. GTDB lineage: Bacteria > Bacteroidota > Bacteroidia > Flavobacteriales_D > Sanyastnellaceae > UBA11663. The sequence continues at coordinate 15,789 of JAQCBJ010000016.1, read as the reverse complement.
ACGACAAACAACAGGCCTGTTTGGCCTTCCAAATTCCATTGCCCCACGACGGTGCTGTTCTCCTGATCGGCCACCACGTTGTACCCCACTGCGGCCGACGAACTTGCTGTCGCTGTGGAGCCTCGACCGGAAGCGTGGCTGTACAAGCCGGAAGCCACGGTCTGGTAGCCTTCGGCGTGCGCTGCAAAGCCGCTCGACAAGGTTTGGTACCCCTCGCTGTGGGCGGCATCGGCGGTCGCGGAGGTGCCTTCCCCTTCGGCGTGGGCGCACGTGGCGGAGGCCACGGTGTTGCGGTTCTCAGCGTGGCTGTACAGGCCGTCCGCCAAGCTCTGGTAGCCTTCGGCGTGCGCGGCCGTGTTGCTGGCTTCGGTGCGGTACCCTTCCGAGTGGCTGTAGCTGCTCAGGGCGTCCGTTTGGTAGCCTTCCGCGTGCGAGGCCAAACCCGCGGCCAACGACCCCAACCCCTGCGCGTGCGCGGCCGTGGACGTCGACGAAGACCCTTCTCCGATGGCGCTGGAGCAAATCCCCGTGGCGGTGCTGTTTTGGTTGCTGGCGAAGCTGTACGCTCCTGACGCGGTGGTGTTGCGGCCCTGGGCCTGCGAGTACGTCCCCGTGGCCGACGTTCCAAACCCTTGCGCCAGGCTTTGGGCGATGTTCAACGACCCATTCACTTGCCCACGCGGATTCACTTGACCCAAAGGTGTGACGTCGGCGTAGGTGCTCACCTGGAGCACGACACGCGCGCTGTCTACCGTCGAAACGCCTGTGCCCCCACCTTCGACGGGAAGGACACCCGAAGGGAGAAAAGGAGAACCAAAAACGGTCAAAAACGACAGAAGGTCTTCCGTTTCAATGGACTCGTTGCCGTTGGAATCGGGATTGTAAGGGAACCCAGGTTCGGATTGCGCAGACGAATCCATCGCCACCAATGAAGCCAAGAGCACGGTCAGAAAAACGTGTGTGAATGAGGGGAGAGCTTTCCAATTCATGACGCAAAAGATAGCTCTTAATGCAAAAAAGAAGGCCGCCCCGAGGGACGGCCTTCCGCATTTAAGACGCAAGCTCAGTGGGAGGGTTACTCAATAACAAGAAGTTTTTTCGTCGTCACGAACTCCTTCGCATTGATTCGGATCTGGTACATGCCAGATTCCAATCCCTGAGCGTCAATGTTGAGGGTGGTGCTCCAGTTTGCCACGATTTGGCCTTGGTAGATCATGTCCACCAATCCGCCACTCATGTCGTACATGGCCACAGTCGCGACCACGTCTTGCTCTGATTCCAACACGAGCATGGTTTGCCCGTTGGTTGGGTTCGGGTGCAAGGTGACAATCTGGATGAGCTCCTTCGGCGTCACCAAGCCAGAGTCTTCGCCTTCTTGAATTCCACCTTCGTCAAGAGGGTCCATCAAGCTGCCGCTGCTGGCAATGGTGTAGCTAAACTCGCTGCTGTTTTCAGCGCAGTCTTCGATGCAGTAGGTCAACGTTGTGCTCCAATCCTGCATGAAGTCGAGGTCTCCGAAGAGGTCACCTGAACCCATGACAGTCATTGGGGTTTCACCGTTCATCTGGAGCTGGCCAGAGTAGTAGAACCAACCGCTGAAGCCGAAGTTTTCGTTCTTGTTGTTGGCTCCTTCGCCAAACTGGAAGCCGAAGTACTTGTTCATTGGCTGGTGCGTCAGCATGAGGCTCGTTCCTGCGAGGGAACCGCCACCTGTGATCGTACCTGAAGTCAACGTCGTGTACATCCACTCCGTGTGGTCGCCCAAACCGCAGTCAGACTTGTAGCTCTCCAACCCAGGGGTGTCGAGCCACTCCTCCCACGTCATCAGCGATTCGAAGTTGGCATCCACCGTCAGCGTAGCCAAGGTGTCGTTCACCATGGTCGCCGTCATGGAGACGTGCACAGAACCGTCAGCGTTCAACGTAGCCGTGCCTTCGTCCGTCGTGTAGTATTCACCTCCGAGGAAGTTGAACATGCGTACGCCGTGAGCGACGGGGTTGTTGTCGCAGGTTTGGCCGTCAGGCATGACTTCAGGAGTGGCGATGGTGCCCGACGTGGTTTCCCCACCCGTCAAGAACGGGTTGTTGATGCCAGTCGCGTTCACTTCCACCAAGTAAGCGAGGCCTTCCTCCAATCCGAGGACGTCCATCAACATGGCGTTGGCTTCTGCCGTGGCTGCTGAGTCGCAAGACTCGGGCTCTTGGCAGTTGTCCATCGCGGTTGGGCTCACCAAGCCAGGCAAGGTGACGGAACCGTAGTTGTCGTCGTAGGACACACTTACCGTCTCACCGTTCATCAAGCCACCCACGTTCAAGAACGTTGGAGCCGTGGTGTCTTCCACTTCAATCACTTGGGTGTGTGACGTGGCGTTGCCGCACTCGTCTTCCACACTCCAAACACGCGTGATCGTGTACGTCTGAGGGCACTCACCGTCTTCGATGATTTCCTCGAACATGACTGACACGTCAGAACAGTTGTCCGTTGCAGACAAGACCGCAGCTTCTGGGACGCTGTCGCATTCCACCGTGTCGTCCGCAGGCAACGCTTCGTTGAAGGCTGGAGCCTGGGTGTCCTGGATGGTGATGACTTGCGCCGCCGTCGTAGCGTTGCCGCATGCGTCCGTGGCCGTGAATGTGCGGGTCACTTCGTACGTGTTGGCACACGTCCAAGTGGTGTCCGCTACGAGATCAATCGTCACATCGCCGCAGTTGTCCGTCGCCGAAGCGTCGTCGAGTGGGTGCTCGTCGCTGCATTCAGCGGTGTAGTCTGCAGGGATGGTCAACTCAGGCGCCGTGGTGTCTTCCACCGTCAACACTTGCGTGTGCGACGTGGTGTTGCCACAATCGTCTGAAACCGTCCACAAGCGCGTGATGGTGTACGCGTTCGCGCACTCACCTTCTTCCGTGCTTTCCGTGAAGATGACGTTCACGTCTTGGCAGTTGTCGGTCGCCGTCAACGTGTCCGCGGCAGGAATGGCGTCGCATTCCACCGTAGCGTCGGCAGGAAGTCCTTCCACGAAGGCAGGTGCCGTCGTGTCTTGGATTGTGATTGTTTGCGTGGCCGTAGAGGCATTTCCGCATTCGTCGGTCGCCGTGAACTGACGCGTGACCACGTAAGACTGGGCGCAGTCGCCAGCCAAGGTGTCGGTCACCAACTCAAGAGTCACTTCACCGCAGTTGTCATAGGCGTAAGCGTCGCCGAGCGGGTGCTCGTCGCTGCACTCAGCCGTGTAGTCTTCTGGGATGGTCAACTCAGGTGCCGTGGTGTCCTGGACCGTGATGGTCTGTTGGGCCACGGTGGCGTTGTCGCAGTTGTCAGCAGCCGTGAACGTACGGACAATCGTGAAGGATTGTGGGCAGTCGCCTGCAATCGTGTCACGCTGTTCCGTGATCGTGGCTCCAGAGCAGTTGTCTGTGGCTTCCGCCGCATCGAACACGAGCACTTCGTCGCATTCAGCGGTGTAATCCGCAGGAACCAGAGTGAATTCAGGAGCGATTGAATCGATCAAGCTGATGTACTGCTCCATCGTGCTCACGTTGCCGCACTCGTCGGTTGCCGTGTATTCACGGCGGTAGGTGCCGACAGGGATGGCGCAACCTCCGCTGATGGGCGAATCTTCCCAAGTCAAGGTGAATTCTCCACACTGGTCAGAAGCTGAAGCGTAAGCATCTTCTTCGCTGTACAAGTCGCATGACACGTCGATGTCCGTCAGACCTTCGATGGCTGGTGCCGTCGTGTCTTGGATCGTGAACGTCGCCGTCGTGCTGTCGCTGTTGCCGCACTCGTCCATCACGGTGAAGGTCACCGTAGCAGAACCGGTCGCTGCGCAACCGACAGTCAAGCTGTCGAAATCGTTGCTCCAGGAAATGGTGTTGCAGTTGTCTTCCGCAGTTGCTCCACCGTGTGAAGCCAACCACTCAGCCAACGCAGCTTCGTTTCCAGCACCGTCGCATTCCACCGTCAAGTCAGAAGCGTCTTCCAAGGCAGGTGCCGTGGTGTCCTGAATCGTGATGGTTTGAGAGGCCGTCGTTGAGTGACCGCAGTCGTCCGTGGCCACGAACGTGCGAACCACCGTGTAATTGCTGACGCAAGAACCGGCCGTGGTGTCAGCCGTCATTTCGATGGTGACGTTGCCACAGTTGTCGCTGGCCATGGCCGCTTCGAGCGGGTGCTCGTCGCTGCACTCAGCCGTGTAGTCTGCAGGCACGTAGGTGAATTCAGGAGCCGTGGTGTCTTCGATCGTGATGGTTTGGGCCGCCGTCGTGGCATTGCCGCAAGCATCCGTCGCCGTGAACGTGCGGGTGACCACGTAGTCTCCAGCGCAAGCGCCAAAGGCCGTGTCCGCCACCAACGTAATGCTCACATCACCGCAGTTGTCCGTCGCAGAAGCGTCGTCGAGCGGGTGCTCGTCGCTGCACTCGGCCGTGTAGTCTGCCGGGATGGTCAATTCAGGTGCCGTTTCGTCGTTCACTGTCACCGTTTGAGACGCAGTGGCTTCGTTGTCGCAGTTGTCCGTAGCCGTCCAGGTGCGAATCAACGTGTACGAGTTGGGGCAATCGCCAGGAATGACTTCCTCAACCAATTCCACCACCACGTTTTCGTCGGTCAAGTCAGAAACCACAGGTTCTTCGTACGTGACTTCAGAAGCGCAAGACACTTCGTAGTCTGCAGGAACGTGGTCAAACATGGGGTCGAGGTCGTCTTCGAGTGTGATGATGATCTCGGCCATGGACATGTTGCCGCAGTTGTCGATGATGGTCAAGACACGCAAGTACGCAGCCGTCTCACCGAAGAAGTTCGGGTGAGGCTGGTTGGCGCACCCGCCAGACAATGGCAAGTCCATCACCAAGCAGGTGTCCAAACCGCTGCAGTCATCCACGTACCACACAGGGACGTCGCCCGTGCCGTCGATCAATTCCCAGCACTCGTCGGGTGGGTACAAGCCCTCCACGTCGTACTCGTGCGCAGGAATGGTCACTTCCATCGGTCCAACGTAGCTTGGAGCCACGTCGTCAATGATGTTGATCGTCTGCATCAATTGGCTTGTGTTGCCACAAACGTCCGTGAAGGTGTAGATGCGCTCCACTTGAACGCAGCCGTCGGTCTTCACAGAACCGTCTTCATTGAGGGTGATGATCTCATCCTCATTGACATCAAACTCGATGGTGACTTCGCCGCCGCAGTTGTCCGTGGCGCTCACTTCACCAAAGATTTGGTCTGGGTTCTCGTTGTAGTCCGCGCAAGACACGTCTGGCATGGACGCGTAGCCCACAGGAGCTTCGTCGTCACCCACCGTGATGATCTGCGTGTGAGAGATGGCGTTTCCGCAGGCGTCAGCCGTGCTCCACGTGCGCGTCACCGTGTAACGGTTGGGGCACGTTTGGTCGCTGATTTCCTCCGTGAACGCGACCTCCAAGGTGTCGTCGCAGTTGTCCGAAGCGGTCAACACGACGGCTTCAGGCTCCTCGCAAGACACTTCCATGTCGGCAGGGAGGGTTTCGTTCCAAACGGGGTCGCTGTCGTCCTCGAACGTCAACACTTGAACGTGTTCCGCCGTGTTTCCACAGTGATCGGTCACGCTCCAGGTGCGCTCAATTTGGTACGAACCAATGCCTTCTTCGCACAACCAGATTTGGTCTGACTCAGAAGAAGTGATTTCCAAATCTTGGTCGAGGCACAAGTCGCAGTTGTCAGAAACGGTGGGGTAACCTCCCGTGGCTTCGATGGCCTGGTTGGCTGCGCATGAGCCGTCGAGCGAGATGGTCAAGTCAGCAGGGATCGACGTGAACTCAGGAGCCACGTTGTCGTACATCGAAACGTACTGATCCGCGTAAGACATGTTTCCGCAATCGTCGATGGCCACCCACTGGCGGTACCACACACCGATGCAGCCTCCGCTCATCAAAATGGCGTTCACTTGGATGTCCAGATCGGCATCGCCAGAATCAAACACGCCACCCGCGTTCAACATGTACTCGGGGTTGTTCATCAACTCGAGCGTAGCCTCTTCACATGGAAGTGGGTCAAGCGTTTCGCTTGGGTTCGCCCAAACAGGAGCTTGCGTGTCGATAAGGACAATCTGCTGCTCTGCCGTAGCGCTGTTTCCGCAAGCGTCCGTCACCGTGTAGGTACGGTCAAACACGGAACCTCCAGGGACGTCAAGGCAAGTCGTCTCTTCAGACGGAGCGTCCGTCCATTCCACACTCACCATGCCCGACCACACGAATGAACAGTCGTCGTTCACTGAGAATTGCGCTTGGTCGCCTCCAAGGATTTGACCGATTTGATCGGCCATCACCATCATGCCATCGTTTCCGACGTACGTGTCGAATTCGATTTCAAGGATGTTGGAAGCCCAAATCTCAGGATCCGTCGTGTCCGTGATGTTGATGGGGTACTCAAGCGTTGAAGAGTTGCCACAGTTGTCCGTCGCCGTCACCGTGCGGGTGATGACGTAGCAAGAGCCGTCACCGGCAACCGCAGGACCGTCCACCCAAGACACTTCCACAGGGGAGTCGATGTCGTCGTATTCCGTAGACCAGTTGGTGTTGTAGGTCGAAGACCAAACGCCATCCTCGTCGACGCTCCAGATGCGGAGAGCGCAATCTTGGATCATCAAGGGGTACAGGTCTTCAGAGCTGTAATCGCTGCAATCCACAAAGTGTTCGCTAGCGAGAATCACTGGAGCTTCGTCGTCCTCGATGTTGACAATTTGCTCAAACGAGCTCAAGTTGCCGCAAGCGTCCGTAGCGTAGTACGTGCGAGAGAGGCTTCCTGGGTTGCTGCACGTGCCGCTCTGCAAGCTCTGCTCGAACCACACTTCAGTCACTCCAGAACAATCGTTCGCCTCGTAGTCCATGACATTGAGGTCTGAGCAAGAAATCGTGGTCTCGTAAGGCGTGCCTGAGAAGTCAGGGCCTTGCGTGTCACGAACTTGGATCGTTTGGCTGTGGACGCGCGAATTGCCGCTGCCGTCCGTGGCGGTCCAACCGCGGAAGATGACGAAGTTGCCTTCGCAGTCGCCAAGTTGAATGGATTCGGTGAACTCCACCGTTCCACAAGGATCGGCAGGCTCGTTGCATCCTTCGTAAATGGGATCCCATTGCGCGCAGTTGTCCGTCGTCGTCAAGCAAGGAACTTCAATGCTCCAGTTGCAGTCGCCGTCGTGGAGGTCGCTCCACTCAACGATGTACGATTCAGGTGCGTTGTGGAACTCAGGAGCTTCCGTGTCGTTCACAGACCAAGTCTGCGTGACGAATTGAGACTGACCTTGAGCCACATTGATCATGGCGTAGGTCAACTCCACAAACTCTCCACCGCAGTCGGTGTCGAACAAAATGGGGTCTCCCAAATCGGCAATCACGTCGCCAGAGAAGCCCATCACAGAGTTGCCGTTCAGGACACCCTGCCATCCAAACCACCCGCCAAAACCGTATTCGCAGTTGTGGTTGTTTCCGCCGTCGCCGAGCTGGAAACGCTTGTTCTCAGAGACAGGCATGTGGCTCAAGTAGAGCTCACCCGTCATCGAACCAGTACCCACCAACTTGGAGATGGTGTTGCGCAAAGTATACACCGTCAACGCTTCAGGGTCAACGTCGCAGTCCCAAGCCGTCAAGAGACCAGCACCTGGGGTGTCCGCCATCCATTCCGCAGCATTTTCCTCCATGTTGAAGTACATCTCGACATCGAATGAAATGGAGGGGTCGGTGTCGTTGAAGACTTCACCCGTGAGCACAGCCGTGCCCGTGGACTCGAAGCGCGTCAACACCAATGGCTCATCTCCTTCCACGAAGTAGTCCGTGGCACACACCGTTTGGGCACTCAAGCCGTAGATGCGGATGGCACCGTCAGGACCAGGACCCATGGCCGTGGTCACTTCGTGCGTCACGTAGCCCGCATCCGCAGCAGAGTTGTAGTTGCAAATGACCAACGAGGTAGCGCAAGTATCAAGCGCCATGATCGTGGGGTCACATCCGGTAGGAAGATCTTCGGCGCAAGGCACGGTTTCGTCTTCCAATCCGTCAAAGAACTCCGTTGAACACCAGGTGTCCACAGGGTTTGAAATGCTGATGCAGCAATCCTCTTCAGCCGAGAGTTGCGTTGCAATGCCAAAGGCGTCCAATTCGAACGCAACGCCATCGCATTCCAATGCGAAGAATGAAAGTTCAGCTTGGCAGTCGCACTCGTCGATTCCCCAAGAGCCGACAATCACGGATCCAGCGTCGGTGGAAGCAGCAAGATTTCCTCCCGCTTGCAGCACCAATTCAAACGAATCATCGAGGCCAGGAGCCAAGGCATCTTCCCCGCAAGAGGAGCTTGCGGTCAAAGACAAACCTTCGAAGCCAGAGGCATCCAAGGTGCAGAATGAGGTCCCGTTGCATACGCCGCAGTCGTCGTAAGAACCTACACAGTCATCCTCTTCGTCGCAAATGCCGTCGTTGTCGTCGTCCACCTCGCAGTAGCAAGAAGCTCCATCGCCGTTGCACACGCCACAGTCATCAAATTCACCCACACAATCGTCGGCAGAGTCACAAATGCCATCGCCGTCTTCGTCAGCTTCGCACGATCCACCGCAGTTGCCGATGGCGTCTTCCTGGTTGCCACTGCAGTCGCAATCGCCTTCTGCAATGTCTGAACATCCACATTCGTAAATCGCTCCAGGACCGTTGCAGATGCCGCACGCGTCGAGCGCGCCAACGCAGTCATCTTCGTCGTCACAAATGCCGTCGCTGTCGGCGTCAGCAGCGCAGTCGCCGCCGCATTCGCCGAGGGCATCTTCTTGGTTGCCGTCGCAATCGCAGTCGCCGTCCGCGATGTCTTCACATCCGCAATCGTAAATGGCGCCAGGGCCGTTGCAAATGCCACAGGCATCCAACGTGCCGATGCATTCGTCGACGTCGTCACAAATGCCGTCCGCATCTGCGTCCGCAGCACAATCACCACCACACACGCCAAGGGCGTCGTCTTGGTTTCCGTCGCAGTCGCAATCGCCTTCCGCGATGTCTTCACATCCGCACTCGTAAATCTCACCTGGGCCGTTGCAAACGCCGCACGCATCAAGCACACCCACGCAGTCGTCCACGTCGTCGCAAATGCCATCAGCATCGGCGTCCGCTGCGCAGTCACCGCCACACACGCCGAGGGCGTCGAGTTGGTTTCCGTCACAGTCGCAATCGCCTTCTGCGATGTCTTCACATCCGCACTCGTAAATCTCACCTGGGCCGTTGCAGACGCCACATGCGTCCAACGCACCCACGCAGTCGTCCACGTCGTCGCAAATGCCATCGGCATCGGCGTCCTCTGCGCAGTCACCGCCACACACTCCGAGGGCGTCGAGTTGGTTTCCGTCGCAGTCGCAATCTCCTTCTGCAATGTCTGCACATCCACATTCGTAGATCGCACCAGGACCGTTGCAAACGCCACATGCGTCGAGGGTGCCGACGCAATCGTCCACGTCGTCGCAAATGCCGTCAGCATCTGCGTCGGCGGCGCAGTCGCCACCACACACGCCGAGAGCGTCCTCGACGTTTCCGTCGCAATCGCAATCGCCTTCAGCGATGCCAGAGCCACCGCACACGCCGCACTCGTCCAACACGGCCGTTCCGCCGCATTCTCCGTTGCAGTCTTCACCCGCGATGCAGTTGCCTTCGCAGTCAAAGTTCTCAGGTGCGTATTCGCACGAGCCGTCGTCGTAAGTAGCGGCTTCGTCAAAGTTGCAAGCCGCGTCGTCATTGCAACCAGGAGTGCCGTACTGGCAAGACTCGTCGTCGTAAAGTGCTTCGGGATCGTAGTTGTCCGCAGACTCGTCCGTGCAGCCACCGCAATCGCCTGCTGCGCAGATGGGAAGCAGGTCACGGAATTCTTGGCCTTGGTCTCCGTTTTGGAAGACTTGGACCCAGATTTGTCCCGTGATTGTGCCTTTCGTGGTGAACTGAGCCACCAACACGCGCAATTGACCATCTCCCGATGAACCTGCGAAGGCCACGTGACCCTCGTCGTACGCAGCCAAACCAGGGAACGGGATGTACCACGCTCCGCCTGTTGAATCATTGACGGTGACGTTCATGCCCGGGCCGTTTCCATCGAATTCGGCTGATGCGTCAATGCCTCCCCAAATGGTGGAGGGTTGTTGTGACGCAGGAGCCAATCCATCTTGCGCACCAATTGTGAGAAAGCTGTCGTACGCCAACTCAGGAACAAAACCAACGAACATTGGAGTAATGCCTTGAGCATTCCAGCCTGAGTTTGCACTGTTGTTGTACCATTCCCCTGAGGATGAGTGAAGCATCAACGGGTTATTAGAATCTCCAGAGCAAGCGGACAAGTAGTCCATCTCGTTCTGCATGTTCATGTACAACCTGTAGGTGGTCATACTGTCCAGTTCGCCACCGGAGTGACTAATGACTGTTTCCAACTCAAGCCAGTACCCGACCGGAGCCTCGGTACTGTAGCCGGTTGAAGACAGCGGGCTGAGTTGAGCAAGGCCAAGGCCGAGGCTGCAACACAATGCCATCATCAAAGAGACAATGTTTTTCATGGTAAAAGTGGATTTGAAAAGGATGTAGATAGAATTGTTCAAGAGCAGGGAGCAACTGCCAGCGCCGAAACGCGAGTTGCTCGAGGAAGACAAGAGATGCCCTGGGGCATGCTGAATAGAATTCGTCATAGGACGTAGGTTGTTAGGTAAGTGCACGAAGACACTTGAGCGCTAATTTAGAACATAATTACCCAATTATCCAACATAATATACAATTCGTCGAAAAATTATTTGCCTTTAGAGAGAAATATTCAGGATTGGTCGATGCTAGCTATGAGGGGACGTAACAGGTTGAAAATGCCTGAATTAGCTGCAAAAAAACGCGCTCACCGGAGGGCGAGCGCAGTCACAAATCGGAGGATTTGTCGAAAGATTACAAGGTGAGTTTACATCACCACGTTGACGATTCGGCCGGGGACCACAATGATTTTCCGAATGTCCTTGCCCGCGAGCTGGGCGTCGGTGCGATCGTCCTTTCGTACAGCCGCTTCCACCTCTGAGGCGGACAAGGAGGCGGCGAGGGCGAGCTGGAAGCGCACCTTGCCATTGAAGGAGATGGGGTACGTGATTTGGTCTTCCACGAGGAAGGCGTCATCGGCCTGCGGCCAAGAAGCGTCCAAGACAGAGCCTGACCCACCTGCCGTGGCCCAAAGCTCCTCGGCCAAGTGCGGGGCGTAAGGGCTGAGCAAGATGGCCAGGGGCTGGAGCGCGTCGCTGCCGAGGCCGCCTTGGAGCGACGCAAGGTCGTTGACGGCAATCATCAGGGCGCTGACCACCGTGTTGAAGGCGTGGCGGTCGAGGTCGTCCGAGACTTTGGCGATGGCTTTGTGGACCACGCGCAGCGCGTCTTCTGAAGAAGAGCTTGGCAAGTCGGCCTCCGCGGCTTGGGTGTACAGACGCTGAATCTTGCGCAAGAAGTTGTGAACGCCGCTGATGCCTTGGGTGTCCCAAGGCTTGTGCTGGGTCAGCGGGCCGAGGAACATTTCGTAGCAGCGCAGGGTGTCCGCGCCATAACGCTCGACGAGGTCGTCGGGGGTTTGGACGTTGTACTTCGACTTGGACATTTTCTCGACCTCATGGCCGCAGGTGTACGTGCCGTCGTCGTCGAGGATGAACTCGGCGTTCGCGAACTCAGGGCGCCACGCGCGGAAGCCATCGAGGTTGAGTTTGTCGTTTTCGACGAGGTTGATGTCCACGTGCAGGCGTTGGGTCGGTTGCTCTTTCCGCTTGTTGGCCGTCACGAAGGTGTTGGTGCCTTGGATGCGGTAGACGAAGTTGGAGCGGCCCAAGATCATGCCTTGGTTGATCATGAACTTGAAGGGCTCGTCGAATCCAATGTGCCCGCGATCACAGAGGAACTTGGTCCAAAACCTCGAATACAACAAGTGCCCCGTGGTGTGCTCTGCGCCTCCGACGTACAGGTCGACCTGGCCCCAGTAGTCGCTCTTGGAGCGGTCGCAGAAGGCGTTTTCGTTGGTGGGGTCCATGTAGCGCAAGAAGTACCAGCTGCTGCCGGCCCATCCGGGCATGGTGTTCGTTTCCATGGCGTCGCCGCGGAACACGGGCCAGTCCTCGCGCGCCGCGCGAGCTAAAGGCGGTTCGCCGTCCTCGGTGGGGAGGTAGGCGTCGACCTTGGGGAGGGTGACTGTGGCGTCCGTGATGCGCTTGGCAATCCCGCCTTCGTACATGATGGGGAAGGGTTCGCCCCAGTACCGTTGGCGACTGAAGACTGCGTCGCGGATCCGGTAATTGACTTTTCGGGTACCGCATCCTTGGGCTTCGACCCAGTCGAGGGCCCGTGGGATGGCGTCGCCCGCCCGCATGCCGTCCCATTCGCCGGAATGGCAGAGGGTGGCGTTCTTGTCGGTGCAGGCCGCTTCTGTGGTGTCCACCCCGTCGAAGATGGCGGGAATGGGAAGGCTGAAGTGGGAGGCGAAACGCCAATCGCGCTCGTCGCCCGCGGGGACGGCCATGATGGCGCCCGTGCCGTACCCAGCCAGGACGTAGTCGGCAATCCAGACCGGCACGAGTGCGCCCGTCACGGGGTGCACGACGTGGCCGCCGGTGAAGACGCCGGAAATGCTCTTGTCGCCTTGGCGGTCGCGTTCGGACTTCATGCCCGCGGCCTCGACGTAGGCCTCGACTTCGGCGCGTTGGGCGTCCGTCGTGAGGCCGGCGACGAGGTCGTGCTCGGGGGCGAGGACCATGAAAGACACGCCGTGCAGCGTGTCGGGGCGCGTGGTGAAGACTTCCACTTCAGCACCTGAGGGGTCGGGCTGGCCGTCGGCCGTCGCAACCGCAAAGCGCACGGAGGCCCCTTCGGAACGTCCAATCCAGTGGCGCTGGGCTTCTTTCACGCTGTCCGTCCAGTCGAGGTCGTCCAAGCTCGTGAGGAGACGATCGGCGTAGGCCGTGATGCGCATCATCCATTGGCGCATCGTCTTTTTGACGACGGGGTGTCCGCCCCGCTCGCTCAGGCCGTCCTTGACCTCGTCGTTGGCGAGCACCGTGCCGAGGGCGGGGCACCAGTTCACTTCGCTGTCCGCGAGGTAAGCGATGCGGAAGCACATGAGCACTTCTTGCTGCTCGGTTTCCGACATGCTGGCCCAGTCCGTGTCCGTGAAGGTGCCGTCGAAGTGTTCCCCAAAATGCGGGAACGACAACCCTTGCCACCACCCCTCGTCGCACGCCGCGTGCACGTTGTAGTTGCCGTTGTCGGCGAAGGCGGCCGCGAGGTCGGCGATGGGTCGGGCTTTTTGGGCTTGGGTGTCGTACCAGCTCTCAAAGAGCTCCCCAAAAATCCACTGCGTCCACTTGTAGTAGGACGGATCGCTCGTGCGCACCTCGCGCGACCAGTCGTAGCAAAAGCCGAGCTGCTCAAGCTGTTCGCGGTAGCGGTTGATGTTCTGTTCGGTGGTGATGGCGGGATGCTGGCCGGTTTGGATGGCGTACTGTTCCGCCGGCAGACCGAAGCTGTCGTACCCCATGGGGTGGAGGACGTTGTAGCCTTGGTGTCGCTTGTAGCGCGCGAAGACGTCGGAGGCGATGTAGCCGAGGGGGTGCCCCACGTGAAGGCCGGCCCCAGAGGGGTACGGGAACATGTCCAGCACATAGAACTTGGGTCGCGACGTGTCTTCCGTCACCTTGTAGGCGTCGGTGTCCTTCCACGTGCGTTGCCACTTGGCTTCAATCGCCCTAAAATCGTACTCCATCCGGCAAAGTTAATCCCGAGGGGTCGACCTTCGTGCGCGATGAAGGGGCTGAAATCAGGGGCGGTTTGGCCCGCCCGCATCCCGCGATGTCTCCACCCGCTTTTGAAGGCGTGGTGGCCAGGCACCTTGTGGTCCACCTCCAGCCCAAACGCCGTCCACCTCACCTTCGACGACGGCCCCGACCCCGAGCTCACACCGTGGGTCCTCGCACAGCTCCAGGCCCGTGACATGACGGCCACCTTTTTTGTGGTCGGGGAACAGGCGCAGCGCCACCCGCATGTCCTGGAGCAGGTGCGGGAGCAAGGTCACGCGCTCGGCGGCCACACGATGCGCCATGAGCACGGTTGGCGCACCGGGAAACAGGAGTACGTGACGTCGGCCCTCCAATCGATGGCCGTGGCGGGAGAGCTGGGCGTGAGGCAAGCGGGTGCGGGAAAGACCGTGGCCTGGTTCCGCCCGCCCTACGGAAAATTCACGCGCGCCCAGGCCACGGCGCTCGCACCCCACGCGACGTCCGTCATGTGGGATGTTCTGAGCGGCGATTACGCGGCGAAGGGCCAGGCCGGCGCCGAGGCGGTGCTGAAGCGCCTCAAACGGCACACCCGAGCCGGGAGCATCGTGGTGTTCCACGACAGCCCCAAATGCGCCGAAGTGTTGCACACGGTGCTGCCTGCGTACCTCGAGTGGTTGGAGGCGCAGGGCTGGGCGTCCGTGGCGCTGGAAGGCGCGCCCGTTCGAAGCTGATTACGAGTCGGAGCTGGCCGCTTCGCGAAGCATCTTGAGCTTGGCCTTGATCTCGTCGATTTCGCGCTGGTACGACTTGATGGTCTTCAGCGCTTGCTCGCGAATCGATTCCGCCCCCTTTCCCGTGAAGCGCTCCATGTTCTCCTCGGTCGAGGTGATGCGCTGCTGGAGACGGGTGATCTTGTCGCGCAAGATGCTCTGCTCGCGGCGCAGGTCGCGGTTGTCGCCCGAGGCGAGCTTTTCCACGCGCTTGCCGTAGGTCTGCACACTTCGCTCCGAACGCGCGGCGGACAGCGCGTCGTAGTGCTTGTCCATGGCCGTGCGGAACCGCTCCATCACTGAGTCAAGGCTCTTGCGGGGAATGAACCCGATGTCGCGCCATTCCGTGGAAAAGCCTTTCAGGGTCTCGAGGTCCGCGTTCCGGTTGTCGGACAGCGTGAAGGCCTCGATTTTTTCGAGGAGGGCCATCTTCAATTCGAGGTTGGCCTTCTCCTCCTTGCCGCGGTCGGCGAATTGGGCTTTCTTCGCCTTGAAGAACACGTCCTGGGCCGTCCGGAACTTCTTCCAAAGGCGGTGTTCGTCGCCCGGGGCACAGGGGCCCGCGGCCTTCCATTCCTTTTGGAGGCGGATCATGGCGTCCGAAGTGGCCTTCCAGTCGGTGCTGTTTTGGATGCCTTCGGCCTCCTCAATGAGCTTGGTCTTCTTCTCTTTGGCCACTTTGCTCGACGCCTTGATGCGGTCGTAGAAGACCTGCTTGCGCTCGAAGAACACGTCAGCCGCTTCGCGGAATTGGCTCCACAACGCTTCGTTGTGCTCCTTGCCCGCAAATCCGGTGGCCTTCCACTTGGCCTGCAGATCGACCACCTTGCCGGTGGCGCTTTGCCAAGCCTTGTGGTCGTCGATGTCCTCGCTCAACAACTCCGTAAGCGCGGAGATGAGCGCTTCTTTTTCGCCTTTGTGAACTTCGAACTGGGCGCGGACGCCGTCGTAGTATTCCTTGACCGCGTCAAACGTTTCGCGGGTCAAGCCAAAGAAGGTGTCGGCCAATTCCTGGAAGGTCTCGCGAGGCGAGGGCCCCACGTCGAACCACTGCTTCTGAAGACTTCGGGCGAGGGTTTCGCGTTCCTTGAGGTCTTCAAGGGAGGCAAGAGTGCCCGCTTGCTCAATCAGGCCCTCCTTCAACTTCAGGTTCTTCTGCAAGTCGTGCTCTTGGAGCTGCTTGTAGATGTTGATGTTGTAGAAAAACTCGTCGCGCAAGCGGTGGTACTCGTCGTGCACCTCCTTGTAGCGGTCGCC
>JAQCBJ010000072.1 GCA_027621555.1 Bacteroidota bacterium | reverse complement strand
GCTCAGCCACGAGCCCTGGCTCAGCCCTGAAATCTGCCGCACGCCACTCGGCCAGCCCATCGCCGAAGGGGACCACTCCTGGAACCTCTTCACGATGCCGGTCGAGGACGTCGCCAAGTGCGACTGCGGCGCCCAGGGCCACCCGCGCTTTCCCCAGCAGCGTCCCGTCCCCACGACCAAACCCACGCTCGCCCAGCTCTTCGAAGCCCTGCGCGACCGCGCCGCGGCCGACCCGCGCTTCGCCACGGTCCGTTTCAACATCGAGCTGAAGCACCGCCCGGAAGGCGACGGCATCCACCATCCCGACGCCGCGACCTTCGCCCAGGCCGTCCTCGCCGTCCTCGACCGCTACGGGGTCGCCGACCGCACGACGCTCCAGTCGTTCAGCGCACAGGCCCTCGAGGCGGTCCACGCCGCACGTCCCGACCTGTCCACCGCTTGGCTCGTCGAAGAGGAGGGAAGCACGGCCTCGTGGCTGGACCTCCTCACGTTCACGCCGTCCATCCTCAGCCCGGACTACGCCTTCCTGTCCCAACAGGACCTCGACGAAGCCCACGCCCGGGGCTTGAAGGTCATCCCGTGGACCGTCAACGACGCGACCCACGCCGAAGCCTTGATCCGCATGGGCGTCGACGGCCTCATCACCGACGACCCGTACCTCATCACCTCCGTCCTGACCCGCCAAGGCTGCACGATCGCGCATTAAGGTCCGCGGCGACGGCGACCATCCTTCTTGCCCCACCAAAAAACCCCGACCAGGCCTAAGCCTGAGTCGGGGTTTCTCTTGCGCTTGCGCGCCGTAGAAGCAAAGCTTACTTGCCGTCGGCGGGCTCGCTGAGCTGAGGCTCGGCCAACACGTCGGCAGGCTCATCCGAAGCGTACACGAAGTCCATTTCCTCAATGAGGTTGGTGCAACCTGCGTACTTGTCGAGGATCCACATCACGTAGCGGATGTCGACCGAAATGGTGCGCTGGAGCTGGTGCTCGAAGGCGATGTCGCCGCTCATGGCTTCCCAGTTGCCGTCGAAGGCGAGGCCGATGAGGTCGCCGTCCGCGTTCATGACCGGGCTGCCGGAGTTGCCGCCCGTGATGTCCGTGCCGTGGATGAAGCACACCACGAGTTCGCCGTTTTCGTCGGCGTACGGCCCAAAGTCGCGCGCCTTGATGAGCTGCTCGAGGCGCTCGGGCACGACGAACTCAGGGTTGCTGTTGTCCTTCTTTTCGAGGATGCCGTTGGCCGTCGTCACGAAGTCGTAGTGCACCGCGTCGGCAGGCTTGTAGTCGCCCACAGGGCCGTAGGTGAGGCGCATCGTGGAGTTGGCGTCGGGGTACCACGCCTTGTTGGGCATGAGCTCGCGCAAGCCGCGCACGAACAAACGGTAGCCACGGTCAAACTTCGCCTGTGTCTCAGCACCTGTGCCTTGGCTGTAACGCTCGTAGATGCTCATGGACATCGCAATGGCGAGGTCGGCGTCGAACGACTTTTGCTTGGGGGCAGCCAAGAACTCAGAAAACGCTTCCGCGCTGCGGAGGGGAGACTTGCTGTAGATCTTGTTGGCGTAGGCTTCAAAATCGCCCTTGTACTTGTCCTGCACCACGTTGAATTGGGCGGGCCACAGCGACGGGTCGATGTCGTTGCGGTATTTGGTGAGCATGTTCACGAACAACTCGCGGTCCGTGTCCATGTCGTAGTCTTTGAAATGGCTGTCGGCGAGGCCTTGGAGCGTGGCCTTGGTGGCTTCCACCTTGGCGGGGTCTTCGGACCACAAGCCGGCGCCGCGGAAGCCCACGCGCAACCCAAACAACGCAATGTCGCTGCCCAACAGTCCCGCCTCGCGGGCGTAGACTTCGCCGCGCACCGTCGCATCGGTCTCCGCGTAGTACTCGGCAATCAAGTCGAGGGCTTCGCCGTACTCGGCCTTGCGGTCGGCATCGTCGTTCGCCCAGCGAGCAAAGAGCGCTTCGAGCTTCTCTTTTTGGAGCTGGACTTCAAGGCGCTTGAGGCCTTTGGTTTGGCCGATGTAGTACTTCCAGTAGTTGGCCGTCTGGGCGTACTTGGCGGCGTACTTGATGCGCACGGCCTTGTCGGCGTCCATGTGGCTCTTCATGGTCTTGAGCTTGAGGTCGCGGCACTCCACCACCGAAGGGTTGTAGAGGTTGACGGCCTGCTCGACGCCCCAGCTGCTGAGGAAACGGTCCGTGCTGCCGGGGTAGCCCATGATCATGGTGTAGTCGCCTTGGTCGACGCCGGCCATGCTGATCTTCAGGTGACGCTTGGGGGTGTAAGGCACGTTGTCCTCACTGTAGTCCGCAGGGTTGTTGTCCCCGTCGGCGTAGATGCGCACCATGCTGAAGTCGCCCGTGTGACGTGGCCACATCCAGTTGTCGGTGTCGCCACCGTATTTGCCCACGCTTTCGGGGG
This sequence comes from Bacteroidota bacterium, assembly GCA_027621555.1. Taxonomy (GTDB): domain Bacteria; phylum Bacteroidota; class Bacteroidia; order Flavobacteriales_D; family Sanyastnellaceae; genus UBA11663. The sequence continues at coordinate 4,255 of JAQCBJ010000072.1, read as the reverse complement.
GAGCCGCCACCAAGCGGACGTCGTTGTAGTCCTGGTACGTGAAGACGTAGAACTCGTTGCCGTAGTACATGGTCTTCATGTCGTAGCTGTAGGCGGGGTTCGCCTCCATGTACTCCGCCTGGATGGTCTTGAGTTCTTCCGCCACAGCCGCCCCGCGCTCGCCCTCAGGCATATCGTCGTTGACTTTGCTGAGCACGCGTTCGGTGACGTCGTCAATGCGCACGAGGAAGCTCACGAAGAAGTCCTCGATGTGCATTTCTTGGTCTTTGGCCTTGGCCCAAAACCCGTCCGTCAAATAATCGTGCTCCGGAGCGCTGAAGCTCTGGATGGCGCCGTACGCGCAGTGGTGGTTGGTGAGCACCAAGCCCTGCGAAGAGATGACCTCCGCCGTGCAGCTCCCGCCGTTCAAACGCACGATGGCGTCCTTCAGGGAAGCGTTGTTGATGTCGTAGATGTCTTGGGCGCTCAAGCGGAGGCCGGCTTCTTGCATGCCAGCTTCGTTGATGCGCTGAAGCATGTGGAGGAGCCACATGCCCTCGTCGGCGCGGGCCGAAGAGAAGAGGAGCAGGAACGCTGCTGCCAAGGTGGTGAATCGTTTCATGTCGATTGAGGTTGACTTGAAGGTGTTGGATTTGAATTCAAACAATCAGCGCGCGGTGCTCGGATCGGCTTTCCAGTCGGTGGTGCCGATGAGCCGCTCAATGCGCGCGTAGAGGTCTTTGAGGTTGGGGCCGCCGTAGCGGTTGTAGACGGTCTTGCCGTTCACCGTGACGATGGTGGCGGGCAAGTCCATGACCATGGGGTCGTCGTAGCGGGTTTGGAGGGTGTCGTACCCCATGTCGGAGGCCAAATCCGCGACCATCCGCCACAGCCCCACGTCCACGTTCGCGCGATGCATGCCCATCTCCATCGACCGCCCAAACGCTTCCTCGCAGAAACGTCCCACGTTCAAGGTGGCCTCGCCCGTGTTCAGCACGGACAGTTCGTACACTGGGCACCGCCCGTAGCAGGCGGTGCGCTGAAGGCCCACCAGCACCTCGACGTCCGTCGCGGTCACGTCTTTCGTGTCGGCGCACCCCACCAAGGTGGCGGTGAACAAAGCCACGGCCAAGGCCGAGAGAGACAGGAGGGAAGCGCGCGTCATTTCTTCTTCCGCTTGGTTCGCGCGTCGTTCTTCTTGCGCTCGGTTTCTTTCTGCTTCTTCTCCGCTTCCTTGGCGGCTTCTTGGAGGCGCTCCATGAAGCTTGGCTTGGTCCGGTCCTTGGCTTTGGACTTGTTGTCCTCAATCTTCGCCTGGATCTTGTCTTCGTTGATGAAGAAACGCTTGATGGCGACCATCTGCCCAATGCTCACCACGTTGGCGGTGAAGTAGTAGAGGCTGAGGCCCGAGGCGAAACCGTTGAAGAAGAACAGCATCGTGAACGGCATGATGGTTTGGATGGTCTTCATGTCCGGCATGCCGGGCTGCGTGGGCATGCTTTGGTTGGCCATCGTCATGCGCATGTACAGGAACATGGAGGCCGCCATGAGAATCGTGAAGCCGCTGACGTGGGCGCCGTAGAACGGGATGTTGAAGGGCAGCGACAGGATGCTGTCGTACGCTCCGAGGTCGTCGGCCCAAAGGAACGACTGGCCGCGCAGGTCAATGTTCGAGGGGAAGAAGCGGAACATGGCATACAGGATCGGCATCTGCAGCAATGCGGGCAGGCAACCCGACATCGGGTTGACCCCGGTCTTGCGGTACAGCTCCATCGTTTCCTGCTGGCGCTGCATCGCGTCGTCCTTGTGCCTTTCGTTGATGACGTCAAGCTCCGGGCGCAGCACGCGCATTTTCGCCGAGCTCATGAAGTTCTTCCAGGTGATGGGGAACAGGACGCTCTTGATGATCAGCGTCAGAATCAGCACGATCAAGCCGAGGTTGCCGATGTATTGTGCGACAAATCCGTAGATCGGGAGGATGATGTTTCGGTTGACCCACCCAAAGATCCACCACCCGTAATCAATGATGCGTCCAACCTCCGTAAGCCCCGTCGTTTCGAGACTTTCCAGGTCGTTGGGCCCAAAGTAGAAGTGCAGCGGCTGCCCGTCGTACGGCAATTCCGCCGCGTAACCCATGACGTACGTCGTGTCGTCGGCCGGCATCACGTTCGCCAACTTGGCCCCAGGCCCAAAAGGCTGCGGGCTGCTCACCAAAGCCGAGAAGTAGTTCTGTTTGAATGCGAGCCACGAGAGCGACTCTTCGAGCACGTCGTCGTCTTCCTTGCCGTCACTCAAATAATCGCGCTCTTCGCCTAGCTCGAGGTAGTAGATGGCGCTGTGCTGGCGCTCCCACGCCAAGCCCTTCTCGTTGCGCTGTCCCACGGCGTTCCACGTGAACACGCGGTTGCCGGCGGTGGCGTTCTCCACGCCGGTGAAGTTCACGTCGGTCTTGACCTGGTACCCCTCGAGTTTGTGGACCAAACGGATGGCCATCCCCGCACCCAACGTCGCTTCCATCACCAGCTGCGACGAGGCTTCGCTGATGGGACGGAAGTGGAGGTCCCGGAAACCGACCCGGCCCACGCCCGGCACGTCCCACGACACGTCCATGGCCGACAAGTCCCGCGCCCAGAGGCTGACAGCCTCATCCGACCCGTACCGCTTGTAGCCGTCCGTCAACGTCGCCTCGACGGGCATCCCGCCGCGGGTGTTGAACACCACGCGGACGTTGCCGTTCTCCAAGACCACGTCGCGGTCCTGGCCAGCCACAGCACTCCCAAAAATCCCGTACCGACGCTGCAGCTCTGCGTTCAACGCTTCCGTCTGCGCCGTGTCCGCGGCAAGGCTCGATCCCGATTGCATGGCCTGCATCGAAGCGAGTTCGGCCCTTTCTTGCGCGAGCGAGGCTTGCAAGAGGCTGTCTTGGCTGGTGGCTTCGGCTTCCTGTTGGGCCTCCCACGCGGCGATTTCTTCGTCCGACGGAGAGATGTACCATTGGTACCCAAACAGCAGGGCCATCATCAGCAGCAGCCCGGTCAATGTGTTGCGATCCATGAGTGTGCGAAGTTAGGGCATGAGGGGCCGGTCGGCAGGTGGAAAGGAACGCGGAGTTACCAACGATGCCCGCCTTCGTTGGACCAAAGCCCACGGAGCTTCATGGCTTGTTCGAGCAGGTTTCGGACGCAGCCCTGACCGCCGCCCTCGGGAACGACCCAATCGACCACCTCGCGCACCTCGGGCACGGCGTCGAACGGGCAGCAGCTCAAACCCACCGCTTCCAAGGCTTTGATGTCCGGCATGTCGTCGCCCATGTACGCCACCTCGTCCAGTCCAATGCCCAAGCGCGCCGTCAACGCGGTGAGCGCTTCGAGTTTGTCTGCGGCCCCAAGTTGAACCTCCTTCACGCCAAGACCCTCCATGCGCCAACGCACGGGTTCTTCCTTGCCGCCCGAGATGACCGCGAGTTGCAGGCCCTGCTTCACGGCCCACTGCACGGCAAAGCCATCGCGGGCTGAGGCGGTTCGGGCCATGCTTCCGTCGGGCATCAAGTACACGGTGCCGTTGGTGAACACGCCGTCGTAGTCGAAGGCGAAGAGCTTGATTTTGGAGAGCTTCGTCTTGTAGTTCATGTGTGGTGTCGGTGGGCGATGTGAGCAGCGACGACGTCGTACAAGGCGCGCACGTCGTCAGGAAGAAGGGAGCGGTGACGGGCCAAGGTTGCGTCGTCGCCGCGCTTGGCGGGACCCGTTTGGCGTTCGCGGGAGTCTCCATTGAGTCCGCCTTGGGTCAGGCCCAAGACGAGGTTGCGGAGCATGGTCTTGGGAAGGCCCCGCTGCTCGAGAACCTGCTGGGCCTCGGCGAGCATGTGGTTGGCGTAGTTGTCCGCGATGGCGGCGGCGAGGTGGGCTGCGGCGCGTTGTTCGCCGGAGGCTTCGGACAGCTCCGCGTCCCACGCGCCGGCAAGGGTTCGGGCGACCCCAAGCGAAACCGCGTCGGAGGCTTCCACCACGGTGGGAGTTCCTTGAAGCGGGACGCTGCTGGCTTTGGGGTTGAAGCTACGGATCGGCCAAACCACCGCACCCGGAGCCCGAACCGCCTCAAGCGGCGTCGCTCCGGAGAGGTGAATCATCACGCAGCCCGGAGAGACCATGCCCGAGATGCCCTCGGCGACTTCGGCGATCAGGCCGTCGGTCACGGCCACCACCACCACTTGCGCGTCGGCAAGGGCGCCCGCCGCCTCGGTCAACTTGGTGGTCCAAGGACAGCCAAGGCGTTC
>JAQCBJ010000071.1 GCA_027621555.1 Bacteroidota bacterium | reverse complement strand
CTCGCTTGAAGGTGCATGCGAGGCGCATGTGAACAAGCCATGCGACAGCATGGCGGCCTGAAGAGCCGATTCCCTTCACGGGAAAGGGGGGAACACTGACCGCAGGTCAGAAACTCCCTCCTGCTCCACCTTGTTGTGACATTCAAGCGACAAAATGGTAATGTGGTTTGACGTAAGTTGCTCAAACTTTTGTCATGCGTCTATCCTCATTTTTGTTGACATTAATCGCAATCGTCCCTTACCTATTGCAGGCTCAAGAAGCTTCACTGCTCCAGAGTGTCTCGCCAATCCGAAGTGATTCCACTTGCGCTATCAACTGCGAGGACCCTGGCTACCGTTTGATGACGCAGGTTATCGACGGAGAAACCATTACAAGGGAGTACATCATCCATGTGCCATCGGGTTACCAAGAAGGCGACAACCTGCCGCTTGTCATCGTATACCACGGATTTGGCGGCTGCGCTTATTACATGGCAGACGAAACGGGTGGATTGAATGATTTGGCGGATGAGGAAAACTTCTTTGTGGCCTACCCTCAAGCGGCATACAGACCTGCCAAAGAGGACACCTATTGGGAGCCGGGCTTCAATGGTGGTGAGAGCATTTATCTTGATGACATTTTTTTCTCTGAGCAACTGATCGAGCACATTGACGAGGAGTTCTCGTTGGACTTGTCAAGGTTGTACGCTGCAGGGTACAGCAACGGAGGGATGCTCACGTACAGTTTGGCTTGCTTGAGAGGTGACTTATTTGAGGGTGTTTGTATCATGTCCGGGGCCCTCCTAGATGAGATGGATTCCTGCGACCCCACCCAGCCAGTTCCCATGATCATTTTCCACGGAACAGGAGATTTCGTGTTGCCCTACAATGGGGACCAATACTATGCGTCTGTCCCTGATGTGGTGAGTTTGTGGGTAGACCACTTTCAGATTCCAACTTCAACGCTGAGCTCCACGGAATTGAATGGTGGGAATGTTGTCCACGACAGCTACTATGGAGGCACCAACAACACGTGTTTGTCTTTGTACACCGTGATTGAGGAGTATGGAATGCCCGGCGACCATGTTTGGTTTGGTCAAGACATGGATGGGGTCTCTCCAAATCGCATTATTTGGGATTTTTTTTCCGGAGTTTGTGGGGGTGTTGATGCCATTTCCTACGAGACCCACGACCGAGTGCAGGCGTCTCCCGTTCCTTTTGGGGACCAGCTTTTTCTTGGAAATATTGGCGTCAGTTCAGCCACGTATCACATGTATGATGTCCGGGGTGTGGTGGTTCGGACAGGGCGTTTGGGTTCAGACGGATTGGTTCATGGACTCGGTGATTTGCCTGCGGGGTGCTATTTATTGAGGGTAGGAGAATCAATCTTTCAGGTTGTAAAATGAATGCAGTCACCTCCAGCAAACATGTTAAGGTCTCTGCATCAGCGCCATGGATAGCCATCACTTCAGAGCATCACCTTTAGGCCTGCCACCCCTACATCCGAAGACACACCAAGAACACCGCTAAAAATGGACTTTCAGACGAGATCATCTATCTCAACGGAGTCACATATACCCGCGAATCCACTGCTTGGTTGGACGGCGTTGGATAGGATTTAAGAGTTGGTGTTGCCAGTGGTCTCAAAAACGAAGTGACTTGGCGCATCGAGCCCCTTGACCCAGTCTCTTGTATGCTCTCGATTACAGTGAAACCCCTTGCAATCGAAAAATTGCCCAAGGCTTTTCGTGGATTGGCTTTGAGACTGTTTGTGCGACGCAGAGTGGGAAATTACCTCGATGCAGTCACGAGAGGAATCAAAATCTGGGTTGAGGGTGTTCGGCTTCTGTCCTGCTGGGTCCACGATGTGCAGGAGAATTAGCGCTGCCTTAACGGATTGAAATTGCACAGTTGCACTTGAGGCAAAGAGCCCCTCGCACCTTGGGCGATGACTCTCCAAGAACAGCCCTTGCTGAAACGGCCCGTCGAAGTGGCCGTGATTTCCGATTTGCATTTGGGCATGCGCGGATGCCGGGCAGCCGAAGTGCTGCGCTACTTGAAGTCGATTGACCCTGAGGTTCTCGTGCTGAACGGGGACATCATCGACGTTTGGCAGTTCAAGAAAAAATACTTCCCGGCGGACCACATGCAGGTGGTGCGAGAACTCCTTGGCATGATTGCTCGCCAAAAAACCATTTACTACGTCACCGGCAACCACGACGAAGTATTCCGCCGTTTCAAAGGCTTCGAAACGAGCAACTTCAAAATCGTCAACAAGGTGGTCCTTCCGTTGGACGGAAAGAAGGCGTGGTTTTTTCATGGCGACGTGTTCGACGTGACCATGCAGCACTCCAAGTGGCTTGCCATGCTCGGGGGGAAGGGGTACGATGCCTTGATTTGGTTCAATCATTTGATCAACCAGGTGTCGCTTTCCTTGGGCAAGGGGCGCATCTCCCTGTCTAAAAAAGTCAAGGAAAGCGTTAAAAGTGCAGTCAAATTCATCAACCATTTCGAAGAAACGGCGGCAGAGATTGCCATCCGCAACGGGTTCGATTACGTCGTGTGCGGCCACATTCACCAGCCCGCCAACCGCACCATCACCATGGACGAGGGACGGGTGACCTACCTCAACAGCGGTGATTGGGTGGAGAACTGCACGGCTTTGGAATACAACGAGGGAGAGTGGTGCATTCACTGGCAAGAGGAAGTTGCTGCGCGCGACACCGACAAGGGAGAAAAAGCACGGAGCACCAAGGACTTGTTTCAGGAGTTGCTGGCGGAATTTTCCATGATTTGACATGAAAGTGCTGTACGCCTTTCAGGGCACGGGGAACGGTCACCATACCCGCGCGGTTGAGTTGTTGCCCCTTCTGCAGGGCATGGTCGACGTGGACGTGTGGGTCAGTGGCGGCGGGATGAATCGTTCGTTTGACGTGGCTGTGGATCGTCAGTTCCACGGGGTGGGGTTCACGTTTGGGACGAAGGGCGGCATCGACTGGGGAGCTTCCCTGCGGGCTTTGAAGCCTTTGCAATGGGTGCGGGACGTGAGGTCGTTGGATTTGGGGGACTACGATGTGGTCCTGAACGATTTTGAGCCTGTGACCGCATGGGCCGCGAAGCGGCAAGGAGTTCCCGTGGTGGGGCTGTCGCACCAAGCCGCGGTCAAGCACCCGAGCAGCCCTAAGCCCACCCAACTGGACCGGGTTGCGATTCGCATCTTGAACAATTACGCGCCTGCCCACTCCGAAATCGGGTTTCATTTTCAGCGCTACGCTCCGGAGATTCGAACCCCCATCATTCGCCGCCAAGTACGCGAGGCTTCCGTGACATGTGAGGGCCACGTCACGGTCTACCTGCCTGCCTACGGTGCTCAGGCGCTGCTTGCCGTGCTTGGCCAAATCCCCGAGGTACGTTGGGAAGTCTTTTCGCGGCATTGGGACATGCCCACGACCAAGGGCAACGTGCGGTTTCTGCCGGCCTCTTCAGACGACTTTCTCACGAGCATGGCCTCGAGCAATGGGGTGCTCTGCGGCGCGGGCTTTGAGACACCCTCGGAGGCCTTGTTTTTGTGCAAACCGTTGCTCGTGGTGCCGATGAAGGGGCAGTTTGAGCAGCAATGCAACGCCGCGGCGTTGGCCTCAATGGGCGTCACAACCATGCCTGAATTTGGACCCCAATCGGTGAATGTGCTGCGCGCATGGTTGCATGAATCCAAGACCGTCGCCGTCGATTATCCGGACGAGAGCCTGGAGGTGATTGAACAGGCCTTGAACGTTTCGCACGCGTGGAGTTCTCGCAACAGGAGCGCTTGTGCAACTTAACCTTGGCGCAACATCAAGGAACGACATTTGCGGCGTGAACGTCAAAACATTTGTCACCTACATGGGAGCTGCACTCCTGGCCATGGCCAATCCGCGTTGGTCGACTGCGCAGGTCCACCTTGTAGGGGTGATGCCAACTGTGGATGTGGGCATGCCGCTCGGGGAGCACTGGTTCATTGAGAATTACTCGTTTGCGTGTATTCTCCCGGTGGAGCAAACGCGGACCTCACTCTCGAATGCAGCGGTGGTGGAGCGTTACGGACCAGGCGTGGAACCTGGCGGAAGCCGAGCCATTCGGAGCCTTGTGTTCGCGTACACCGAATTTGATGTGACCCGCACGTTGAACGATCGATGGTCCTTGACGGGCAGTTACACCCATGAATGGGTGCCTTCGAATTCGGGCGTCTGGGGCGCGGGAGATCGCTACGTGCGGGATGAACATCGCCTGTGGCTTCAATCGAAGTACCAATCCCCACAAACCTCGGCCATGTCTTGGTGGTGGCGGATGAGGTGGGACCAGAGGTGGATCGAAAACAGTCCTTTTGGCGAGAAATCGTGGTCCGTGCGTCCGAGGCTGCGCCAGCAGCTTGGAGGCGTTCTTCAGATGGGCGATGGATCCCTTGTAGTGAGCTCGGAAGTGTTTTTGGAGGCTTGGGATGGGGCAGGGGCCACAGCACCGCGCGACCGATTTAGAGAGGCTTGGACCACGCTCCAGTACGGAGCTTCGATCAACGAATCGGTCCGCTGGGAAGCGGGGCCTCTCGTGGTGAGCTGGAAGCAATTGGACGAGGCAGGGAGCCTTGGTTGGACCCATTTTTGGTACCTGCAAGCCACGGCATTCGTCAAGATTTTACGGTGATGGCAAGGCGATTGGGTTTTCTCGACCGCCATTTGACATGGTGGATTTTGGCGGCCATGGCCTTGGGTTTGGCCCTTGGAACCTGGGTGCCAAGCGTACCGCAAGCCCTTGGCAGCATGCAAGTGGGGACGACCAACCTTCCCATTGCCCTGGGATTGATTTGCATGATGTACCCGCCTCTGGCCAAGGCCAATTACCGGTTGATGCCGAAGGTGTTTCGCAACACGCGCCTCGTGGCCTTGAGCATGGCCCTCAATTGGGTGGTGGGGCCGCTGTTGATGTTTGGGTTGGCGGCGCTGTTTCTCCGCGACGAACCCGGGTATTTGAGTGGCCTCATTTTGATTGGACTGGCCCGTTGCATCGCCATGGTGTTGGTGTGGAACGATTTGGCGGGAGGAAACAAGGAGTTGGGCGCGGGTTTGGTGGCGATCAACAGCCTGTTTCAAGTGGTGGCGTACAGCTTCTACGCGTGGCTTTTCATGACGGAGCTGCCGACGTGGGTGGGGCTGCCGTCGCTCGCGGTCGAGGTGCCCATGTCCCTGGTTTCGGAAAGTGTGGCCGTGTACCTTGGCATTCCGTTCGTTGCAGGGGTGGTCAGCCGTGAAGTGTTGGTTCGGGCCAAAGGTGAGGCGTGGTTCCAAGAGTCCTTCGTTCCGCGGATCTCACCCATGACCCTTGTGGCGTTGCTGTTCACCATCGTGGCGATGTTCAGCCTGAAGGGAGACCAAATCACAGCGCTCCCCCTCGACGTCCTTCGCGTTGCGCTGCCCCTTGGGGTGTACTTCGTCGGAATGTTCTTGCTAAGCATGCTCCTGGGCCGTCGCTTGGGCGCCAGCCACGGCGACAACACGGCCGTGGCGTTCACGGCGGCAGGGAACAACTTCGAACTGGCCATCGCGGTGGCGGTGGCGGTGTTTGGCTTGCAAAGCGACCAAGCGTTTGTGGGCGTCATCGGTCCCCTCATCGAAGTCCCTGCGCTCCTTCTGCTCGTATCCGTTGCAAAGCGAATGCGCTAGCTCAAGCCACCGCTGCAGGGGCAAAGTGGGATGGTCCTTGCATCCGTTACTTTTGCGGTACCCCAACCTCTCAGGCATGACAACATCCATTCGGCCTGCCGTGCGTGAGCGCCTCGCGCAGGTGTTTTGGCTTGGCTTTCTCGCCGCATCCTTGGCCTACGCATGGCATTCCTTTTACGCTCCTTCCAACGACATTCGCTGGCAGACGGACCCCGATGTCGCTCAGGCCTTGGCTGAGGCAGAGGGGAAGCCGATGGTGCATTTCGTGACGGCGACGTGGTGTTCGCCTTGCCGAATCATGAAGCGTGAGGTTTGGGCGGATGAAGACGTAGAGCGCCTGGTGAACGACGCGTGGGTGCCCGTGCTTGTCGATGCGGATGCTCCTCAATCGGCAGCCACGCTGCGTCGATTCAACATTTCAGGAACGCCATGGACCATCCTGACCAACGCGCAAGGTGACGTGTTGGGCTACCGAGCAGGCGCGATGTCCAAACCCGAATTCCTCGACCTTCTCCAATCGGTGCTTCCATGACACCTCCGCCTCCCCGGACGGCTCGGACGGCGAGGACCCGAGAAGCAACCCAAGTGCCAGAGCAAGCGGGAGGGAAGCGTGACCTTTGGGCATGAACTCGACGGAACGCACCGCCCACTGGCAAGCCATCTACGACGCCAAGCCGTTGGAATCCTGCAGCTGGTACCAGCCGGTGCCACAGATGTCCTTGGACTTCATCGCCGCGTTGAAACTCCCGCTGGACGCGCCCATTCTCGACGTGGGTGGAGGCGACAGCCTCGTGGTCGATCACCTCTTGCAGGCTGGGTTTACAGACGTAACGGTGCTCGACATCTCCTCCAAGGCCATCGACCGCGCCAAGGAGCGGCTGGGGGAGGATTCGTCCCGCGTCACGTGGGTGGTGTCGGACGTCACGGAATTCGTGCCAACTCGGACGTACGCGCTGTGGCACGACCGCGCGGCCTTCCACTTCCTGACTTCTGCGGAAGATCGAGCAGCGTACCGCCAAGCGCTGCGCTTGGGAACCGCCGAGCGTTCCAAGCTCATCGTGGCCACCTTCTCCATCAACGGTCCCACCAAATGCAGTGGCACGGCCATTCAGCAGCACGATGAGGTCTCGCTTGCAGAAACGTT
>JAQCBJ010000015.1 GCA_027621555.1 Bacteroidota bacterium | reverse complement strand
CGTTCATGCCTCCGAAGGTACGAGGTTCGCCCTCGTTGCTCCACAGCACCTTCAGCCAGAAACGCGTCGCGGCCTCCGCTCACGCGAAGGCCGCGAAAAGCGGCTCGCGCCGCTTGGGGTTCTCATTGCTTTGGCTCATGCCTTCGAGCCTTGCTGCGCAAGGCCAAGAATGAAGAGATTAACACTCGCTCGCTACGCTCACTCGGCATCCCGGACGCAACGAACAGAGTAGCCGTTCCGTTGATCGGGGCTGCTGCGGCTGACATACTCGTTGTAGTTCTTCAGGTAATGGTGCCATGCGTTGGAGCCATTGGGCGAGGAACTCCACCAGCGTCCGTAGATACCAGCCGTGTAGAAGCTTCCATCGTTGCGGCTGCCGCCCGGCAAACCTGAAAAACCGCTTGAATTCGTGCCGTTGCCGCCGCCGTTCCACCCGTAGGTCGTTTTCATTTGGCCTCCTGCAACCGAGGCACCCCCCAAATGATCCGTCATCACTGTCCACTCCCCATCCGTAGGAACGTGCCAGCCACTGGGGCAAAGGGCGCGCGCGTCGTCCACCGCGTACCAGTTGTAAAGGCGGCCGTACTCGTTCAAAGATTGAGCGGGATCGCAGGCATCAATGTCAGGAGAGTAATTCTCGCAACCTGCATCTTCGCCGTAAACCGCCAACGCGCCGGAAGTGGTGGACGACCACTCGCTGTCGCTCAGGTTCGCAGGGATAGCGTCGCCGTTCTCGTAGTTCTCGCTCCGTAGGTTTTCCGCAAACCAGCAATGATCGCCGATGAGCACTGTGGCGTAGTCGTAGCCTTGGTAGGACACTGGGTCGCCGCAGTCCCCGAAGAACGGCGCGCAGGTGTAGCTGAACGTGGTGTCGGCACCAAACTCATACACATACCACTCTCCTAGTTGAGGGAGGTAGACACTGTCGTAAAGGATGGTGATGTCTTCGATCACGATTTCCGTCGGGCCCGGGCCATTGCACACCCCGCACTCGTCGAGGTCGCCCACGCACGTGTCCACGTCGTCGCAGATGCCGTCGCCGTCGCCATCCCCCTCGCAGCCGCCGCCGCAAATGCCCAAGACGTCGATGTAAGCGCAGGACTCGGTGGGGCTCGCCGCAAAGTTGCACGCGCCGGTGTCCACGCACGCGTCCACGCTGTCCCAAATCCCGTCTTGGTCCGCATCCGCATCGCCAAACAGGCCCAAAAGGTCCAGCAAATCGCTGATCGTCACCGCCCCGTCGCCGTTGCCGTCGTAGGGGTTGGGGCACGCGGTTTGGGCGGAAAGAGCGCCCGCAAAGCACGCGAGCGTCGCAAGAAGAAGAAGAAAGCGTTTCATCGCGTCAAGTTGTCCCCCTAAGATACGCCATGCTCGGCATGCCGCGTTAGGTTTGCACCATGAGCCTGCGACCCTGCCTCTTCCTCGACCGCGACGGCGTGATCAACCACGACCCCGGCGATTACACCAAAAACCTGTCCGAATTCACGATCCTTCCGACCGTCATGGAGGCGCTGCGGGTGGCGCGCGACGCAGGCTTTGAGCTGGTGCTCATCACCAACCAGGGCGGGCTCGCCAAGGGGCTGTACACCCACGAGGACGTGGCGGAGATTCACGCATTCTTGGGTGCGGAATGCGAGAAGAACGGCGCGCCGCTTCTCGACATCTTCTACAGCCCACACCACCCCTCGACGGGGCGGTCGTTGAGCCGCAAGCCCGGGAGCTTGATGGTGGAGCGGGCGTGCGCGAAGCACCAGCTCGACCCTGCGCGTTCTTGGATGGTCGGCGACAAGCAGCGCGACCTCGATGCGGCGGCGCCGGTGGGCGTGCGCGGCGTGTTGATTGGGGTGAACGCGCCGCTGCTCGACGTAGTGCAGCGCATCGTGGGCGAGGCCGCCGCGTCGTAAGGTCTGGGGCGTATCTTCATCCCGTGGCGAAACTGGACACATCCCTCGTTGACGGGCGCGTGCTGCGCAGCTCGGAGCTGCCCGCGGCGTTTGGCAACCGGGCGTTCTTGCTCGCCGACGGGGTGTTTGAGTCGATGCGCTTCACGGCGGGCCACGTGCCGTTCTTAAGCCTTCACGTGCAGCGGTTGCACGCCGCTCTCGAGGCGCACGGGATGATCGTTCCGGAGTCGCTGGGCGAGGCCGCGTTGCGTGAGTCGTTGGAGGCGTGGCGCGCCACGTGGGGCGTGCAGGGCGACGTTCGGATTCGCCTGACCGCCTACCGCGCAGGAGAGGGAGCCTACGCGCCCGAGACGGACGACGTGTCGTGGGTGGCCACGGCGGCAACGATGACGGAGTCGGGATTCAGCTTGCCGCCCAAGGGCCTGGACGTGGACATCTTCCAGGACATGGTCAAGCACCGCTCGCCGATCAGCAAGTTCAAGAACCTCGCCAGCACCGTCTACATCCGGGCGGCCCGCCACGCGAGCCAGCGCGGCTGGGGCGACGCCTTGGTCCTCAACCCCGACCAGCGCATCATCGAGTCGTCGCGTTCGAACCTGTTCGTCGTATCCAACGGCGTGCTGTACACGCCCAGCCTCGACGACGGGTGCGTGGGGGGCATCATGCGGTCCGTCTTGATCCGCACCGCGCTCGACCACGGCGTCAAGGTCTACGAAGCGGCCTTGACTCCCCAAACCCTCCTCCAAGCCGACGAGCTCTTCCTCACCAACGCCGTGCGCGGCATCGAGTGGGTGTCGAGCTACAAGACGAAGCGCTACTTCCACGCCACGGCGGAGAAACTCGCGAACTGGATTCAAGAGGACGTTGAGGCCGGCGCATCCAGCGTCGTGGGTGCTGCGAAGGCTGCAGGCGCCGCAGGGGCGGCCGTCAATCCAGCCTGACCCGCGGGTCGAGCCAACCGTACATGACGTCGACGAGGATGTTGACCGCCACAAACGTCGTGGCCACCACCAGCACCCCTCCCATCACCACCGGCAAGTCGCCTTGCTCGAGGGCGCGGAACATGAGCAGCCCCATGCCGTTCCACCCAAACACGTACTCCACGAACACCGCCCCGGCCAACATGCTGGCGAACCAGCCGCTGGCAGCCGTCAGCACCGGGTTCATGGCGTTGCGCACCACGTGGCGGCGCATGAGCTGCCAGCCCCCGATGCCCTTGGCGCGGGCGGTACGCACGTAGGATTCTTCCAGGACGTCGGCGGCGGCGTTTCGGGTCAGTTGGATGATCACTGAGAGCGGCCGGATGCCCAGCGTCAAGGCGGGCAAGATGAGGTGCTTCCAGGCGACCTGTGGGCCTTCGAAGGGATCGAGGACGCGCCACCCTCCCGTCGCCGGCAAGCCGGTCCAGTCGTGGGCCACAACGCCCAGCCCCCACGCCACGAGGATCGCCACAAAGAACGACGGCGCGCTCATGCCCAGCGTCGCCAAGCCAATGATGCCGCGCGCCAACGGCCCGTCCCCCCGCCACGCGAGCATCAAGCCCAGGACGATGCCCAAGGCGAGGGCGAGGCCCATCGCGGCAAACGCGAGGAGCATGGTGGCGGGCAAGGCCTCGACGAGGGCTTCCACCACGGGACGCCCTCCGAAGTAGCTCGTGCCCAGTCCGGGCCATTTCAGCCCCAACGTGCCGTCGGCCGAGGGTCCGAGCGGCGACAGCTCGCCGAGGAAACGCAGGTACCGGGCGCCGAGGGGCAGGTCCAAGCCGTGTGCGGCACGGAAGGCCTCGATGGCTTCGGTGCGTTCGTTTTGGCCTGCGATGGCGCGCGCCGGATCCGGCACTTGCGAGAAAATCAAAAACACGAGCGTCACGCTCCCCCAAAGCACGCCCAAACCCTGGGCCAGTTGGCGAAGCACGCGCTGCATGATCAGCGGCCGCTCAGCAGTTCCGCGAGTTCGTCCGGCGTCGGCACGTCGCGGCCCGACCACTTCTGCACGACCACCCCGCCCTGCAGCAGCACGAGCCCGGGGTTGGCGCGAACCACAATCTTCAATTCCGTCTGGTCGCACGTCAGGAACGGGTACGTCGCGCCGTGCTCGGCCGCGAAGGCGGCGTGTTCCTCCGCCGTGGCGTTGGTCAGGCCGTACATGGCCCAGCCGCGGTCGCCCGCCGCTTGTCCGAGGGCGTTGAAGTCGGCTTGCCACGTCGTCGGCATCGCCGCGAGGTCCTTCGAGATGTGAAGCAGCACCGGCTGGTCCATGGACAAGATGTCGTCGGTGTAGTCGTTGCCTTCGGCGTCGACCATTTGGAAGTCGAGGATGCGCTGTTCGTAGCCGTCCTTGATTTTCACCTCGCGGGCGTTGTCCCAATCGGCCTCGGGGTAGGTCTGGTTGAAGGTCTTGCCGGGGTCGTTGTTCTTGTCCCACAGCTTTTCCTCCATGTACCGCGACTGCATGACGAGCGTTTCCGCCCCTGTCTCAGGGTTGTGGAACCGGATTTCCTTGTCAAACTCCGGGCCTTCAAGCCCGAGCTCATCGGCCGTCATGCGGTTTTGGATCACGCTTTCGCCCTCGGCATACGGACGGTAGTCCTTCAAAGGAAGGTGTGCGAGGGTCCAGTACTGCACGGCCCCACTGACGACCACGACCGCGAGGGCCATGAACCATTCCTTTTGGGCGTGCGTGCTGCGGCGCTTCACCGCTTCCGCCGCAATCAAGTTGAGCGCGAGGTACAACACGGGGAAGTTCCAGTCGAGCATCCCTTCGCCAAACAGGTACGTCACCCCCAGCGCACCGGCGTACAAATACGTAGCCTGGCGCGGCGTGTTGAGCTGGATGCGGCCGAGGAAGGCACTAACGACGATGGGCACCACGAAGATCAAGAGCACCACGTCTTTGAGGAAGCTCTGGTAGGCGGTGAGCGGAATCGCATTCCCAAAACACCCGCACTCCAACACGCATTGGTTGGCGATCTCCACCACCGCCCCCGACGCGTCCACAATTTGCTTGGTGCCGTAAGGGTCGCACGTCGCGGTGTACCACGTGAGCCACGTGAAGAAGACCATCATGACGGTCGTCAAGACGGCGGTCAAACGAGGCAGCGCCCCCACGAGGATGGCGATGCCCAACAAGATCTCCGCGATGCACACAAACACCGCCAACTCAAGTCCCCACGGCGCGAGAAACTCGAGATTCATCGCCCCTGGTTCGAAGTACTCCTCAAGCTTGTACATGAAGCCGAGCGCGTCGTTGGATTTGATCAACCCCGAGACCACAAACAGCGCCCCCACGAGCATCCGCGAGAGCCAAGTCAATCCGTCAAGTGCCTTCAACATATCTTGAATATTTAGTTCACTCAGAAGCTCCTTCTGAACTCAAAATCAATGCAAAGAGTGCGTAATTGGCCATGTCCATGTAGTTGGCTTCCACGCCCTCACTTGCGACGGTGATGCCGTCGTTGTTTTCAATTTGCTTCACCCGCAGGACCTTCATCAGAATGAGGTCCGTGAGGGACGAAATCCGCATGTCGCGCCACGCCTCGCCGTAGTCGTGGTTCTTTTTTTGCATGAGCGCGCGGGTCTCGTCTTTGGCCTCGTCGTAGAGGCGATTGGCTTCCGAAACACTCAGCTCCATCGGCGCGTCTTCCGGCAAGCGGCATTGCACCATGGCCATGAAGCAGTAGTTGACGATGCCGATGAATTCCGACTCCACCCCTTCGTCCACCTTCGACTCGCCCACCTGCTGGATGGTGCGGATTCGGTTGGCCTTGATGAAGATTTGGTCGGTGAGCGACGAAGGGCGCAAAATGCGCCACGCCGTCCCGTAATCCTGGGTCTTTCGCTTGAACAAATCCTCGCAAGTTGCGAGGCAAGCGTCGTATTGGGCGAGGGTGTCCATGCTAACTTGCGGCAAGTTACAATTCAGGCCGTGTCCCCTTCGATTTCTGTCCGTGGTTCCTTGAGGAGTTTTCACCAAACTTGGGTGATGGGCATCCTCAACCTCACGCCCGACTCGTTTCACGACGGCGGGGCGTGGAACGACACGGGACGTGCCGTGGCTCAGGCGGAACGGATGCTCCGTGAAGGGGCCGACGTGCTGGACCTCGGGGCCCAGTCGACGAGGCC
Organism: Bacteroidota bacterium; assembly: GCA_027621555.1. Classification (GTDB taxonomy): domain Bacteria; phylum Bacteroidota; class Bacteroidia; order Flavobacteriales_D; family Sanyastnellaceae; genus UBA11663. The sequence continues at coordinate 31,023 of JAQCBJ010000015.1, read as the reverse complement.
CGGCGCCGAGCAGGTTGGCGCGGACGAAGAATGGGCGCGCCTCGCCCCCGTCCTGTCCGCCCTGCGAAACGCCCACCCGGACGCCCTTCTCAGCATCGACACCTTTCACGCTTCGGTGGCGCGTCGGGCGCTGGACGCCGGCGCCGACCTGATCAACGACGTTTCCGGAGGCGACGCCGACCCAGGGATGTGGAAGGTCGTGGCGGACGCCCGCGCGCCCTACGTCCTGATGCACATGCAGGGCACGCCCGCAACGATGCAGGCCAACCCGACCTACACCGACGTGGTCAGCGACGTCTACCAGAGCCTCCAAACCAAGCTCTTCCGCGCCTACGACGCGGGCGTCACGGACGTGATCGCAGACGTCGGGTTTGGGTTTGGCAAGACGGTCGCGCACAACTACGCCCTGCTCGACGCCCTTCCGGAATTTCAGGCACTCCAATGCCCGATCCTGGTCGGCGTCAGCCGAAAGTCCATGATCCAAAAAGTCCTCGACGTTCCAAGCGACCGTGCGCTCAACGGCACCACCGCCTTGCACGCTTGGGCCGTCGACCGCGGCGCCCACCTCCTGCGCGTCCACGACGTGGCGGAAGCCGTCGAAGTGGTCAAGCTGCACGGTGCACTCCAAGATTCCCGAACTTCGTCCCCGTCATGACCCCTGCCCACGCCATCCTCGCCTTCGAACTCTGGGAAGCCATCGCCCCCTTCGTCAAGATGGGCGTGCAGGTGCTGGACCTTGCGCTCGTCGCCCTCATCGTCTACTGGGTGTACCGCCTGACCAAAGGCACCTCGGCCATCCCGGTGTTCATGGGGTTGCTTGCCATCTACATCATTTGGCAGGTCGTGAACCTCGTGGGCATGCGCTTCATGGGGGAAATCCTCGGGCAATTCATCGCGGTGGGAATCCTCGCCATCATCATCGTGTTCCAGCAAGAGCTCCGGCAGTTCCTGTTTTCCATCGGCGACCGGGCCTCGTTCAAGGAGCCGCCGAAGTGGCTCATCCGATTCTTGCCCCAAAAAACCCAAGAAGCGCGCAGCGCCTTTCCCGTGGAGGAAGTGGTGCGGGCACTGGACCGCTTGGCCTCTCGCAAGGAGGGCGCCCTGATCATCGTCCAGCTCACCTCCGACCTGACCCACCACATCCAAAGCTCGACCAAGCTTGTGGCGGACATCTACGCGCCGCTCATCGAGGCGATTTTCCACAAGGAATGCAGCATGCACGACGGCGGGCTTTACATCGCCGTGGGTCGCATCCGCGCCGTGCGGTGTGTCCTTCCCGTCAGCCAAAACCACCACCTCCCCGTCGAACTCGGCATGCGCCACCGCGCCGCCTTGGGACTGTCGGAAGTGACGGACGCGTTGATTTGGGTGGTGAGCGAAGAAACCGGAACCATCAGCTTGGCCCACGAAGGCGAGTTGCGCCGTGCGCTTCACCCCAACGATTGCCGGGAGATCATGCACGAGCTGCTGAACACCCGTTCCTGAAAAGCCTCAGTTTTGAAGCAGCACGCGCGCCGTGCGCACCTGCCCTCCTTCCGTCTCCGCCTGGACCAAGAACACCCCTTCTCCGAGGCCGGCCAAGTCCAAAGTCAAGCCCTGCAACCCCGGCACGCGGCCCCACGCCCGAACCTCCTGCCCCACGGCATTCAACACCCGAACGCGCTTCGCCGACGGCATGCCGCTCAGGGTCACCAACCCTCGGGCCGGGTTAGGGAACACGCTCAAACTCTCGGCCAACTCCACCGGCGCTTCGGCCACTTCCGTCGGCACGTAATTGGGGTCCGCGACCATGAACAGGTGCGTGAACCCCGAGATCGCGATGTTGCCGCTGGGGAAATACGGGTAGTTGCTCCAAGTCCCGTCAAAGGAAGGAGCGTCGCTTTCCGGGTTGGTGTCGAAATACGCGTAAGGTGTGATGTTGCCGTCGGGACCAATCTTGGACACCCTCAACCCGCTGAGGTAATTCGACGCGTAAATCTTGTCGCCACGCACGTAAAGGTTGTGGTCGATGGCGGTGTTGGGCGATTCGTAGAACCCCATGACCACGGGGTTATCAAGGTCCGACACGTCCGCGATGTACGTCCGAGTGCCGTTGCCTAAGTTCATCTCGTCCAACTCGTCGTTGAAGTAGATCGTCGCATGGTCCTCACTCAACCACCCTTGGTGGGTGTAGCCCGAGTTGGCGTACCCAAACGACGACACGAGCGCCATGTCCGTCTTGTCCGACACGTCCACGATGGCCACACCAGCTCCGCCGTTGAAGCAAAACGCGATCTCTTTGCCGGCGTAGTCCGCGTCAGGACCGTCGTACATCACCACCTGGGCGTCGTGCGTGTAGGCCCCGTCGTAGGTCCCTGCGGCCACGGGGTTGGTCGGGTCCGACACGTCCACCGCGTGCAAGCCGCCGCCCGCCGTGTTGGTTCCCACACCGTAAGCATATCCAGAAGCTTCGTTCATTACGATGTTGTGGGCGCTCCCAAACCCCAAGTACGCGCCCGTCGCAGCCAGCTCCACGGGACCTGCCGTGATGTCTGGGACTTGGGTCAAGTCCACAATCTGGATGCCGTGGCCGCCCGCCTCGCTCACGATGAATGCGTGGTTGTCGTAGACCTTCACGTCGCGCCACAAGTTTTGGACCGTAGCCGTCGGAACGTTCGCCAAGTACACGGGGTTCACGGGATCCGTCACCTCCACAATCGAAAGCCCGTTCCGACGGCCAAACAGCACAAACTCGCGGTCTGAGTTGGGATCCACCCAGCCCCAGCAATCGTTGCCGTTTTGGCCTCCCCCCAATTCCTCCACAGTCCGAACCGAAAGCAAGTCCAACCCAGAACAGGGGTAACCGTCGGCCACGCCGTTTTCGCAAGGCGTTTGACCAAAGGACGTCGCGGCCAAGGCCAGGCAACTGAAGGTGGTGAACAAGCGCGTCATGGGTTTCAATTTTCGAGGAGTGCAAAGGAACAACAAAGAGCCCCGACGCGAAGTTGCACGCCGGGGCTCTTTGTTCCATTCTGAGCCCTGATGGCCCTTCGACGGGATCAGTTCACGTCGGGGAGGAAGCTGAACTGCTCGCTGTAGCGGAGCATTTGGCCGGTGAAATCGTCGGGGTACGTCACCTCCACCGAAGTGATGTTGCCGTCCGCATCGCGCATGGCATTCATCTCGGGGTTGATGAATCCGCCGTACGGAGCCACTCCCAAGACCGCGACGCGGTCCAGGATTTCCTTGTGCTCCTCTTGGTTCACCTTCACACCGTAGCCTTCCACAAGCGCCTTGGCGGCTTCGTAGTCGCCTTGCGACTTGATGCGCTGCACCTCGCCCAGCAACTCCCCAAACAACTCACGCAAGCGCTCGTAGTCCTTGATGTCGATGTAGGTTTTGCCGTCGCGGACCACCTTTTCGACCACGCCTTCAGGCTGGCCCTTTTCGAAGCACCAGTTGCTGACCCACGCGCGGTTGCGCATGTGCGCTTCTTCAATGTCCGCACCCAATTCCAAACGCTGGAGCTGCGTCAGCATGCCGTTGCGCAAGTAGCTGTCGTACTCAGCGCGGCCCACATCGAGGGTTTTCATCAAACCGAGCTCCACCATCTTCTCGTCGAGCAAGAAGTACAAGGCCACAAGGTCGGCACGCCCTTCCTCGAGGGTCGAGCTGTACTCTTGGATGGTCTCTTTAGGAGTGCCTACTCCAGGCTCGAGCTGGCCGGAAGCGTGACCGATGACCTCGTGCATCGCCGTGTGCAACTTGCCTGCGAGTTCGCTGTGCGCCTTGACGCGCATCAACTCCGCATCGTCGTGCACAAACTCCTCGAGCACGCCTCCACCCGCTGCTTTGTCGTAAGCATTGACAATGTTGCCGAGAGACACCGACTTGGAACCGTGCACCTGACGGATCCAGTTGCTGTTGGGAAGGTTGACCCCAATTGGCGTGCTCGGCGACGCATCGCCCGCCTCGCCGGCCACGTTCACCACGTTGTACGTGATGCCCACCACTTCCGACTTCTTGTGCGCATCCATGAAAGGCATGTGATCTTCAAACCACTGGGCGCTGTTCATCAGCGTCGACATGCGCGCGCTGGCGTCGAAGTCCTTGATCTCGACGATGGTCTCGTAGCTGCCTGTGTAGCCGAGCGGATCGTTGTACACCTCCACAAAACCGTTGATGTAGTCCACATCCCCTTCGGTGTCTTGCACCCAGTTGATGTTGTACAGGCTCCACTTCTCGAGGTCGCCCGTCTCGTAGTAGGCCACGAGGTTCCGCAACGCCGCGGCCTGCTTGTCGTTCTCCGCGTACTTGCTCGCCTCATTCAGCCACTTGATGATCTCCGCGATGCTCTCGCCGTACAAACCATCGAGCTTGTAGACGTTCTCGACCACGTTGCCCTCGGCGTCTTTTTCAAGGCGGCTGTTCAACCCGTACTCGACGGGGCTTCGATCGCCCTTGTCCACAATGGATTCGAAATAGGCTTTGGCTTCTTCCGTGGAAACGTCGGGTGCGTAGAAGTTCACGGCTGAACTTTCCACGAGGCCCTTCGAGCCGTCCTGCTCCACTTTTTTGGCCTCCACCGCAGGATCGAAGATGACGCCACGCAATTCCGCGTCCAAGCTGTTGCCCGTCTCCGCCAGCAAGTGGTCCATGTAGGCCTCGCTGAAGCCAGGCTGGTGCTTGGTGTTGGCGTAGTGGTGGTGGATGCCGTTGGAGAACCAAATGCGCTTCAGGTACACCTCGAACGCTTGCCACCCTACGGTGTTGCGATCGCCCTCGTAGTTCACGTAGATGTCCTCGAGGAGGCGGCGGATGCGGAGGTTGTAGCGGTTGTTTTGGTCGTACATGATGTCGCGGCCGCTGAGGCCGGCCATGTTGAGGCAGTAGACCAACGCTTGCTGGTCGGGACTGAGTTTTTCCCACCCGGGGATTTGGTAGCGGATGAGTTTGAGGTCTGCGAACTGCTCGGTCTTCCAAACAAATCCGTCCGCATCGGGCTCGCTGGCCTGCTTGTCCACCGCAGGAGCTGCGGCAAAATCACCCTCCTTGGGCGCGGCCTCGCCGCAGCCCGAGAGGATCATGGCCGTGGCCAGCGCGGCGCCGGTCAGGCCTGAAAAAAGAAATCGTGTGAAACGCATGGGTTCTGGTTTTGCCGGCCAAGGTACAGGAGATTCGAGGAGTATCTTCGCCTCGTGAGGATGACCCGTCTCATGTTGCGGGCCTTTCTGGGGCCCTTCGCCGTAACGCTCCCTGTGGCGCTGTTCATTTTGGACATGCAGTTCCTGTGGGTGTACGCCGACGACCTCATCGGCAAAGGGCTCGACTTGTGGGTGGTGTTCAAATTGATGGTGTACGCGTCGGCGCGCCTCGTCAATCTCGCCCTCCCTCTGGCCGTGCTTGTCGCCTCCATCATGGCCCTCGGCAACTTGGCTGAACGAAGCGAGCTCACCGCCATGAAGGCTGCGGGCATGTCGTTCCTGCGCATTCTGCGGCCCTTGGTGCTTTGCATGACGCTCATTTGCAGCGGAGCCTTGTGGTTCAGCAACACGGGATGGCCCGCTGCCAACATGCGGTTCCGTGCGCTCCTCTACTCCGTCACGAAGCAAAAACCGGCTTTGAACGTGCGCGAAGGGGTATTCTACAACGGCATCGAGGGGTTCTCCATTCGCGTGGGAACCAAACATCCCGACGGGAACCTCGACGACATCCTGATCCACGATCACCGGGACCCTCAGGGCCAAAGCGTTCTCGTCGTCCACGCCGAGCACGGACGCATGTCGCAAGACCGAGGAGATTTGTTGCTGGAATTGGAAGATGGAGTGAGCTACGAAGAGCACCAAGAAACCTTGTCGCACACAAAGGAGCGCGTCCACCCACACATCCAAAGTCGTTTTGAACGGCAGTCGTTGCGGATCCCGTTGCACAGTTTGGATTTTTCAATGGCGAACGAGGATTTGTTTCGACGGTCCTACGAGCGGATGAACCTCGCCGAGCTGGCGCATTACAGCGACTCGCTCCAAGAGGGAATCGTGCGAGAGCGCGGGGATTTGGTCGCCTACGGCAAGCGCAATGTCCAATGGCTTGCGGACACGACCGGGTGGTATGCCAGCGCCGGAGCCACGCCACAGGCGTCTCCTCGCACGCCTTGGTTCAGCGCCCTGCCTTCAGTGTCACGAGGTCGCTTGTTCGACAAAGCCCGAGAAGCCTCGCGCAACCACATTCGAAGCCTTGAAAACGCCATCAGCAACATGGAAGGCAAGCAGCTTCGGCAACACCGCCACGACATCGAATGGCACCGCAAGTACATCCTCGCATTGGGATGCATGGTGTTGTTCCTCGTAGGCAGTTCGCTCGGCGCCCTGGTGGGTCGCGGGGGGCTCGGCGCACCGACCCTCATTGCACTTGGGGTCTTTTTGCTGTACTACTCCTTGTCCATGCTGGGGGAGCAACTGGTCAAGGTGGGCACCTTGGTGCCTTGGTTTGGAATGTGGTTGAGCACCCTCACCCTGCTCCCTCTTGCACTTGCCCTCATGTGGAGCACCACCCACGAGCGCCGTTGGTTGCCTCAGTGGGGTTCGAAGTAAGTTTGCACCCGACCTCATGGCTGAATCTCTCCGCATCCTTCAGATTTGTCACAAACCACCTCGCCCCGCCGTGGACGGTGGCTGCATTGCCATGGACAGCCTCACGTCGGGGCTGCTTTTGGAAGGCCACCGGGTCAAGGTGTTGTCTCTTCACACGCACAAGCACCCTTACGACGCCAGCGCCCTGGACGAAGACTACGTGAACGCGACGCGGTTTGAAGCGGTGTTCGCCGACACGGAATTGAACGTGCGTGACGCGGCAAGCCACGTCGTCACCGGAGAGAGCTACCACCTGAGCCGGTTTCACGTACCGGAAATGGACCGTGCCATCGAGCAAGTGCTGCGCGAGGAGATGTTTGACGTCATCCTGCTCGAATCGTTGTTTACCACCTCCTACATTCCCGCGATTCGGCGGTTGAGCGACGCCGAGGTGGTGCTGCGCGCCCACAACGTGGAACATCACCTGTGGGAAGAAGTTACAGAAAGCATGGCCACCGGCCCCAAGAAATGGTTGCTCAGCTTGTTCCAGGCCAAATTGCGTGACGAAGAGATCCGCTTGCTCGGTGCCGTGGACGCCGTGGCCGCCATCACCGAGAAAGACGCCGCGTGGTTTCGCGAGGCGATGACCTCGCAAGAGGTCGGGGATCCAGAACGGGTGGTCGCCTTGCCCTTTGGGCTTGACGTGGAGCACACCCCACACGCGGCCATCCACAAAGCTCCAGAGCGCATCCTCCACCTTGGAGCCATGGACTGGACCCCAAACCAACAGGGCGTGATGTGGCTTCTCGACCAAGTGTGGCCGTTCGTGCGGGAACGGCTCACGCATGCCGAACTCGACTTGGCCGGGCGCCACATGCCTGAAGAACTGGTCTCCGCTCCAGAACAGGGCGTCAACGTCCTCGGCGAAGTTGCCGACGCGGCCTCGACCTACGACTCGGCCTGTGCGGTGGTGGTTCCGCTTCACGCCGGATCTGGCATGCGCATCAAGCTCGCGGAGGCACTCGCAGCTGGCCGCCCGGTGGTCACCACCTCCAAAGGCATGGAAGGCCTTGACCTTCAGGATGGCGTGCACGTGCTTGTTGCGGACACCGCTGAAGCGATGTCGGACGCGTTGGTTCGCGTGTTGACGGACGCCGGCTTGGCCCTTCAATTGGGCCGATCGGGACGGCAGTGGGCGTTGGAAAACATGGGGCATCGAGCTCGCGCCAAAACCCTCACCCAGCACCTCTCCGAATGGGTTCGCGCATGAAGGTCCTCGTGCTTAGTTCCCGCATCCCTTTTCCTCTGGAGAAAGGTGACAAGCTTCGGTTGCATCACCAAATCAAGCACCTCCACTCCTCCGACGAGGTCGTCCTGTGCTGCTTGAGCGACCGCGCCATCAGCGAGGCGCAGCGCGGGGCCCTCGCCGCCACGGCGAGCGAGGTGCACGTCGTTCGGTTGTCCCCGATCGGAAGAGCTTGGCGCATGCTTTGGGCGTGGGCGTCGTCCCTGCCGTTTCAAGTGATTTGGTTCACTGAAAACCGGGCGCGACGGGAAGTGCAAGCGCTGGTGGAAAAGCACCAGCCCGACGTCATCTACTGCCAGCTAGTGCGTTGCGCAGAATACGTCAAGGACCTACACCACGTGCCCAAAGTGCTCGACTACATGGATGCCCTGAGCGCCGGCATGCACCGACGCGCGCATTCGGAACGTCGCCCTTGGTCGCCCCTCATGCGCTTGCTGATGCGCGCCGAGGGCACGCGACTTGCGCGCTACGAATCGCGGGTGTTTGACTACTTCGACGCCCACACCATCATTTCGCGCAACGACCGCCTGCTGATTCCGCACCGAGACCGAGACCACATTCACCTCGTGCCCAACGGGGTCGACCTGAGCTCGTTTGCCCCCAGTTCGAAGCGTCCGTCAGGCCCGCCCGTGATTTTGTTTACCGGCAACATGTCGTACGCGCCCAACGTGGATGCCGCCCACCACCTCGTCGAGGACATCTTGCCTCGCATCCAGCACCCTGATGTAAAGGTGGTTTTAGCTGGAGCAGAGCCCAAACCCAGCCTCAAGGCCCTCGCCTCCGAACGGGTGACCGTCACCGGCTGGGTCGACGACATCGCTGCAGAATACCACAAGGCAACCCTCTTCGTAGCCCCCCTCCGGATGGGCACGGGCCTGCAGAACAAAGTCCTCGAGGCCATGGCGTCGGAACTTCCATGCGTGCTTTCCCCGCACGCCTTTGCCCCGCTCGGCTTGCCTTCTGCGGGCCATGCTGAGGTGTGCCACGACGCCGAATCCTTCGCCCAAACCATCGACCGCATGCTCTCCAACCGCGGCCAAGCCCAAGAGATGGCGCAGCAGGCGAGGCGGGAAATTGAAACCAAGTTTTCGTGGAGCACCCACGGCGACGGATTGCGTCACATTCTGGCTGACACATCTCAACTCAAGTGAGGCGTGTTTTTGCGAACTTGCCCCTGCACTGAATTTTGATCTCATGAAAAATCCTCCTGCTTCCGTCGCGCATCTTGACTTTGTCGCGGGCATTCCCACGCTGAATTTGGCTGACTTCACCCACGGCACTGCGGAACAACGCCAAACCTTTGTGGACAACCTCGGTGCGGCGTACCGGGAAATCGGCTTTGCCGCCATCTCGGGTCACGGCGTCGCCCCGGGACTGATCGAAGGAATGTACCGCGAGGCAGAGGGCTTCTTCGCCCTGCCTACGGAAGTCAAAATGACGCACGAACACCCCGAGCACAACCGCCAGCGCGGGTACGTCAGCTTCGGAACAGAGCACGCCAAGGATTCCAAGGCCGCGGACTTGAAAGAGTTTTGGCAAGTGGGGCAAATGCAAATCCCCGAAGGTGCTGACTTGTCCGAGTACCCCCCTAATGCTGTGGTCGAACAGTGCCCAGGCTTGGCGTCCAATTCAGATGCATTGTACCAAGCCTTGGAAGGAGTCGGCCGCGACATGCTGAAAGCCATTGCGCTGCATTTGGACTTGGAGGAGGATTACTTCGAACAATTCGTCCCTGGAGGAAACAGCATTTTGCGACTCATCCACTACCCTCCCATCACGTCGGAGCCAGTCTCCAGCGTGCGCGCAGGACAACACGAGGACATCAACTTGATCACCCTGCTCGTGGGTGCGTCGGCGGCCGGGCTTGAAGTCATGGACACCAAGGGCGAATGGACCGGCGTCACGGCCTTGCCCGAGCACCTTGTCGTGAACGTAGGTGACATGCTGCAACGCTTGACCAACCACCAACTGAAGTCCACAACTCACCGCGTGGTCAACCCGCCACGGGAAATGTGGAGCCAACCTCGTTTCAGCATGCCGTTCTTTTGCCACCCCGTATCCGGCATGAGCTTGGCGGCCCTTCCCCAATGCGTGAACGAAGGCGAATCGCCCATCGATGAGCCCATCACCGCCGGCGAATACCTCGAGCAACGCTTGCGCGAGATTGGACTCATCCAAGAAAAGTAAAACGCCAGGGCGTTTCAAGTTTCTTGACATTTCAGACGCCCTGAAAAACGAGGGCTTGGCGTTGATTTGTTCCATTCCGAACAACTTCAAACGCCATGTCCTTCCCATCCACACTCGTCTTTCAAGGAGCAACCGTTCTGCTGGCCACGGTCGGCGTTTACCACCTCGTCGCCGGGGACGATCGCAGCCCGGACTCCTCTCCCGCCAATTGGGTTCACCCGACCCACGCCTCCACCACGGCGACCCCCAATTGGCCTTCCCCTGCTCCTGCCAACCTCCCTTCTGGTGAGACCCCGTTTGTGCGCGCCGCCGAAGCGAGCGTCCACGCTGTGGTCCACGTCCAAACAACTTCTGTCGTGCCGGATTACAGCAATCCGTGGCTCAGCATGTTAGGCATGGCTTCAGGACGCGTCGCGCAAGGGTCGGGCAGCGGCGTCGTTGTGGATTCGGAGGGGTTGATTGTCACCAACCACCACGTCATTGAAGGAGCTCGCCAGGTGCGCATCAACCTGTCCGACGGCTCCTCCTACGACGCCAAGGTGCTGGGAAGTGACCCCAGTACGGACTTGGCGATTCTCCAAGTGGACGCCGACAGGGAGTTGGAGGCCTTGACGTTTGGCAATTCGGACGAGGTCCGGGTGGGCGAATGGGTGCTCGCCGTGGGCAACCCCCTGAATTTGACCTCCACCGTCACCGCCGGCATCATCAGCGCCAAAGGGCGCAACATCCGCCTCCTCGCGCCCGACGCCTCCCGGGACGTGTATCCCGTGGAGAGCTTTTTGCAGACGGACGCCGCTGTCAATCCTGGAAACAGCGGCGGCGCTTTGGTCAACCTCGACGGCAAGCTCGTTGGAATCAACACCGCCATCGCTTCCCAAACCGGATCCTACGCCGGCTACTCCTTTGCCATTCCCTCTTCCATTGTGGCCAAGGTCGTGCGCGACTTGAAGGAGTTTGGGCGGGTGCAGCGCGCCTACCTCGGCGTGCAGGTGGACCCTCAGGGCACCGGCGTCCGAATCGGTTCCACGAGCCCAGGCGGAGGTGCGGAGGCGGCTGGGCTCCAATCTGGCGACCGCATCCTCAAAGTGGAAGACGTTGCGATCAACTCCTTTCCTGCGCTCCAAGAACAGCTGTCCAAGCATCGGCCGGGCGACGAGGTCGCGGTCACCCTCGATCGGAACGGGCAGCGCCGTGACGTCAAGGTGACGTTGACCGACCGCCACGGCGACACCGACCTTGAACCACACACGGCCACACCCACTCCTGCCGCCACGTCACGGCCCAAAACCGAAGCTGGGACGGAGACTTCAACGACGTGGCAGGAAGAATGGGGCGTGCGGCTTCGCGAGCTCTCTCCAAGCGACCGACAGACGCTCCGTCTCCGTGGAGGCGTCGTCGCCGAAGCGCTCCGCGACGGCGAATGGAAGCGCCAGGGGTTGGATCGTGGATTCATCTTGCTTCGCGTGGATGGCACTCCGGTTCACACGGAGGAAGAGGTGCGACAGGCCGTGGAACGGGCGGCGCATTCCGGCGAACAGGGCGTGTTGCTGGAAGGCATCTACCCCAACGGCCAGCGTGCGTATGCAGGGGTTGCCGTCCCCAAAGCGCTCGCTCAGCCCCACAAGTGAGGCGCTGGTGACCTCGGTCACCTCACATGACCGAGAAAGGTTGTACCCTCGGGGATGCCATTGCCGCTCTTCCCTCTCCGACTTCTGCCCCTGCCTGGTGAAACGGTCGGACTGCACGTCTTTGAGCCCAGGTACCAAGCGTTGTTCAACGAGCTTGAGGCCATGCAGGTGACGGAGTTTGGCATTCCGTTTTGCCACGACAACAAAATCTGGCGAGTCGGAGCCACCATGAGGCTCGTCACCGTCCAAAAGCGCATGGAAGGCGGCAAACGCGACGTTGCCGTCACCTCCACCGGACTGTTCCGCTTGAATTCCATGGATGAAACGTCACAAGCCGTGCCCTACCCCGTTGGCGAAGTGGAGGCCATGACCGACTGGGCCCACTGGCCGCTTGGCACCGCGTGTGCTGCCTCGCGAGACGCGCTCGTCGAGGAGATGAAGGAACGCGACCTGCGCGTGTCCAACTTGGAGAATCAAGGGCTCGTTCGTTTGGTCCAACATTTGGGCATCGACGCCATGCAGCGCGCCGAAATCTTGAGCCAACACCGCGTGGAAGACATGCAGCGCCTCCTCCTTGAACGCCTCGAATTGACACGGAAACTGGTGCAACAAACCCCGCTTGAAGGAGGTGCCTTTTTCGTGAACTGACTTGGCTCGTCCAGCCTTTATCTTTGAGGCATGAGTTGGAACCGTGTGACCGTCTTGGCTGCGCTCCTGTTTGTCGGGGCTGCCGTATTTCTTTGGAGTTGTGAACAGCCTGCTCGCTCAGGCGATGTGAATGCCAAATTGATGGTGGCCGACGGCGCCCCGGAACAGGCGGTGGCTGTCCCCGATCTCGAGGCAAACCCTGAATTGGATCCGCTGAAGGTGACCGTTGACAACGTGGGGTTGGCTTCGTTCATGGGAGAAGATTCCATGGAAGTGGTGCTCGAGGACTTGTACACCTACTTCCACCTTTCCAACGTTGGTGAATGGGACGCCATGTTCGAACACTTCCCCGGTCACCGCACGGCAGACACCGCCATGCTGACCGTGCAGAAAGAGATGATGGACAAGTGGTTTCACAAAGGCTTGCGCAACCGTGCCGGTGGGTGCCACATCCGCTACGTCAGTCCTTGGGTGGAGGAAGAAGACCAACGTGTGGCGCTGTTGGGGTTGGACTTGAACTACTATTTGGACTTCTTTGAGAATTTCGAAGGAAACCCAGAAGGCATGCGGCTCACGCTGCAGGACCAGTATGGCAAAGAAGCCATCGAGTACTACGAATTCGACCAGATTGAAAACGGCGACACGGCGCTCATTCGTCAATTCGAAATCAACGCGACTTCTTCCATGTACGTGCTGAGCTCCTTGGACAGCCTGCACTGCATGTTCCTCCCTCCGCAAATCAGCAAATCGCCTCAGTTGGCGGCTGAGATGATGGACAACGAGACCATGCTCGAGTTGCTGCGTCACAAGCGGGAGCATTTCGACAAAAAGTAAGTCGGTGAAGCTCCGTGCGGTCAACGAATGGGATGCCTTGCGCACCGTTGTGGTGGGCACGGCTCAATCGATGGGCGGAATCCCCACCGTCGAGGAGTCCTACGACCCCAAATCCAAGGAGCACATCCTGGCCGGCACGTTCCCTCGTGAAGCGGATTGTGCCCGCGAACTGGAAGGGCTCGTGAGGCTGTTGGAATCGCACGACGTACGCGTGCTCCGTCCGCACAATGTCACTGACCTGAACCAAATTTTCGCCCGCGACGTGGGTGCCGTGGTCGACGACCGCGTCATCATCACGCGCATGATCTCAGATCGGGCGGAAGAATGGGAAGGCATCGCTCCCCTGCTCCAATCCGTGCCGGACCACCTTCAACTCAACCCGCCCCAAGGGGTGCGCGTCGAGGGCGGAGATGTCATGCCGATGAACGGGGAAATTTGGGTGGGATACAGCGCCCCTGACGAGTTCAGCACGTTCACCACCTCGCGCACCAACCAAGCGGCACTCGATTGGCTCTCGGACCAATACCCCGATTGGAATGTGCGTGGCTTTCAGTTGTCAAAATCGGACGTGGACCCTCGCGCCAACGCCTTGCACTTGGATTGCTGCCTCAGCGTACTTTCCGGCGGCCACGCCATTTTCCATCCCGAAGGCCTGCGCCTTGAAGAAGACCGCGCCTGGATTCGGGAACGATTTGGAGGCAACCTGCTTGACGTCGATGCCCAGGAGATGTACGACATGCAGTGTAACCTCATTTCCATCACGCCCCAGGACGTGGTCTCTTGCCCGACGTTTGGGCGGGTGAATGCGCAGCTTCAGGCATGGGGGTACAACGTCTACACGACACCCTTGCAGGAAACGGCCAAGATGGAAGGCTTGCTCCGCTGCGTCACCCTCCCCCTTCAACGTCACGCCTAACTGTTTGCCCATGCCCCAACAGAGCACTTCACACATCCTGATGGTCCGACCCGCCACGTTCCGTAAAAACGAGGAAACGGCCGGGAACAACCACTATCAGAAGGACGCCGACGTGGAAGACGTCCACCAGCAAGCCCTGGACGAGTTTGACGGCATGGTGGACGATTTGCGGGCACGCGGTGTGGACGTGCTCGTCGTGGAAGACGACCCTTCGACCGACACCCCTGATGCGTTGTTTCCCAACAACTGGGTGAGCTTTCACGCCGACGGACGCGTGGGCCTCTACCCCATGTTTGCCCCCAACCGTCGGCTCGAACGCCGTGAGGACATCCTCCACGACCTCGTTCACTCGCAGGGATTCGACCTTGACGAGGTCGTCGATTTCACGGAATTTGAGGCCCACGAGGCTTACCTCGAAGGCACGGGAAGCATGGTGCTCGACCGCATCCACGGCAAAGCCTACGCGGCGCTTAGCCCAAGGACAGACCGCAACGCCTTCGAGCAATGGTGCGAGTCCATGGACGTCGAAGGCGTGGTGTTCGAAGCCATGCAGACCGTGGGCGTCGACCGCCTCCCCATCTACCACACCAACGTGATGATGGCCATCGGCACGGGGTGGGCCGTCGTGTGCCTCGACTGCGTCGACCACGCCGACGATCGAACCCTGTTGCGCGATTCCCTCGAAGCAGACGGGCTGACCGTCATCCCGCTGTCCGAAGCCCAAATCAACCGCTTCGCCGGCAACATGCTCGAGGTGCAAACCCGCGCCGGAGACAAGCTCATCGTGATGAGTCAAAACGCCTACGACGCCTTGAACGAAGACCAACGTGCGACCTTGGGTCAATTTGGCACCCTGGTCCACAACGACCTGAACACCATCGAAACCTGCGGCGGGGGCTCCGCGCGTTGCATGATGGCTGAAATTCACCTGCCTCGAACCGAAGAAGCTTCTGCCGATTCATGATTCACGTCCTTGACTCCCGCCTGCACGACGCCGTGCTCGACACGTTTGAAGCCACGTTTGGGAAGCGTCCATCCGACGCCCAAATCCAAATCCAATCCACCCGCGCGGAGTTCGAAGGCGACCGCACTGTCGTCGTCTTTCCTCTCGCAGGCCTGGCCGGCGCCCCACCTCACGTCGCCGCGGAAAAACTCGGCGAGGCACTCGTTGCTTCCCAGGACTGGATCTCGGCGTACAGCGTCGTCAAAGGCTTTTTGAATTTGACCCTCACGGACGCGAGCTGGTCGGAGACCCTTCGAGAAGCCCTGGCCTCCCCTGCGTGGGGATTTGCCACACCCGGATCGCAACCGCAAGTCATGGTGGAGTACAGCTCCCCCAACACCAACAAGCCGCTTCACCTCGGCCACCTGCGCAACAACTTCCTGGGCTACAGCGTCTCCCGCATCCTCGAAGCCGCCGGCCACGACGTGGTGAAAGTCCAAATCATCAACGACCGCGGCATCCACATCTGCAAGTCCATGGTGGCGTGGCAGAAGTTGGGCAACGGCGAAACTCCGGCCACAACTGGCGAAAAGGGCGACAAGCTCGTAGGCCGTTACTACGTGGCATTCGACAAAGCCTTCAAGGCAGAAGTGGCGGAAGGCGTGGCACGCGGTTTGGAGCCCAAAGAAGCGGAATCCGCGAGCCCCATCATGCAAGAAGCACGCGCCATGTTGCAACGCTGGGAAGACGGCGACACAGAGGTGGTCGAGCTCTGGAAGACCATGAACGGCTGGGTGTACGACGGGTTCAACGCCACCTACAACGACATGGGTGTGAGGTTTGACAAGCTGTACTACGAGTCCGACACTTACCTCCTCGGCAAAAAGCACGTGGAAGACGGACTCTCCAGAGGCATTTTTTTCCAGAAAGAGGACGGATCGATTTGGGTGGACCTCACGGACGACGGCCTCGACGAAAAGTTGTTGTTGCGCGGCGACGGCACAGCCGTTTACATGACCCAAGACATCGGCACCGCCATCCTGCGCTTCGACGACTTCGCCGGCCTTGACCGGCAAGTCTACACCGTCGGCAACGAGCAGGAGTACCACTTCAAGGTCCTCTTTCTCATCCTCAAAAAACTGGGCTTCGCTCAAGCCGACAAGAACCACCACCTCAGCTACGGCATGGTTGAGCTTCCAGAGGGCAAAATGAAGTCGCGCGAAGGCACGGTGGTCGACGCCGACGACTTGCTGCTTGAAATGCGCACCACAGCGCGTGCCATCTCCGACGAACTCGGCAAGGTGGACGACTTCGCCGAAGTCGAAAAAGCCCTGCTCGCTCGCCAAGTGGGGCACGGCGCCCTGAAGTACTTCCTGTTGAAGGTGGCCCCTGCGAAGTCCATGATGTTTGACCCCAAATCAAGCATTGACTTCTTCGGCAACACCGCTCCATTCATCCAATTCAACGTGGTTCGCTGCAAAAGCATCTTGCGCAGCGCCGAGGTCGACGCCTCCACCCTCACCTGGTCCAACGACACCACCCTTGACGACGCCGAACGCACCTTGGCCGCCGGCGTCCTCGCCTTCCCAAGCGTCGTTCGGGAAGCCGCAGCGACTTACGACCCTTCTGTCGTCGCCAACCACTGCTACGATTTGATCAAAGCGTTCTCAAGCTTCTACCAGGACCACCCCATCGCCAAAGAAGAGAACGCCGACGTCCGAAACCTGCGCCTCGCCCTGTGCGCCGCGGTCAGCACCACGGTCTCGAACGGAATGAGCTTGCTCGGCATTGACATGCCGGAGCGGATGTAACGAAGGGTCCCGTTAGGCCCTTGCTCGTGGGCCCTTAGATGCGTCGTTCGCTCCGATGCCCCTCGCATGTGAGTTTCGCCACCCACTGGCCCTGTTTTGGCGCCTCTACTCTCCATTCGTAGACCCCTTGGACTAGGTCTCCGGAGTGAACCGTCATCTCCGCCCCTTCGGCCTCTTTCAAGCTCACGTCCACCTTCCCGGACCGTTGAACCCGCACCCGGAGCGTCAAAACGTCCTCCTTCACCGTAAGGGCTTCACCTTCCCAATCTGCGGCGACCGAGGGCGCCACTCCCTCGACAAACGAGGCGCGCATGCGATGCCAAAGGACGTACACCACCATGGCCAACAAGCCCACGAGCAGCGTCCATTGCAACGTCTCCATGCTCATTATAGCGACAAAATTCCGGGAATGGTCGAGGCCGCTTCGTACCGGGCGAAGATGTCGTCAGGACCCTGGACCTCTTCGTCCACCGTCACTGCGCGGTAATTGCCTTTGGCCGACTCGCGGATTTGAAACGCCGCTTTCTGGCCGAAGATGGCCCTCAACGCCGCCTCGTTCTCCGGCTTCGCAGGCACGATGAATTTGAACTTGAACACGCAAGGCCACGTGTGCGTCTCGTTCAATTGCTTGCGGAGCTGATCGCGTTTGGCTTCGTCTTGAGGAGTCATGTCATTTGGAATAGGGGCCAAAAATAAGAACGGGCCACCCGAAGGTGGCCCGCTCCCTTTTCAATCAGGCGAAGTCAATCTTATTCGCAGACGTTGCCCCAGAGCTGGAAGAAGTCAAGCAAGTCGTTGACGTCCACCTCGCCATCGCCGGTGAAGTCACCTGGGCATGGGTCTGGGTAATCACATCCACCGGGGTAGTTGGCCGTAGGATCGTAATCCAATCCTTCTGGATCCATGCAACCCACGTACAAGCAAGAACCGTCGTCCGTGGTCGCAGCCGCGTCGTAGTTCACTGCAGACATGTCCGTGCAACCGGTCAACAAGCAGCTGAAGTCACACTGGCCATCTTCCACGTTGGCGTCCATGTCGTAGTTGCAAGAAGCTTCGTAGGTGCAACCGAGGATCACGTACTCCTCACAGATGGTCGAGCCGTCCGCGTAGGTGTAGCATGAGGGGTTCAAGCAGTTGCCCGCGCAGTCGTAGAACGCATCTGGGTAGGTGCAAGAGCCGTCTTCGATCGTCGACGTAGCGTCGTAGTTGCACGCCGTGCTGTCCGTACATCCAGCGCACGTGAGGTACTCACATGAACCGTTGTCGTCCGTGGCAGCGAAGTCGTAGTTGCACGCACCGCTGTCGGTACAACCTGCAATCTCCAACTCGTCACACACGCCGTCGCCGTCCGTGTCGTTCAAGCACACGCCGTCACAGTCGTAGACCACTGCGAACGTGCCTCCTCCGCAAGAGCCAGAGAAGTCGTGGCTGCCGAGTCCAGACCAGTCGTCGATGTCGAGCACAATCCACTCGCTGTCCTCAGTCGTCGTGCCAGCAGAAGCAGCCCAGTCGCCACCGTTTCCGCTGGTGATGTCTGACTTACGGATCAAGCTGTGGTTTTGCGTGCCATTCGTTACTCCCGCAACGTTCCATCCTGAACCAGGGTCGCCGTTGAAGTCGCCGATAGCGTCAATGGCCACGTAGTTGTCCGCCGTTCCGAAGACGAGCATGAAGCCATCGTCCCCGTTCGAAAGGAAGTTGAACAAGTGGTCCGCCTCAGCCAAGATGGCTGGATCTGCAGAACCGTGAGCAATCACATAGACATCACCTGGGGCAACGCTTGCACCTGCAGGGAAGTCGTTCCAGAAGTCGTAGTTGCCCGCCCCGTTGTCAGGAGCATTGCTCACGTTCGGGAATCCGTACTGCGTCAAGTCAATCGTCGCATCGGTTGGGTTGTAGATCTCCATGAACTTGTTGTTGCTGGATCCCTCAGCGTAGCCGCTGAAGAAGAGCGTGCAACCTGCACCCGTGTCAGGCAACAACGTTGGCTCCACGTATTCGCAGTTGCCGTCGTCGTCCGTTGCCGTCTCGTCGTAGTTACAAGCTTCAGCATCTTGACAGCCTGCGATTTCGAGTTCGTCACACACGCCGTCACCGTCCGCGTCGTTCAAGCAAGCGCCGTCACAACCGTAGAACTGGTCTGCGTAGTAGCAAGAACCGTCGTCGTACTGAGCACTCTCGTTGTAATTGCACGCCGTAGCGTCCGTGCAACCGCAAGAGCTGCTGCCGAAGCTGAGCGTCAAGTACTCTGCGTTGGCACCCACACCGAGTGGGAACACCTGCACGTACAATTGACCCGTCAACGTACCGTTCGTGGTCAACTGAGCCACCAACACCTTCTTGTCAGCGCCAGCCACACCGTTGCTCACGAGGTTCGTGGTGAACCAAGAGCCACCGAAGAAGCTGTTGAGCTCGAGGTTTTGGCCTGCTTCGAAGTCCGTCGCCCACGTGTCACCCGCGGCCTGAGCCAAGGTCACACCCGCGGTGCCGTCACCTGGGGTTGGAGCAGAATCGATTCCGATCGTCAACCAGCTGTCGTAAGCGAGTTCAGGGAACGCACCGAAGAACAAGGGGTTGATGAGGTCAGCCGTCAATCCGCCGAGTGGATTCTGGTAGAAGCTCGTGCTTGTGCGGAGGTACGATGGGTTGATCTCGTCACCTGCGATGGCAGACACGAAGTCAGCGCTGTCGTTGGTGGTCACGTACACGCGGTACGTCGTCAAACCAAACACTCCACCTTCTGCATGCGTTTCGACAGAGAGGTTGAACCCGTTCTGTCCTCCGGCAGCGTCAGATGCGCAAGAGCAGTAGTCGCACGATCCGTCGTTCTGCGTAGCCGTAGCATCGTAGTTGCAAGCGGTGTCGTCCGTACATCCGAGGCAGCTCGTGTAGTCGCACGTGTCCGCATCCGTCGCGTCAGCGTTGTAGTTGCACGCCGTGCTGTCCTGACAGCCTGCGATTTCGTTGGCGTCGCAGATGCCGTCGCCGTCCGCATCACCGAGGCAGATGCCGTCACAATCGTATCCCGGGTCTGGGTAGACACAAGGAACGAGGTCGGTCACACCACTAGCAACGTAGTTACAAGCCGTTGGAACCACACAACCCTCCACTTCGAGTTCGTCACACACACCGTCGCCGTCGGCGTCGTTGAGGCACGTCTCGCCATCACACTCGTAGTAGTCAGGAGCGTAGGTGCAGCTGCCATCTTCGATGTTGGCGTCCATGTTGTAGTTGCACGCCGTAGCGTCCATGCATCCCTCGACGCAACCGCCGAAGTTGTATGTCGCTGACGAACCGTCCAAACCAGCGCCCGCGAGTTCCACGCCGTCAGCAGTGAAGCTCCACGTTTGCTCTCCTGGGTAGTTGTCGGCCACCATGATGAGCTGAACACAGGCGTCAGCAGGTGCACAGAAACGCTCTGAAGCAGAAGCTCCGAAGTCACCACCCGTGGCGATCATTTCGCCGTCCACCAAGATGGTGTACGACCCGTCACCATATGTGCAGCACATGCCGTCGCTGTATTGGTCAGCGATGTCGAACGTATACAACACACCACCATCGAGGCACGTGTCACCACAACCCGTGAGGGCGTCAGGTGCCACACAAGAACCGTCGTCAAGCAACGCGTCAGCATCGTAGTTGCAAGCCGTAGCGTCCGTACAGCCAGCGCATGAAACGTAGTCACACGTGGTTTCAGCAGTTACAGCAACGTCGATGGTCGAGCCAGTTGCTCCGCTAGCGACAGAGAACGTCGTTGAGGCACCTGACGCCACATCCGTGATCGTCATGACTGCACCATTCCAACCGTCGTCGTAGCTGTCGTAGCCCGTGATGGTGTAAGTACCTGGGGCCAAATCAATGGTTCCGCTGAACGGCGCAGCATAAGGCAATCCTTGAGGAACCCCGCCGAGGTCCAGAGTCCAGCTGATTTCACCCGGCCAAGAACCAGCCGTCAATTCGATTTGCAAGCCAGAAGCCGCGCCTTCGACGTATCCTTGAATCGTAGCAGAAGCGTCGTAGTTGCAAGCGGTTGCATCGAGACAGCCCGTGCAAGAGCTGTTGTCGCCTCCGCACACGCCGCAATCGTCGAGCGTCAAGCCACTGTTTGGCACGCCGTCACAACCTGCGCAAGACACGAGATCACAAGAACCGTCGTCGGCAGTCGCCTCGGCGTTGTAGTTGCAGGCAGTCGCATCCGTACATCCGAGCACATCCTCAGGGCAAGCTTCACAGCTGCCGTAAGTGTCATTGGTGGTGCTGCCTGAAGCCGCGAGACGGTTGGCGTAACCACTGTAGTCAGTCACAGGAGCGCAAGACGCACCATTCTGCATGTCGTCAATCAAGTTCTCTTGATCTGCGAATCCGTTGATGGCATACTTGTATTCGATGTCGCCAGCAGGCGTCTCGATGGTCACGCTGTAGATGCCGTCGGCGTCGGCGTCGGTCATGGCGTTGAAGCCAGCGTTGGCGGGCCAGCCCCAAAGAGGACCGGTCACAAACACTTCCGTGAAGTCCACACCGGCACAGCTCATGTCCACGTTGAACGTGGTGTTGTACAAGCAAGAACCGTCGTCGGTGTCTGCGTCAGCGTTGTAGTTGTTCGCTGAGGCGTCCGTACATCCGAGCACGGCGTTTGGCACGCAAGCAGAGCAGCTGTTGTAGCACACTGTGTCAAGCGTTGCGATGCCTGTGACGTTCACCACACGGTTCACAAACTCAGCAGGTGGCGTCGTGCAAGATTCTGTACCATCAAAGGCTTCAGCCACGGCCCAATCGCCGTTTCCGAGGAATTTGTACTCGTTGTCACCGAGTGGCAAGGCAATGGTCACCGTGTAAACACCGTCTCCATCGGCATCGTCCATGGGGTTTGACAAGTCGCTCCATCCGTTGGCCGTGCCTGCCCAAGACACAGAAGTGAAGTCCGTTTGAGAAATGTCCACTGAGAAGGTCACGTCGTAGAGACATCCTGCGTCTTCAGTGGCTTCGGGGTTGTAGTTGCTCGCGTTGGCGTCCGTGCAACCCACAACTCCTTCAGGACAAACGTCGCAAGAGTTCCAGCACACCACAGGCAAGACCGTGGTTTCCGTCGCCGTCACCGTACGGTTCGTGAACCCGTCGATGGTGCTCGTGCAAGACTCACCACCAGCAAATTCTTCCTGAATCGTCCATCCATCGAGGGTGAACTTGTACTCGTACGTACCTGGGAGCAAGGACAAGGTCAACGAGTAAACGCCGTCGCCGTCAGCATCGTCCATGGCGTTGCAACCACCGCACCAGCTGTTGAAAGAACCGTTGAGGTTCACCACACCGAAGCTGTTGCCGTAAGAGCTCATGTCCACGTTGAAGGTGATGTCCACTGGCTCCACTTGGTCCGCACAAGTCGTGCAGCTGCCGTACGTGTCGTTGGTCGTCGAACCAGCCGCCACCTGGCGGTTGGCGTACCCTGCGTAGTCCGTGATTGGAGCACAAGATCCGCCGTTGGCCATGTCGTCGATCAAGTTCTCTTGATCCGCGAAGCCGTCGATGGCGTACTTGTATTCCACGTCACCTGCAGGGAAGTCGAGGGTCACCGAGTAGATGCCGTCACCGTCCGCGTCCGTGAGTTGGTTGTAGCCATCGTTGGCTGCCCATCCAAACACAGGACCCGTCACGAACACTTCAAAGAACGAAGCAGAACCGTTGAGCATCGCACCCGCGTTGGTCGCGCAGCTCATGTCCACGTTGAAGGTCGTCGCGTAAACACACTGACCGTTGTCTGCGAAGATGTTGTTCACGTCGTAGTTGCTCGCAGCAGGATCGGCACAACCCGTGCAGGTCGTTCCGTCGCCGTTGCAAACACCGCATCCGTCCACTGAACCGATGCAGTCATCCACGTCGTCACAAATGCCATCAGCATCCGCGTCAGCGGTGCAGGTACCACCGCAAACTCCAAGGGCGTCGAGTTGACCGCCGTTGCAGTCGCAGTCACCGGCTGGGATGTCGGTACAACCGCAGTCGTACACGGCACCAGGACCGTTGCACACGCCACATGCGTCGAGCGTGCCGACGCAGTCGTCTACGTCGTCGCAAATGCCATCAGCATCGGCGTCAACGCCTGAACCGCCACATACACCGCACTGGTCGAGGACGTTGCCGTCGCAGTCACATGCGCCGTCAGCAATGCCTGAACCGCCGCACACGCCGCACTCGTCGAGTTGAGCGCAAGAGCCATCGTCGTCGGTGGCTGAAGCGTCGTAGTTGCAAGCACCTGCGTTCGTGCAGCCGGCAACTTCGTTTTCGTCACACACGCCGTCACCGTCCGCATCGTTGATGCACGTTCCGTCGCAGTTCAAGAGAGGATCCGTTTGGTACGTGCAAGAGCCATCGTCGTTGGTGGCAGAAGCGTCGTAGTTGCAGGCCGTGTCGTCCATGCAGCCACAAACCACATCCGTGGTGGCGCCGAACGTTCCCACACCGTCAAACGTCACAGACGTCTGCACTTGGTCAGCACCCACACCGAGTGGGAAGACCTGGTAGTTCAGCTGGCCAGAAATGGATCCGGCAGTCGTGATTTGAGCAATCAGCCAACGACCGTCAATAGGCAAAGCATTTGCGGCCGTATTCAAAACATACCAAGAGGCACCCGTCAGAGTGCTTACATTCAGCTCCGTACCTCCCGTTTGGAAATATCCCGTCACCGATGGGCTCAGGGTCGCATCCTCTACAATGGATGGGTCTGCTGCACCAGCAATTCCGCTTGCCGAGGCAGGCAAATCCAAATTGATGGTCGCGTAGCTATCATCCGCCATGGAAGGCAAGAAAGACAGGAAAGCGGGGTTGATGCCCGAAGCATTCCAGCTTGCGTTCCCAGGAGAGTTGAAGATGCCGTCTGGCGTTGAGATTACCAAATTGGCAACGTCGTTTCCGAAGATGGCAGACATCTTGTCAGTCGCATCTACTGCGTTGACGTAGAATCGGTACACCATGCCTGGTGTCGTTGGGTCCGCTGGCGCCGAGGCCTCAACCGTCAATGTATAGGGGCTTGATTGAGCCGCTGCAGCACAAGGGTCTGCGCATGACGAGCCATCGCCTCCACAAACACCGCATTCGTCAAGAACAGAGGTTCCGTTCACCACACCCGCACAGTCCGTGCAAGAGCTGTTGTCTCCACCGCAAACGCCGCAGTCGTCGAGAACAGAGGTTCCGTTCACCACACCCGCACAGTCCGTGCAAGAGCTGTTGTCGCCGCCACAAACGCCGCAGTCGTCAAGAACAGAAGTACCGTTCACAACGCCAGCGCAGTCCGTGCAAGTGCTGTTGTCGCCGCCACAAACGCCGCAATCGTCAAGAACAGAAGTGCCGTTCACCACACCTGCGCAGTCCGTGCAAGTGCTGTTGTCACCGCCACAAACGCCGCAGTCGTCGAGAACAGATGTACCGTTCACAACGCCAGCGCAGTCCGTGCATGTACTGTTGTCACCGCCACAAACGCCACAGTCGTCGAGAACAGATGTACCGTTCACAACGCCAGCGCAGTCCGTGCAAGTGCTGTTGTCTCCATTGCATACACCGCATGCGTCCAAATCGCCAATGCAGTCGTCAACATCATCACAAACGCCATCGCCATCGGCGTCGGCTTGGCAAGTACCACCACAAACGCCAATGACGTCGTTTTGGGCACAAGATCCATCATCATCGGTCGCAGTCGCATCGTAGTTGCAAGCGGCTGGGTTCGTACAACCTGGAATCTCAGCGTTGTCACAAACACCATCGCCGTCAACGTCAGCAGGGCAGTCGCCGCCACACACTCCGAGTGCATCGTCAAACAAGCATGAACCGTCATCGCTCGTAGCAGCTGAGTCGTAGTTGCAAGCCGTTGCATCCGTGCAACCGTTCACCACGTTGTTTGATCCTCCGAAATCGCCTACACCATCAAAGGCCACAGACATCTGGATTTGGTCAGCACCCACGCCAAGTGGGAAAATTTGATAGTTGAGCTGACCAGAAATGGTTCCTGCGGTTGTGACTTGAGCAATCAACCAGCGCCCATCAATCGGCAATGCATTGGCTGCCGTGTTCAGCACGTACCACGAAGCACCCGTCAAGGTGCTCACATTGAGTTCAGTACCACCTGACTGAAAGTATCCGGAGACCGTAGGGCTCAAGCTCGTATCCTCCACAATGGATGGGTCTGCCGCACCAGCAATTCCGCTAGCAGATGCGGGCAAATCCAAGTTGATTGTGGCGTAGCTATCATCCGCCATCGAAGGCAAGAATGACAGGAAGGCGGGATTAATTCCCGAAGCATTCCAGCTAGCGTTTCCAGGAGAATTGAAAATTCCGTCTGGGGTGGAAATCACCAAGTTCGCTTGGTCGTTACCAAACACCGCAGAGAATTTATCTGTTGCGTCGTTGGCGTTGACATAGAACCGGTAAACCGTTCCAGGAGTCGTCGGATCAGCAGGAGCCGAAGCTTCAACTGTCAACGAATACTGCGCATTGACACCCGTGAAGGGGACCAAAGCGAAGAGGGCCATAAAGGCGAGGCAAATGTTCGTTCGCATGATTTGAAAAGATTATTTCACCCTAAATATACAACTCGTCGTTAAAAATACCAGTACAAACCGAAAATTTCTTCAGTTCGTCGAAATATTATACACGTTCGTCTGATTCGAAGTACGGCTTACGCGCATGCTTGCAATGGGTTACGTGACACCTACCTTTGCCCTCCATTTTGGACTCCAAAACAGCCCAAAACAGAACCATGTTTGAGAACCTTCAAGAACGATTTGAGCGCGCCTTCAAGGTGCTGAAAGGCCACGGATCCATCACGGAAGTGAACGTTGGAGACACGCTGAAAGAAGTGCGCAAAGCCTTGCTGGATGCGGATGTCGACTTCAAGACCGCAAAGAATTTTGTCAAGACCGTCAAAGAGCAAGCGCTCGGACGCGAGGTGTTGACGTCAATCCAACCGGGTCAACTGCTGATCAAAATCACCCACGAGGAATTGACCAAGTTGATGGGGCAAGCTGCTGCTCCATTGGAACTCAAGGGCAAGCCTTCCACCATTTTGTTGGCGGGATTGCAGGGGGCGGGAAAGACGACTCACGCTGGGAAGTTGGCGGCGCGCATCGCCAAATCAGGTCGGAAGCCGCTTCTGGTGGCGTGCGACGTGCACCGCCCTGCCGCTGTGGACCAGCTGCACGTGGTGGGCGAGAGTGTAGGCGCGGACGTGTACTCGGAGCCTGGTGTGAAAGACGCCGTGGGGATTGCCCAGCGCGGCATGGCCAAGGCAAAGGCCGAAGGATACGGCGCGGTCATTGTCGATACGGCAGGACGATTGGCCATCGACGAAGTGTTGATGGATGAGATCTCAGCCGTACGCGACGCAGTGCGGCCAGACGAAATCCTGTTCGTAGTCGACGCCATGACAGGTCAAGACGCCGTGCAGACAGCCAAAGCGTTCAACGATCGCCTCGACTTCAGCGGCGTCATCCTGACCAAACTCGACGGCGACGCGCGGGGTGGTGCGGCATTGAGCATCTACTCGGTGGTCGGCAAGCCCATCAAATTCGTGGGCACAGGCGAAAAGATGGATGCCCTTGACGTCTTCCACCCGGAGCGGATGGCGGATCGAATTTTGGGCAAGGGCGACGTGGTTTCGCTCGTTGAGCGCGCACAGCAAGCCATTGATGAGAAGGAGGCGCAGCGGCTGGAAGCCAAGCTTCGGAAGAACACGTTTGACCTGGACGATTTCTTAGCCCAAATCCAGCAAATCAAGAAGATGGGCAACGTCAAGGACCTCCTTGGCATGGTGCCCGGCATGGGCAAAGCGCTCAAAGGCATTGACGTCGACGACAACGCCTTTGTGGGCATTGAGTCCATCATCCAGTCGATGACGCCTGCGGAACGTGCAGAGCCTAACCTGATCAACGGCAGCCGCCGCAGTCGCATCGCGAAAGGTTGCGGACGCAGCGTCGAGGACGTGAACAAGCTGCTGAAACAATTCGAGGACATGAAAAAAGTCATGGGCATGATGGCCCGCGGCGGCATGCCTCGCGTCCCAGGAATGCGCATGCCAGGACGGACGCGCTGATGCTCTCACCGACCTCACCTACCTTCACAACATGACGCAGATTTTGGATGGAAAAGCCACGTCGCTGGCGATCGAAGCCGAACTCACTGAGGCGGTGAACGCAAGGCTTGAGCGCGGACTCAAGCGTCCCCACCTCGCTGCAGTTTTGGTGGGCGAAAACCCGGCGAGCCGCGCCTACGTTGGCCACAAAGTGAAGGCTTGTGCGCGCGTGGGGTTTGAAAGCACGCTGGTTGAGAAGCCTGAGACCATTTCGCAAGAAGAGCTTCTTCAGGTCGTTCGCGACTTGAACGCAAACGCGGACATCGATGGGTTCATCGTGCAGCTCCCCCTCCCCGACCACATCGACGACCAAGTGGTCTTGGAAGCGGTCCATCCCGCCAAGGACGTGGACGGCTTCCACCCGGTCAACGCTGGAAAAATGGCGCTGGACCTCCCCTGCTTTTTGCCCGCCACGCCCATGGGCATCATGTCGTTGCTCCACCGCGCGGGAATTGACACCCAAGGCAAGCACGCCGTCATTCTGGGTCGAAGCTCCATCGTGGGCACCCCCATGGCCCTGCTGCTTCGTCGCAACGGCGCACCTGGCAATTGCACCGTGACGGTTTGCCACAGCCGCACCAAGGATTTGGCTGAGCACACCCGCCGTGCAGACATCCTGGTCGCGGCCATTGGACGTGCCCACTTCGTGACCGCCGACATGGTCAAAGAAGGCGCGGTTGTCATTGACGTGGGCATCAACCGCATCCCGGACGCGAGCCGAAAATCTGGCGCGCGCTTGACGGGTGACGTTGATTACGAAGCGGTCGCTCCCAAGTGCAGCTGGATCACGCCCGTGCCGGGCGGCGTCGGCCCCATGACCATCGCTTCCCTGATGCAAAACACGCTTCAGGCCTGCACCAACGCAGAAGCATGAACTCTGCCTCCAGCGATGCGCGCTGGATGCGTCGCGCGCTCGAACTTGCCGAGCGCGGTCGGTTCACCACATGGCCCAACCCCATGGTGGGATGTGTTGTGGTCGGCAACGACTCCCTTCTCGCCGAGGGATGGCACCGCGCGTTTGGGAAAGCACATGCTGAAGTGAATGCCCTTTTGGCACTCGACGAACATGCAGATTTGTCGCGTGCCACAGCTTACGTGACCTTGGAACCCTGCAGCCACGTCGGCAAAACTCCTCCTTGCGCCGACCTGCTTGTACGAAGGGGCGTGGGTCGAGTGGTGGTGGCGATGGCCGACCCCAATCCACTGGTCGCGGGAAAAGGCATCGAGCGACTTCGGGATGCAGGCGTCGATGTTCAGGTGGGTTGCCTGGAATCCGAGGCCAACGAACTCAACCGACGCTTCGTGCATGCCATGACCGCAAACCGTCCATGGGTCACCCTGAAATGGGCCCAATCGTCTGACGGCTTCCTGGATCCTGAAGTTGAAGCTGCACCTCAACGCGGTGGTGCGGCCCTCACCGGGCCGGCAGCACGTCGACACACGCACGGACTGCGGGCCTCGCACGACGGCATCTTGGTGGGCATGAACACCTGGCTGGTGGATGTGCCGAGCTTGACGACACGCGATGTCCCTGGCCCCAGCCCCAAGCGCTTCATCCTCTCCCGAGGCGACACTCCTTGTCCTGCAAGCTTTCCGCCAAAGGCTGTCGACAGTCCTCCCACAACCTTGCTTCATACTTCAAGCGCGGTCGGGGGTGAGGCCCTTGGCAGTTGGGAGGACTGGGGAATGGACTTGGTGGCGCTGAATGCGCCAGCCTTGACCCCCGAGTGGTGGATCGAATTCCGCAAGGTCACCGGCACCTCGGCCTGCCTCGTGGAAGGCGGCGCGGAAATCGCACAAGCCGTGCTGAATCATGAAACGTGGGATGAGTTGCACGTGTTGGAAACACCGAGGACGCTGTCAAAAGGCTTGGACGCACCCTCCATCGACGTTACTACGGCGTTGGAAACAACACCAGTTGGTTCCGATGTGCTGTACGTTTGGCGTCAAGACATGAACCACGCCAACCGCACCATTCTCGCCTAAGCCATGTGGACGTTTGCCGCCACCATCGTGAGCACGGTGTTCATCTACTTGCTCTTTCCCAGCTTCAAGCGATGGGGAGTCCAAACCTCCTGGGCCATCACCGTCAACTACTTCGTGGCCGCCACCCTCGGTTGGACGTTGGCCGGTGGAAGCGAGGCCATGACGCAGGCGCTAGACTCGACTTGGATCGTGCCTCTTTCCGTGCTCGGCGCCCTGTTCTACCCCCTCTTCCAATTGACCGCGCGATGTTCCCAGGAACTCGGAGTTTCGGTGGCCACCATCGCGTCGAAGTTGTCCATGGCCATTCCCGTGTTGGTTTTGGCGTTGGTCGACGGCATGGATGGAATCACATGGGGCCAGTGGGCAGGCATGGCCTTGGCGTTTCCCGCGGTTTGGCTGTCGGCGAGCTCCGGCAACGACCAGCCTCTTGAGGCCGCTTCATCGGGTCCTCGCCCCAACCTATGGTGGATTCCGGTGACCATGTTTTTTGGGAGCGGGTGCATCGACTTGATGTTTGGGTGGTTCTCCACGGATCCGTCGTTGGATGAGCCTGGAATGCAAATGGCCTTTGCCTCGGTCCCTTTCACCCTGGGTGGAATCGTGGGCTTGGCCGACCAACTCCGCCGCGGTCTTGGGATGCCCAAGCGCCTGGATGTGATGGGAGGCCTGCTGTTGGGCGTCACCAACTTTGGGTCGCTGTACTTCCTCCTCCTCGCTTTTGACTCAGGCATGTTTGAGCGGGCCATGGTGGTGCCGTTGCTGAACTTGAGCGTCATCGTTTTGGCCACCGTCGGAGGCATTTATCTGCTCCAGGACATCCCCAATCAAAAAGCCCGATGGGGCGTGGCGTTGGCCACCGCCTCCATCGGACTCATGATGCTGTTGGGGTAAGCGGTTCTCGTCGGCTTACTCTTCCGAAGCACCGGTTTGTTCAGCGTCGCGACGTGCGCGCTGCATGGGGTTCTCCCCTCCACCACCGTAACGACTGTATCCTCCACCTTGGAAGACTTCGAAGCGCGTGGGCTCCGGACGTGGAGGCCAAACGTTGTTGCCCATGTCCACATCGGCCGTCTCCATGTACGGGTCGAGCGTGATGCGTGCCGCGGGACGGTCGGTCACAAAGACCTTGGTCACAGTCGGCTCGCTCATCTTCCAGATCTCGGCGGGGATGTGACGCACCTCGCGCTCGCCATCCTCGTACTCGAATTCCAGGATGAGCGGCATCACGAGACCTCCGACGTTGCGGAACGTGATTTCATAGTACTGCTTGCCGCTGTTCAGCAACGCCCGGTCTTCCTCGCTCAAGCCCTCGAGCTTTTCACGAGATTCTTGGCGGTCGAGCTCAAGCACTTCGTACTTGCCGGTCGTCGTGTAGTAGTCGTTCAACGTGGGGTCGGCCTCGAGGTACGACACCGGCACCCCGCCGTTGGCGTTGCGCATTTGGGTGATGTCCTTGGGCTCGCGCTCATCGGCCGCCTGACGGAAGGCCGCTTCCACGTCGGGATCCTGCGAATCCATCTGCATCCACTTGATGTCTTCCATGGCGATGTCCACGTGGTCGGTCGTGTAGAACCAACCGCGCCAGAACCAATCGAGGTCCACCCCGGAGGCGTCTTCCATGGTGCGGAAGAAGTCGGCAGGTGATGGGTGTTTGAAGGCCCAACGACGGCTGTACTCCTTGAACGCGTGGTCGAACAAATCGCGGCCCATGACGGTCTCACGCAAAATGTTCAGCGCTGTGGCAGGCTTGCCGTAAGCGTTGTTCCCAAACTGGTAAATGGACTCCGAGTTGGTCATAATGGGGCTGATGCGGGTCTTGTCGCCGCCCATGTACTCGCGGATGTTGCGGGCGCTGCCGCGGCGCGCGGGGTAGTCGCGGTCAAACTCCTTTTCCGTCAAGAACTGCACAAACGTGTTCAACCCCTCGTCCATCCACGTCCACTGGCGCTCGTCCGAGTTGATGATCATGGGGAAGAAGTTGTGCCCCACCTCGTGGATAATCACACTGATCATGCCGTGCTTGGTGCGCGCGCTGTACGTGCCGTCTGGCTCCGGGCGGCCGCCGTTGAAGCAAATCATCGGGTACTCCATCCCGATCCACT
>JAQCBJ010000070.1 GCA_027621555.1 Bacteroidota bacterium | reverse complement strand
TTTGGCGAAGCGTTCGAGGCCGGGGCGACGTGCCTGGTGTGGTTGGCCGCGGGCCAAGTGGTCAACGCCCTGTGCGGACCTGTGATGTACCTGCTGAACATGACCGGCCACGAACGGCCCGCCCAACGCATCGTGTGGGTGGCGGCCCTCGGCAACCTCGGCTTGAACCTGTGGGCCATTCCGCGATTTGGGATCGAAGGGGCGGCTGTGGCGACGGCCTTGAGCATGGCGCTCTGGAACGTGGCGGCGGCGGTGGCCGTGAAGCGGTTGCTTGGACTGTCGGTTTGGGATGCGTTGAGAACCTCGAAATCGGACGCTCAATGAGCACGCAGGGTCAGGACGCGTTGAAGCGGGTCAATTTCTTCGTCATTGGCGCGGCCAAGTGCGGCACGACCACGTTGTATGCGAGGCTGAACGCGCATCCGGAGGTGTTCCTCAGCCCGCTCAAGGAGCCCAATTATTACAGCCGGGCCGACCTCGACCCTGCCCGCTTTTCGAAGGCCTTCAAAACGAACACCAAGCTTGACCTCACCGGTTACCTCGCCCAACCCGATCCGCTCCCGGAGATGCAGGTGGGGTTTGTGCAGAGTGAGGCAGATTACGCGCGCTTGTTCTCGGGCGCGACGGACGCGCATCGGGTGGTGGGGGAGTGCAGCACGTCTTATCTGTGGTCTCCGTCGGCGCCTGAGGCGCTGCACGCGGCCCATCCGGAAGCCAAGATTGTGGTGGCGTTGCGCGACCCTGTGGAGCGCATCTTTTCCCACTACCTCATGGCGCGCAAATACGGCTTCGTGAAGGGGTCTGTGGTGGAGGCGGTGAAGGCCGATTTGGCTCATCCCGACCCGTCGTGGGGCCGCAGCGAGCTCTTTGTGGAGCTCAGCCTCTTCGAAGCCCAAATCGCCCGCTGGCGTGCCCTCTTCCCCGACTCCCAGCTCCGCATCCTCCAGCCCGGAGCGCTTCGCCGGGACGAGACGTGGCACGACCTCCAAGCGTGGCTCGGCCTCACGCCCCGCGACCTCATCGACGGACCCGGCTCGGGCGACGCCAACACCGCGGGACTGTCCCGTTTCGAGGGCCTGAACCGCTGGCTGACCTCGACGGGGCTGAAGCAGGCCCTCGGCCGCCTCGTGCCGTCCGGACTCAAGTCGTCGCTCCTGGGCTGGTACTACCGCTCCGACGAGGTCCCGACCTTGACGGACGCGGAGCGCGCCGAGCTCACGGCCCTTCTCGCCGAAGTCAGCGCAGCGCGTCAGGACTGACGGCCTTGCCGTTCGCCGGCACCTTTTCTTTCATGGCTTCGAGGCGCGCGACCTCGTCGGCAAAGGCCTGCTGAAGGTCCGCTGCGATGGGGTCGGAGGGGGGGAATTCCTCCCGCAAGTGATCGACTTGCTTGCCGTTTTTCCAAAAGCGGAAGCACACGTGGGGCCCGGTGGCGAGGCCGGTTTGGCCTACGTAGCCGATGACCTCGTTCTGCTTGACACGCTGGCCCTCCTTCACTGCCCGACGGGACATGTGGAGGTACTGCGTTTCGTAGGTGCTGTTGTGGCGGATCTTGACGTATTTGCCGTTCCCGGAGGTGTAGCTGCTCTTGGTCACCACCCCGTCACCGACCGCCACAATCGGGGTGCCGGTCGGGGCCGCGTAGTCGGTTCCGTAGTGGCCTTTGACCTTGTTCAGGACCGGGTGAAACCGCTTGGGGTTGTAGCGGCTGGAGATGCGGCTGAATTCGACAGGGGCCTTGAGGAAGACCTTTTGGAGCGAACCGCCTTCCAGGTCAAAATACCCGCCCACGCCCTCCGTCTCGAACCGGTAGGCCTCGAGAGGACGGTCCCAATGCGTGAAGACGCTCGAAAGCACGACTGGCATGCCTACGGGGGTGCCGTTGACGACTTCGCGGCGGTAGAGGACGTCGTAGGTGTCGTCTTTTTGGACGCGGCTGAAGTCAATGGTCCAGGCGTACACGCTGGCCATGGCGACGGCGAGGTTGGTCGGGTGCCCGGCCTTTTCGAAGTCCATGTACAGGGAATTCACGATCGTGCCTTGGGCCCGGGCGTAGACGGTGTCGACGGGGTAAGACCCGAGCCGAACGCCGAGCGTGTCGCCGAGCGAAAACAAGGCGTAGTCCTTGGGGTTGCGTTCGTAGACGAACCATTTGGGCACCAGACGCGCTTCGGCGTCGGCGCTGTCCCGCACCGTTTCAGAGGCCAGCCACCACCGGTGTCCTGCTTTCATGTACCGGACGTCCCACGTTTTGCGGCTGTTCGCGGCCAGGGTGGCCACACGGCCGGGCCCAATGCCCGCAGGGTCGAGAAGGTGGGACAGGCTTCGCCCCGGCTTCACCTCACCCGAATCGACCACGAGGTCGTCCCACACCACCCCAAATCGAATCGTCGGCTCCGGCTCCTTCGGCGCACTGAACATGCTGCCCCCTCCAGAGCCGCGCACTCCCCCTTCGCCGTCCCCGCAAGCGACCATCCACAACGCCGCCGCCACGGCGACGACCCAACTTGCTTTCGCACGAAACGTCATGAGCCTTGGCCAAACACTTCCTTCACCACCCAGCCTTTTCCCCACTCTTCGAGCTCTTGCGCGCTCCAGTGCTCGGGAAAGAAGATGCGCTTTTGGAAGCGCGGCGGCAGGTATTTCTGCCAGTTGGTCCCACCCGTGGCCGCGATGTCCACGGGGTCTTTGTGCAGGTACCGCACCGCGCTCTTGTAGTGCGCGAGCGGCCAGTTGACGTTGACGTTGATGTCGAGCCAACGCAGGGCGTCGACGAGTTCCTTCGACGGCCCGCCCTCGATTCCAGCTGCGAGCTTGCGCACGTTGGAGCTGAACATGCCGCGCGCCAATTTCTCGAGCGACTCGTCGTACTTGGCTTCGAATTGTTTGAGGGTCAAGGTTTTGGCGCCACTTGCGAGTTCGACGGCACCTTCGCGCCAGTACAAGCGCTGCATCAGATCCGGCACGTCGGCCACGGTGTGGTCCGCGTATTGGTCGCGCAGGTTGTGGTGCACGATGCGGTCGAGCGACGTCGAACAAATCTCGATCATGCGGTACTGCGCACTTTGGAATCCCGATGCCGGCAGCAGCGACATGCGGAACTTCATGAACTCCGCGGGATCCATCCCGTCGACCATGATGTCGAAGCTCGTGGTCAGCGCTTCGAAGTACCGGTTCACGCGCCGCACCCGCTCGAGCAGGAAGGCCTCCTCCACCTTGCCACCGTTCTCACGGGCATGAGCGGACATGCGCTCGAATTCGTGAAGCGAGAGCTTGAAGTACAGCTCTGTGATTTGGTGGTAGACGATGAAGACGACTTCGTCGGGGATGGGGGTTTGGGGTCGCTGAAGGCTCAGTAAGGTGTCGAGGTGAATCAGGTCCCAATAGGTGCGGTAGTCGGCGTACAGCAAGCCGTCGAGGTAGCTGCTGAGGTCCTGGCCCATCGCCGCGTATTTCTCCTGCAGCTGCTTGAGCTTGTCGAGGATGGCGGGATCGAAGTTGTGGTCGGTGTTAGGATCCGTGGACATGCCTGCAAGTTCGGAAAGCGGCCTCCCCTTGCAAGGTGCAATTTGTCAGGTTGTCACAAGGGTTGTCAACGAAGCCCAAACCCCGCCCGTCACTCCACGGTCGCGATGCACTTCAGCTCAATCGCAATGGGGGTCGGCAGGCGGTTGATCTCCATGGTGGTGCGGCACGGCTGGTTGTCCTTGAAGTACTCCGCGTAGAGGCGGTTGAAGGTGTGGAAATCGCGGTTCATGTCCACGAGGAAGACGGTCACGTCGACGAGCTGTTCCCAGCTGCTGCCGCTCGCCTCGAGGATGGACTTCACGTTGGCGAACACGCTGTGGACTTGCGCTTCAAAGTCAAACGCCTTGAAGTTCCCGTTGTGGTCCAATTCCAATCCCGGGACACCGCTGTCGTTCGAATCGCTTCCGGCCGTCCGCGGCCCGACGCCGCTCAAGAACAAGAGGTTGCCGACGCGGCGGGCGTGGGGGTACAGCCCGACGGGCTTGGGGGCGTTGGAGGTGGAAATTCGATCGCTCATTTCGGGAAAAGGTTCAATGATCAAACTCGTAGCGAAGGGAAAGGCTCACGGACATGTCGCTGCTGTCTGACTCGAAGAGCATCATGTCTGGCCATGGGTTGAGCGAATCGTTGAGCACAACGTCTGTCATGGCGAAGGCCCCGGAAAACATCAATTCAGGCGGTGAGACTGCTTCGAGTGAATCAAGGCCGTCGAGTTCATGAATGGAAAACTCGAGCAAATCCTCGCCGTGCACGTGGTTGTCGGTGATGTATACAAATGAGGAGGGTCCCCAGAACAGGGTTCCACCTTCGGCATTGCGCTTTTTGAAGGACTGGTTGGTTTGGCCCCAGGGCCATTTGATGGTCACGGCAAAATCGGGCCAACAGGCTGGAGCGTCAATGGGGCCGTCCCACGGATCGCTGCCGCGAAATGTGGGGTACCCGGTGAACGAAATGCCAGTCACGAACATCGCCTCTGGGAAACGCGGGATTTCGCAAGACTCGCCTTCGTATTCGTCGGGACACATGCACGTGCCGTTGAAACAGTTTCCCCCGTTCAGGCAGGTCACCTCTTCGCAGGGATGGGTTGGCACTTCAGGCTTGCAGGAGCTAGCTAAAACGCACCAAATCAAGGCGGTGATGTTGATAACTGATTTCATGGTTGGCGATTGGCTCGAAGGTAAAGCGGATTTTGGGGCCAAAGTTCAACACCAAATTTTAAACACCATGATGAAACGAATGGGGTTGGTCCTCGGCACGGTCCTCGTGCTCGGAGCAACATCTTGCACAAGCAACCAATTTCTGGTAAGTCCTCCTTTTACGACCACCGCGGAAATTGCAAACCTGACGTCTGGCATGACGCGAGCTGAAGCGGAATCGGCGCTTGGAATTCCGGCTTACGAAGTGCTTTCGATGGTGGATGGGGACCTTTGGGTGTCCTACAACTACCGCGTGGCGTCCTACCTCACGCCCATCACCAATTACGCCAACGGATTGAACGTCAGCGGCCCTGATGCTCAACCGGTTTCGGTTGACGCACCCGCTGCGAAAAACCAAGGCACGTTGCAATACGGCGACTGGGGGGTGCTTTTCGTGTTGTACAGCGAAGGAAAATTGGCCACCACCATCACAGAAGCGGGTCAAGGAAACAGCAACAACCTTGAAGTTTTGCAGGCAAGCTTGAAAAACCACAGCACGGATTCTCCGGTGTACGTGGTTGGGAAGCACGGCTATGTCAAGGACGAGAACGGCATCTTGAAACTCCTTCCAGAGCGCGAATGCCGACACAAGGACGGACGCAAGGGCAACAACAAAAAACACTAACGAACAGCCATGAAACAGTTGATTTTGAAAACGGCCTTCGCGGCAGCTTTTGTTTGTGTTGCAGGGCAAGGAATGGCACAAGTGACCACGGTCACGGCCAACCAAATGGACTATTTGGACAACTCGACACGCGAGAATTTCCGCACACCGAGCTCAGGTGACATCAACATCGTGGTCAACACGACCCTCAACAACTCGTTGTTTTTTGACGACCAGATCGGGGACTTGGTGAACCAAGACTTGAATGGCGTGAACCGTTTGGCGGAACAATTCATCCCCTCCTTCAGGTATTACCTGTCTTCACGGAATTGCGTTTCTGCAGGCCTGTTGTTGGGGAGAAAGAACCAAACGGTGTCTGGAACCACACTCAACATCGACACCAACGACGTGAAAACCTTGGAGATGACGACCCAATCGCGCTCTCTCTCGTTGCGGGTGGCATTCGATCACCACAACCAACCGATGCGATTCCGTCATTTTGATTTGGACACCTACTTCGGTGCCGCACTCAGCATCGGCCGAACCAAGGCTTTTGAGTACCTCGACGCCACATTTGTGGGGGGCGACTACCTGCATGAAGAAATCACCACGCCCGGGTCAGCGTCTGGCGGGGAGCTGTACACTGGCGTGGCATTGCGGTTCGACCGTGTTTCCATTGGCGCGGAGCTCTTGGCCCTCGGGTTTGATCGCCAGAGTGGGTTTGGCATCAGTGAGGTGACGTACGACCAACGAATCAACAACGTCATCGAATCGGGAACGTATTTGGCCCCGAGCGGGGAACTGCCTTTCCTGTTCCAGGGCGCGAATTATTCTGCATTGACCGCGACGAGCTCGCGCACGTCCATGTACAAGGGCGTTCGCCTGAACGTGGTTCTGCATTTGTGACCGTCGAAAACGTCTCGTAGAGAGGGCGAAGGAATGCCGTTCCTTCGCCCTTTTTCATTGGGGCCCTGATGTACCTTCGGGGCATGCGGTACCAAAAACTCCCCTCCGACCTCTACACTCGGAACCGAGAAGCGTTCACGAAGCAGATGAAGCCCGGCGGCCTCGCCCTGTTCTTCAGCAACGACATCTATCCCACGAGCGCGGATGGCACCCTGCCGTTCAAGCAGCACGCGGACATCTTCTACCTCACCGGCGTGGACCAAGAGGAGACGGTGCTGCTCCTGTTCCCGGACGCGCACAGCCCGGCGGACCGCGAGATTTTGTTCACCCTGGAGACCAACGAGGAGCTGGCGATTTGGGAGGGGGCCAAACTCACCAAGCCCCAAGCCACCGCCGAGACGGGCATCGCCAACGTCCAATGGACGACGGCGTTCGAACGGACGCTCCACCGCCTGATGGCCGAGGCGCAGTCGCTCTACCTCAACGACAACCAACACACGCGGGCCCGCCTCACGGTCGAGACCCGAACGGACCGCGAAAACGCGGCCCTTCGCGCCAAGTACCCGCACCACGAAATCGAGCGCAGCGCGCCCATTCTGCATTCCATCCGCGCCCTCAAGCGGGCCTCGGAGATCGACCAGATGCAGCGCGCGTGCGACATCACCAAGGCGGGCTTCGACCGCGTCTTGCAATTCGTGAAGCCCGGCGTCATGGAGTACGAGATCGAGGCGGAGTTCATGCACGAA
>JAQCBJ010000069.1 GCA_027621555.1 Bacteroidota bacterium | reverse complement strand
AAACCCAAACTTCAGCATCTTGATCGCCGTCGGGCTCTTGGTCATGATTTCCTTGGCCCAGCTGAACGCCGTCTCTTCGAGCTTGGCGTGCGGGACGACCGCGTTGACCATGCCCATCTCGTAGGCTTCTTGGGCGGAGTATGAGGCGCCGAGGAAGAAGATCTCACGGGCGCGCTTTTGGCCGACTTGGCGGGCGAGGTACGCGGACCCAAAGCCCCCGTCGAAGCTCGCCACGTCGGCGTCCGTTTGCTTGAACACGGCGTACTCTTTGCTCGCGATCGTCATGTCGCACACCACGTGCAAACTGTGGCCTCCGCCAACCGCCCAACCCGGGACAACGGCGATGACCACCTTGTTCATGAACCGGATTTGGCGCTGGACGTCAAGGATGTTGAAGCGGTTGATCCCGTTCTCTCCTTTGTAGCCGGTGTTGGAGCGGACGTTTTGGTCTCCCCCGCTGCAAAAGGCCCAACCTCCGTCCTTGGGAGACGGCCCCTCACCCGTGATCAACACCACCCCAATGTCTTGGCTTTCGTGGCACGTGATCAGCGCTTCCCAAAGCTCATCGACCGTCTTGGGCGTGAACGCGTTGCGCACCTCGGGACGGTTGAACGCGATGCGCGCCACGCCCTCGTGCACTTTGAAGGTGATCTCGTCGTACTCTTTGACCGTTTTCCAGGGAAGGTTTGCCATGTCGATGGGTTCAGAAAATGGAACAACGGCAAGGGGCCGAAGTTCTCAGCGAAGGTAGCGCGCCCGCTTACCAAGGCAACTGCAAGGGCCGCACCTCTTCGCGGTAAAATTCCTCCAAAGCGGCTCGAAGCTCTGGGCCAATGGGATGCTGGATGGCGTCGATGTTCGCGATCAGCTGATCCTCGGAGATAGCTCCTGGGATGACCGTGCTCACCGCGTCGAACGACGTGCAGAACGAAAGCGCCGCAGAGATGAGCGAGGGCTGGTCCGCGACAATGTCCTTCACATGTTCCACGAGACGGGCCCGGGTACGGATTTCTTCCGCTGACCAACGGTCTCGGACTCCTGTGAAGGTGCTCTCCGCGTGGTACTTGCCCGTGAGCCACCCGGAGTCGAACGGGATTTTGGCGATGACGGTGGCGCCCTTCTCCTTCACCAGGCCAAACGCCCCCACGCAGTCCTGGTGGAGGATGTTGAAGAACGATTGAATGACTTTGGCGTTGGTGGTGTTGAGCAGCGTCTTGATCTCGTCCTCGGCGTCCACAGAAGCGCCGTAGGCCTTGATCTTTCCCTCCTCTTGGAGTCGCTCGAGGATGGCGTAGTGGTCGTTTTGGTTGCCGTCAAGGAACTCACGCGGGGGACTGTGGATGATGACCGAGTCGAGGTAGTCGACGTTCAAGCGCTTCAGGCTGCGATCGACCGATCCTTGGATGTGCTTGGAGCTGAAATCCACGATGCCGTTGTCCAACCGCCCAAACTTCGAGTTGATCACAATCGACTCCCGGTCCAAGGTCTTGAACACCTTCCCTAGGCGCTCCTCGCTCGTGCCGTTGCCGTAATTGGGGGCCGTGTCGTAGAAGTTGATGCCGCGATCCAGCGCCGTCCGAATCATCCGCTCCGCCTCGCTTTCCGTCACCGCCTTCCACCCCGAGTCCACCCCGAGCTGCCAGGCCCCAAATCCCAACTCCGACACTTCAATCCCGCCTTCCAGGTATTTGCGCGTTTTCATGGGGACAAATTACGATGCACAATCCCTCGAATCTGCGAAAAGTCGGGACGTCACAAGCACCACTTTATGACCGGTGATATCATGTGTGAGGAATGTTTGGAGAAGGTTTGATTGCCTTCATAGGTTCGTCAATCAGGTGAAAAACAGAAGCAAAAACCACAAGAAGGCCTATCGGTGGCACAGCAAACCCGACGGTTGGGAGCTTCACCACATCGATCGAAATTCCAAGAATGGCAATCAGAGCAACCACATCATGATTCCTTCGGAGATTCACGACGAAATCTCGAAAACACACAACAGCTACAAGCGCGGCATTTTGCCCAACAATGGTGGAGATTCTGGAAAAAACCATATCCCTCGTTCAAAATGCGTGCAAATGCTCCATACTTGGATGAAGCGTACCAGATGGACTGGAATCGACCCCAACACTGGTGACGGATGGAAGAACGGGCAACTTGTTCAAAAAGGCCAGCTGTTTTAAAGGCCCATGAAAGTCAATCGCACTATTTCTCAGTCCTTCGATTCATCAAAGTCACTCCACGAGAGCAAGCCAAGCGCATCGCCGATCTACTCAACAGACCAATGCTGTAAACAACGTGTTGACGGCTGAAACGCCCACCAATACTGGGTTTAGCAGGTCGTCAACACTTGTCTTTTCTCTATGGTCTGGATGTTTATTGACGCCTCGCTTCGCTCACTCGGCATCCTGGACGCAACGAACGGACATGCCGAGTGTAGGATAGAAGCTGGCGCGGGAGACACCCTCGTTGCTGGGGTCCAGGACTCGGTACCATGCGTCGATGCCATCGGGCGAGGAACTCCACCAGGCTCCGTAGTAACCAGCGAATTGGAAGTTGCCGAAGCGGTAGCCGCCCGGCAAACCTGAAAAGCCGCTCGAATTCGTTCCGTTGCCCCCGTCGTACCACCCGTACTCCGTTTTCATCTGCGTGCCTTGGTCGGTGCCTCGCCAGCCCGTGTCGTTCGCCTCAGCTTCACTCATTCCAAGGGCCATTTCCATCGTCATCCACTCACTGTCCGTGGGAACATGCCAGCCGCTTGGGCATAGGCCGCGGGCGTCATCCCCTGCGTACCAGTTGTACAGGCGGCCGTAGGCTTCCAAATTAGACGCGCTTTCCCCGTAGACCGCCACGGCCCCCGATGTCGTGTTTTCCCAATCGCTGTCGCTCAGGTTTGAAGGAATGACGTCGCCGTTCTCGTAATTCTCGCTCCGGAGGTTTTCGGCGAACCAGCAATAATCGCCGATGAGCACCGTCGCGTAGTCGTAGCCTTGGTAGGAAACGGGGTCACCGCAGTCACCGAAGTACGGAGCGCACGTGTAGCTGAACGTCGTGTCGGCGCCTACTTCAAACACAAACCACGTGTCAATCTGCGGCGCGTACACGCTGTCGTAAAGAATGGTGATGCTTTCGATCACGATTTCTGTCGGGCCAGGGCCGTTGCATACCCCGCACTCGTCGAGGTCGCCCACGCACGTGTCCACGTCGTCGCAGATGCCATCGCCGTCAATGTCACCTTCGCACCCCCCGCCGCAGATGCCCAAAACGTCAATGTAGGCGCACGCCTCTGTGGGGTTGGCCGCGTAGTTGCATGCGCCCGTATCCACGCACGCGTCCACACTGTCCCAAGTGCCGTCTTGGTCCGAGTCCGCGTCCCCAAACAACCCCAGTAAATCCAACAAGTCCGAAATCGTCACCGCTCCGTCTCCGTTGCTATCATGCGCATTTGGACACTCGGTTTGGGCAATCCCAATCGATGACATCAAAAGCGCCGCTATGGTAATCACGTGTTTCATCGTATCAAGTTTCGCGAACTACAAGATACGACGAGCCTCGATTATGGTGTGAGGCTCTCGGTCATTTGGTCAACTCACGCAGAAGGCTGGGATTGTGGGACATCAAAAGTTTCGATACCAGTTGCCATTCCAATAAACCCATTTAAAAAATCTATTGACCTGTGGAAGACCCGTTTCGAAGTCTAGCGCTAGTGGCACCTCATCCACAAACAAGTAATTGAACCATCCGTCCGGAATTATTGCGGTCATCGTCGTGCCATTAATCCAATCTTGATTTTGGCTGGAAAGCCAGAATTGCCAGTTTGTTACCAACGAGTTCTCCGGATTCCACGCTGCAAATGAAAGATCAATGACGAAAGAAGTACTTCCGTCCCAATTGAAATAGGCCTCACCATATTGAAGAGTTGGATAATTCTCAGAGTCATAGTAATTGAAGTTTGGCACAAGAATAGAAGTGCCCTCGCTTAAAACCCCATTGGAAAAGTTGTTTGAATAAACAGAAAGCAACGAGGTCAGGTCAACTGCTCCGATGTGTCCATCATTATTGGCGTCAGGGTTGTAAGGCAGTTGAGCAATGGCTGACAATGATGTCAGCAGCGCAACCAGGGTAATTAAGTGTTTCATCGTGATTGGTTTGAGTCAATCAAGATACTAAGGGTACCCCATCGCGAAAATGAATACGAAGCACACATACATCCCAGCCTCAATCACGCGCGCAGTGCGAGGTGAAAAAACCAATTGGGTTTAATCGCTTAATTCACGCGAAAATGCCTAACGCAGGAGAGTAGGCATGTTAGGCCAGGAGCATGAACTCGCGGCCTAGGCAATATTGTAAATGTAAACGCCTCACTCAGAGTAGCGCCAAATTGCTTGTCGACAGTTGCTAGAGCTCCAATTAGCTACCCCACCCGCAAGTCTCCATCCATTTGATAGACTATCATTCACTGCATCTATAGTAAGTGCACAGCTATTCTCAGTTACTACGAAATATTCGACTTTAGGCACTTCACGAATTGCGCACAAGCAACTATTTACAGCTAACGGTGACATATAGGCCCCAGAAGGAACAAGCAGTCGTAAATATGAGGACACGTACCAATATGCCTGGCTCACTTGTCCCGATTCTGGATAGTGAACGTGATAGGATCCAGAGCCTTCATCAAGGTTTTGAGCATGCACAAGGAACTCTTCTGAGTCGATCATATGCCATTTTCCAGGTAAGGTTGGGCAACTTGACAAGCATTCGCCCATGGTCATTTCGCCGATATCAACCACTGCTAAAGAACTGTCTTCCGACACAATAGCGCTTGCAAACTCACTTCCATAGTTGGCGAGCAACGCCTGGAGATCGGCCACGCCGATGAGTCCATCAGCGTTATCGTCTGGGTTGTAAGGAAGTGATGGCCACTGCCCCATCGCCAATG
Organism: Bacteroidota bacterium; assembly: GCA_027621555.1. Taxonomy (GTDB): domain Bacteria; phylum Bacteroidota; class Bacteroidia; order Flavobacteriales_D; family Sanyastnellaceae; genus UBA11663. The sequence goes on along the minus strand of JAQCBJ010000069.1, from coordinate 2,109 downwards.
ACGAGACGAGCAAGGCTGAAATAGTGAGTAAGTGTTTCATCGGTCGGTTATTCGGCGTAGTGCCAGTATGGGATGGCGCGAATAAAATTGCTCGGGTCCATCTCGACTTGATGAATCCCGAGTGAATCCCAAGTTACCTGGGAATTTTGGAAAGGCACATTGGTTCCTTGAATGAACCAAAATCCTTCACCGCCTGAGATAGGAGGATTACTGACATCTGAATCAAGATAACCATTCAAGATATACGGGCACGTCGGACAATATCGCTCCGAGTAAAAGTAAATTTCGGCAGATCCACCACTTGGAAATGATCGATAGCAGGAAATGTATTTAGAATCTGAGTAAGTGTAGATATCGGGGTTAGTACAAGTGCCGCTTGCCGAATAAGACCATGGAACTTGAATCGGATCAGGACAACCTAAAGTGTATTCATTGGTCAACCCGCTTAAGGCGCATTCAAAGAAAACAGAATCCAAAATTGCCGTTTGTGACACTAAATCGAGAAATAACTGCTCCAAATCTGTCCCATTGAAATCACAGGTTACGGATGAATCCAGACCAATACTTGAATTGTACACGCTTAGGAGACTTGCTAAATCAGTAAACCCAATAAGATCATCTCCATTAGCATCAGGATTCCAAAACGGGTCGTTTTGCCCCATTGCCAGTGACGAGATGAACAAAGCTGAAATAATGAGTAAGTGTTTCATCGTGTTGAGTTTAGGCCACATAAGATACGACGGGGATAGCCCATCTCGAAAATGAAAGCGAGATACGGAATCATCCCAGCCTCAATCACGCGCGCAGTGCGAGGTGAAAAAACCAAAAGTGTTGCTCTGGAGGCACTACCTCTGGGAAGAACTCCAGTGATTTTTTAGCCTACATTTTAGCCTACAAAAAGAAAAAGCCCCACAAACACTAGGCTTGTGGGACTCTTTGCGGTCTGGACGAGACTCGAACTCGCGACCCCCTGCGTGACAGGCAGGTATTCTAACCAACTGAACTACCAGACCTCCCTTCCGGGCCGAAGCCCTTCCGAACCATCCTCGATTGGATGGAGCGCGAAGATAATGCCATCCGCGTTATCTGCGCAAGGGGAAATACGTGTTTGGGTTAAAAAAGTTTCGCCCTTTTCGTGAGGTAACTCGTCAGCACAGGCAGAACTCCTTGAGCCACATCGACATCGACCCAATCGACGCCGTGAGCGCCGCAACGGTCGCGGAGCGTTTTTTGAAGCTTGGCCATGCGTTCGACGTAGGCCTCGCGCACCTCGGTGGGGTGAAGCTTGAGCTCCTCTCCTGTTTCCAGGTCGACGAAACGAGTCGGACGGTCGGGGAACGCAAAGTCCACTTCCGTGCTGGCGTCAAGCAAATGGAAAACCACCACCTCGTGTTTGTTGTGGCGCAGGTGTTGCAAGGCGCTGATGAGGGCCTCGGGATCCTCGGAGCGATCCAAGAGGTCGCTGAAGACGAGGATGAGTGAGCGGCGCGGGGTGGCCTCGGCGATTTGGTGGAGGGCGTCGATGGCGCTCGTAGGGCGCGGGTCGGCCGATTCCGACAACAGGCCCTCGAGCTTGTCGTACAGCATACGGTGGTGCGCTCGGGAGGAGCGCGCCGGGGTTTGGAGGTCGAGCGATTCCGCAAAGAGGCTGAGGCCGACGGCGTCGCGTTGCCGGCGGAAGAGCTCGATCAGGGCCGCCGAGGCGAGGACCGCAAACTTGAGCTTGCTCATGCGGTCGTCGTCGAGGGTGATTCCGTCGGGGTACGCCATCGAACGCGAGGCGTCGAGAACGAGCTGGCATCGGAGGTTGGTCTCTTCCTCGTAGCGCTTCACGAACATCTTGTCCGTTCGGGCATAGAGCTTCCAGTCGAGATGCTTGGTGGACTCGCCGGGGTTGTGCAGGCGGTGCTCCGCGAATTCCACACTGAAACCGTGAAACGGGCTCTTGTGCATGCCCGTGATGAACCCTTCTACCGCCTGGGCGGCAAGAAACTCGAGGCGGCCGAGGCGCTGCTGAAGTTCAGGTGTGGGGTTGATGGGCATGTTGGCCGGTTGGGGCGTTTATGAGAAGCCAGTCGGAAAACAAAACGTACCCACCAAGATAGGCAG
>JAQCBJ010000014.1 GCA_027621555.1 Bacteroidota bacterium | reverse complement strand
GGTTGCGGTCGATTTCGGCGTAGAGAAGGTTGGATTTGGCCTCGTTCTTCTGCTGGATGGCCGCCACACCGCCTTGTTCCTTCAGCCAGCGCAACGTCAGCAGCGTCGTGAACACCGAGAACACGGGTGGGGTGTTGAACATGCTGTCCTTGTCGAGGTGCACTTGAAGGTCGAGGTAGGAGGGAATGTTGCGACCGGTTTGGCCGAGACGCTCGGTGTCCACGGCGTACATCACCGCACCTGCGGGCCCCATGTTTTTCTGGACGCCCCCGTAGATGAGCGCAAACGGTTCGGGGTCAAACGTGCGGCTCATGATGTCCGAGCTCATGTCCGCCACCAGCGGCACGTTGCTCTTGGGCATCCCCGCGTATTGCGTTCCAAAAATCGTGTTGTTCGTCGTGATGTGCAGGTAGGCGTTCGCCGCATCCACGTCACCCACAGCGGGGATGTGGTCGTACGTGCTGGCCTTCGACGAAGTCACCACATTGACCGTGCCCGCGTGCTTCGCTTCCTTGATCGCCTTGGCGGACCAAGTGCCCGTGTCGGCGTATGCTGCTTGCCCACCTTCGGGCAACAAATTCAACGCAGCGGTCAAGAAGCCCAGGCTTGCTCCGCCTTGCAAGTACAAAATGTCGAAGCGCTCTGGCAACCCAAGCAACTCCTTGGTCAGCGCTCGGCATTCTTCCATGGCCGCCACGAAAGGCTTGCTGCGGTGGGACATCTCGACGAGCGACAGCCCGTGATTGTCCCACGATCGAACGGCGTCCGAGGCTTGTTGAAGGACTTCAGGGGGGAGGATGCAGGGGCCTGCAGAGTAGTTGTGGACTTTGGACATGGTGTGTTTTTGGGAAGCCAAAAATCGGGTTCAAGGATGAACACAAAGTTCCCAAATCTTCACGACCTACGTCCTGACGAATGCACAGGAGTTTTCAGAAGTCGTGACAAGCTCCTGTTTGAAACATTCGTCGATCTACTGGAGGTATAAGTCGTATAAAAATTCGTGTTGAAAGGTCTTTTGTGTCGATTTTTAAGGGTTGCAACAACCCATTGACATTCAAATGACGACTTTACCCACTCGCTTGAGCTCGCTCTTGGCCCTGTTCGTGGCCATCCTAGGAACGTCCAATTCTGCGGCTTTGGCCCAGGAATTCACCATGTCCGTGGAGGCAACTCCGGCGGTGACCGCCGGACTGACGACGTACCGATTCTACGTGAACATGAACGATCCGTCGGACCGCATGAGCGCGGTTTTTGGCAACGACCAATACCCGCTGAGCATTTCGGCACCGGACGGAGCGTACAACAACCCCTTCAACTCCTCTTGGAATGCATCCGGGATCAACCCGGCATTCTTGCCCACCTTTCCCGATTTGGTGGACGATACGTACGCCACCATTGGCTTGGAGGGGCCGGCTTCAACCTCAAACCTTCCTGGAGCGGCCGATCCCAGTGTGGTGGAAGACACCAACCAACCCATCACGCCCTTTTTCCTGAATGCTGGAGCTACAGACTTGGTCAGCAACACGCTCACAGGGGCCTCTTATTACATTTTGAATACCGCTTCAAACGGGTTGCCCGACGAGAATTTGCAAGTGCTCATCCTGCAAGTGACCACGGCCGGCTCAGTGTCCGGGACGATGAACGTTCAGGTCTTCCCCTTGGGCATCGGCGCAGACCAGCAACTCATCGCATGGGACTTTGACGGGGCTGGCGTGTACGGAGGCACAGATGTGCCAGGCTGCACCGTTGAACAAGCGTGCAACTACGATCCCGCCGCGACGGTGGACGATGGTTCGTGCGACTTTGAGAGCTGCTACGTCTTTGGTTGCGACGATCCTGTGGCGTGCAACTACGATCCCTCAGTGGACTTCAACGACGGCTCTTGCGACTACGCGAATTTCCCATACGACTGTGACGGTGCCTGCGTGAACGACACGGACGGCGACGGCATTTGCGATGAATTTGAAATTCCCGGATGCACGGATGCCGAAGCGTGCAACTACAACGCGGCGGCGACGGACGATGCCGGCAACTGCATCTATCCCGACCAGCCTTACCTCGATTGCGACGGAGGCTGTTTGAACGATGCGGACGGCGACGGACTCTGTGACGAGTTGGAAGTGGCCGGCTGCACGGACCCCACCGCCTGCAACTTTGACCTCGGCGCCACCGACGACGACGGTTCGTGCGACTTCACCTCGTGCAACCAAGCCGGCTGCACGGACGCGCTTGCGTGCAACTACGACGCCAATGCCTCGGAAGACGACGGTTCATGCGATTTCTGCTCATGCCAGCGCGCGGCCACTCCTTACACCTTGACAATCGAAGGGTCTCCTGCCGTTGTCTCGGGCATGACGACTTACCGTTTCTATGTGGACTTGCCTGATGAAGGGGACCGCATGAGCGCCGTGTTTGGCAACGATCAATCGTGGTTGGAGGTGAACGCGCCGTCCGGGGTGTTCAACAGCACCTTGAATTCAAGCTGGAACGCCTCAGGCATCAACCCCGCGTTTGTGCAGGTCTTCCCTGAATTGGTGGCGGACACGTATGCCACCATGGGGTTGACGGGGCCTGCTTCTGCTTCGGGTTTGGCCGGGGCGGCGGACCCTAGCATTGTGGAGGACGTCAACCAACCCATCACCCCGTTCTTCTTGAACGACGGAGCCACGACCCTGTTGAGCAACTCGGTGACTGGGGCTTCTTGGTACATCTTGAACACGGCGTCCAACGGATTGGCGCAAGCAGACAACCGCGTGTTGATCATGCAAGTGACCACGGCGGGAGATGTCTCAGGCCAAATCAGCTACCAAGTCTTCCCCCTTGGTGTAGGGGCGGACCAAGAACAACTCAACATTGCGTTTGACGGCACGGGAACGTTTGGCGGGGATGCCCCAGCGGTCACTTGCGGTTGCACGGATGAGGCCGCGGTCAACTTCGACCCTGAGGCGAACTACGACGACGGATCATGTGATTTTGCCGCACCAGGCTGCACCGATGCGGCGGCATGCAACTACGACGCCAATGCGACCGAAGACGACGGCAGCTGCGTGTTTTGCGATTGTGGAAACCCTGAGGCTCCAGCCTACACCCTGAGTGTGGAAGCTTCGGCATCCGTTCAATCGAACTTGACGACGTACCGATTCTACGTGAACATGGTGAATGCCACGGACAAGTTGAGCGCGATCTACGGCAACAACGACGAGGCCTTGATGGTCCACGTGCCTGCTGGCTTGTACAACAGCGAACTGAATTCGTCGTGGAACGCCTCGGGATTGTCTGCGGCGTTCGTCGACGTGTACCCTGAAATGGCCGACGACAGCTACGCGACCATTGGACTTACGGGACCAGCTTCAGAAGCGGGTGCCGGAGCGTCGAACCCGGATTTGGCGGAATGGAGCGAATCCCCGCTCACCATTGCGGAATTCTTCACGACGGGTGGCATGGATTTGGACATTTCGAGCTCCGTGGGAGGCATCTGGTACGTCGCTGGCCCAGCCAGCAACGCCAATGCAGGCTCGGCGGGACGCGTTTTGGCCATGCAAGTGACCACGGCGGGACCGATTTACGGAACCCTCAATGCGCAAATCTTCCCTGAAGGTGTAGGCGCCAACGACTTCAAGTTGAGCTGGACCTTTGGCGGGGAGGGCACTTACGATGCGGACGGGTACGGCAACGCTTGCGGCTGCACCGACCCCGAGGCGGGCAACTACGATGCCAGCGCGGTGTACGACGACGGGACGTGCGTGTTTGGCATTCCCGGCTGCATGGACGAGACGGCGTGCAATTACGACGCCTCCGCGACCTTGGACGACGGGTCTTGCACCTATGCAGAAGAGGGGTACGACTGCAACGGCGACTGCCTGAACGACGCGGATGGGGACGGGGTGTGCGATGAGTTCGAAGTGTTGGGATGCACCAACCCGGACGCCACGAATTACGACCCTATGGCCACGGACGACGACGGATCGTGCGACGTGCTCGGTTGCACGTACGCGGACGCGAACAACTACAACCCCGCCGCGACGGACGACGACGGCTCGTGCGAATTTGACCTGTCGGGCAACGGTTGCACCGGAGACCTCGATGGCAGCGGGATGGTCCAGCTGAACGACCTCTTGGACTTCTTGTTGGTCTACGGCACCATGTGCGAGTGACCTCAGACCGGACGACAGAACAACAAAAAAGGCGCACCGTTGGGTGCGCCTTTTTCATGCCTTCCAGGGCGTGAGAGATCAGCGTCCTTCGGCGAAGGCGGTGACGTCGTCTCCAAGGGGATCCGCTCCGCTGCCCAAGGCTGCGACGAGTTCCCCGTTTTCGTTGATCAAGAACTTGTGGAAGTTCCAGCGGACCTTGTGGTCGCCGACGCCGTTTTGGGCTTTTTGAGTGAGCCAACCGTACACAGGGTGCTGGTTTTCACCCTTGACGTCCACCTTGGACATCATCTGGAAGCTCACGCCGTAGTTCCGTGTGCAGAATTCGCGAATGTCGCTGGAGGAGCCTGGCTCTTGACGGCCAAACTGGTTGCAAGGGAATCCGAGAATGACCAGTCCTTTGTCGCCGTAGCGCTTGTGCAATTCTTCGAGGGGCTCGTATTGGGGTGTGTACCCGCACTTCGAGGCGGTGTTCACCACCAGAACGCGCTTGCCTTTGAGGTCCGCAAACGAATACGCGTCGCCCTCAAGGGTCTCGGCGTGGAGGTCGTAGAAAGAGGTCATGGCAGGAGAGGGTTGGTGCCAAACGCTGCCGTTGAAGGTCTTCCAGGCGACGAGCCCGGCACCGCTCAACAGGACGGCAGCAGCGATCAAGAAAGGAGTAGTCATGTTCATTGGGGGGTCAACGCGTCGACGCGTCGAATTGTTCATTGTGACCAACGGTTCGACAGCACGGAAGGCAACTTCGAAGCGATGGATTTTCGGAACGATCCTGTGGGGTCGGTCCAAGCAGGGGCGACCAAGGGGGGGTGAAAGGCGAGGAGGAGGGCACCGGCCAAAGCAGCCAAGAACGCTTCCAACCACCAAGGCAGGAAATGGCCAACCATGAGGGAGCTCGTCACGAGCGCCAAGAACACCCCCGTCTGAAGGGACCTCGTCAAGGAACGCAGTCCGAATTGCAGCCTCCAGGCCATCCAGAGCGTGGTGAGCAACCACTGCAAAACCGAAGCCGACAGAACGGCCCACGCAGCACCTTCCAATCCGAGGTTGGCCGACAGGGCCGCATAGACCCCTCCGCCAACGGTGGCGAAAAACACGACCTTGATGGCGATGCCCGCACGGAGGCCGTCCATGGCCCGGAGGTTGGCGTCGCCGAGTTTGGTCAGCGCGCGGAAGGCGACGGCAGCGAATAGGATTTGGACCACAGGAGCGGCCGCGGCAAACCTGTCGCCGAGGAACAGCCAGGTCACTCCCTCGGCCTGAATGACGAGCGCCGAGGCCAGTGGAATGGTCAGCAAGGCCACGAGGTGCATGGCGCGCAACGTGACCTGACGCATTTCAGAATCGTTGTCTTGCAAGCTTGAGAGCCCGCTGAAAAGCACGCTGTCACCGAGTTTTCCGAGCACCGTGATGGGTTGTCCCATCAAATGAACCGCACGGTCGTACACGCCCGTTGCCCCCGTGCTGAGTTTTTCCCCAACCAGCCAAATGTCCACCTTCGCAGCCGCGTAAGTGAGGAGGTTGAAGGCGGTGCTGCGAAGGCCGTAGCCCACCAATTGCCGGATGCGAGAGAACCGGAATCCCATTCCGACCGGAACACGGGCGACGATAAGGTAGCCCAGGCTGAGGACGGCATTCTGAACCAGCAATGCGCTGACGTAAGCCCAAACCCCCGCGCCCTGCCACGCCAATACGAGCCCCACCCCGAGGTTGCCGACCACCATTCCCGTCAAGGCGCAGGCGGTCAGGGCTTTGAAATTCATGTCCCGAATGAGCAGGCTGCGTGAGACCACGCTGAAGCCGGAGATGACGAAGCTCAGGGAGATCCAGCGCAGCACGGGACGCAGCACGGGCTCGTCGTAATGCAAAGCGATCTCCGGTGCCGCAATGAACATTCCCGCGAAAAAGAACAGGCCGAGGGCAGCGCTGAACCACCAGGCGGATGCGGTGTGTTTGGGCTCCAAGTCGGCGTACTGCACCACGGAAGGACCTATGCCCACTTGAGCGAAGATTTCCACGACACCAACCACAATCAAGGCAATGGCCATGATGCCAAAGTCCTCCTCGGTCAACAGCCCGGCGAGGATGCGGATGTAAATGAGCTGCAGGAGGACCTGCAACAGCACATTGAGGCTTTGCCAACTCAGCGAAGCCCCCCACGAGGGCGTGCGGCCCTCGTCCGTCATCAGCGAGCGATGCTTACTGCTCGGCGCTCACGGATGACCGTGATCTTCACCTGACCCGGGTAGGTCATTTCGTTCATGATGCGCTGGCTGATGTCAAACGAAAGCTGGTCGGCCTGGTCGTCGCTGACCTGATCGCTTTCCACCATGACGCGCAACTCGCGGCCCGCTTGGATGGCGTAGGATTTGGTCACGCCGGGGTATTCCAGCGCCAAGTTTTCCAAGTCGCGCAAGCGTTGGATGTACGCCTCGACCATTTCCCGGCGCGCACCTGGGCGTGCGCCGCTGATGGCGTCGCAAACCTGGATGATGGGGGAAAGGAGGGAGGTCATTTCGATTTCATCGTGGTGGGCGCCGATGGCGTTCAACACGTCTTCGCGCTCGCCCGCTTTCTCGGCGATTTTCATCCCGAGGATGGCGTGCGGCAACTCGCTTTCCTCGTCGCTCACCTTGCCAATGTCGTGCAGGAGACCCGCGCGCTTGGCGGCCTTGGCGTCAAGCCCGAGTTCGGCCGCCATGGTGGCACAGAGGTTGGCCACTTCACGGCTGTGCTGAAGCAGGTTTTGGCCGTAGGAAGAACGGTATTTCATGCGGCCCACCATTCGGACGAGCTCGCCCTTCAAGTTGTGGATGCCGAGGTCGATGACGGTGCGCTTTCCAGTTTCTGCGATTTCCTCTTCAATCTTTTTGGTCACCTTTTCAACCACCTCTTCAATGCGTGCGGGGTGGATGCGGCCGTCCGTAACGAGTTGGTGGAGGGACAAACGCGCGATTTCGCGACGAACGGGGTCGAAGCAGCTGAGGATGATGGCTTCTGGCGTGTCGTCGACAATGAATTCGACGCCGGTTGCGGCTTCGAGGGCGCGGATGTTTCGGCCTTCGCGACCGATGATGCGCCCCTTGACGTCGTCGTTCTTGATTTGGAACACCGAGACGCTGTTCTCGACGCTGTGCTCCGTGGCAACGCGCTGGATCGTTTGGATGACGATCTTCTTGGCTTCCGAATTGGCGCGTTCCTTCGCGTCGTCAATGATGTCTTGGGCCTGAGAAGCAGCCATGGCACGAGCCTCGGTCTTGATCTGTTCGACCATGGCCGACTTGGCTTCATCGGCCGTCATGCCGCTCAGCTTCTCCAACGCCTCGATGGCTTTGGAGTGGTCGGTTTCGAGGTCTTTGGTCTTCTTGTCGATCGCATTCAAGCGTTGCTCCAGCTTCTCTTGGTCTTGCTTGAGCTGGCGCTCGGCGTTCTTGTTTTGGTCGATGGTGCGCTGAAGGTTGGACTCGGTCTTCTTGATGCGCTCTTCGCGCTCGTTGAGTTTCCGGTCGAGGTCCTTGCGTTGATTGGCCTGCTTTTCCTTGAGTTCGATGAACTTTTCTTTGGCCTGGAGAATCTTCTTCTCCTTGATGGATTCTCCGCGCAATTCGGCTTCACGGACGATGCTGTCTGCTTTGCCTGTCAAGACGCGTAAGAACAAAAAGTAGCCTGCGCCTCCTCCCAAAAGGAGTCCAGCGGCTGCGGCGAGAATGGGTGACATGTTGTTTCGAGTTCAGGCCTTGGCCTCAGCGCTCGAGCGCGGCGTGAATGCGTTGCAGAAGGTCCTCGACTTGGGATTCGGGCCAGGTCATGCCGGGAGCAGGGGGAGGCGCGGGGCTTCCTGATTCTGATCTGGCTTGAACCGCGATTTGAAGGGCCGCCATGGCCATCAAGTCAATGCGGTCTGAAATGGCGTACTGGGATTTCAATTGCGCAATTTGCGCCTCCACAGCTTCCGCAGCGGCACGCACGACATCCACTTCCTCGGGAGAGAGTGTCAGAGGGTAGGTTCGTCCTCCAAGTTGGATGTCCAGCGTTTCCATGATTCGTGTTCTCAAGGTTTGAGAAGGGCGATGCAAGAGTCGATTTCCTCCACAAGCGCATCCAGTTCTTCCGCAGTGAGTGCTGGAGTCGGAGGCGTTGGGGTTGAAAGGTTGTGAGTCGTGCTGCTTTCCTGCTTTGCCTGATTCAGGGCTTCCTCTGCGGCCTTCAGTTGGTCTCTCAACACGCGGTTGTCCTCCTTCAATGCGGTTTGGGCTTGAAGGAGTTTCTCCACCGCTTCGAGCAGAGATTGAAGATGAGATTCAGGGGTAGGCATGAGAACAGCTCGTGAACAAAAGTAGGGGAAGTCGCGCAAGAAGCCGGGCGCAGGCCCGTTAGTTTTGAACCATGAACGTGCCAAGAACCGTGAACGGCCTGAAGGGGCTAGCTTTTCAAGCCTTGGTGAAGGCTGAAAATCGTAACGTTTTGGCTTTCATGTTTTTGGCGTTTTCCTTTCTCGGAGGGGTGTCCGAGACGTGGGGGCAAGAGAGCCGCCGCGCCTCGACGTTCAAGCGAGACCACGCTTGGGTGGACCCGTTGACGATTCCACCCCTTCTTAGTGGCAACTTTGGGGAGCTTCGTGGGAACCACTTTCACACGGGGGTGGATTTGAAAACGGAGGGCCGTGAAGGTTTGCCCGTGCTGGCGGCAACGGACGGCCGCGTGGCGCGCGTCAAGATGTCGCCTTGGGGGTACGGCAACGCGTTGTACCTCGAAGGCCCCGACGGCGTGACCACAGTGTACGCTCATCTTCAGCGCTTTGCTCCAAACGTCCAATCCTGGGCGGTGGCCCGGACCTACGAGGCGCGGTCGCTTGGATTGGACGCCTCGCCTCCGTCCTCTGCGGGATTGCGCTTTCAAGCGGGAGACACGTTGGGATGGAGCGGCAATTCGGGCGGAAGCGGGGGGCCTCATCTCCACTTCGAAATTCGGTCCACGTCCAACCAACATCCGCTGAACCCCCTCGACGGGTGGTTGTCGAAGGTGGACACGCGCCCCCCTGTGATTCCCGCGCTGTGGGTGGAGTCGGCAACCGATTGGTACCGCGTGTCCCTGCCCGCTTCAGACACCCTGAGTCTGACAAGCAAGGTCCGATTCTCAGTCGAGGGGTACGACGTGCTGGACGGCGCGTCCAACATTTGCGGCTTGAGGACGCTGGAAGCCAAGGTCATGGAAGAGGGGACGAAAGTGTTGTTGACGCACCGCGCGTCGTGGGAGGAGCTGGATTTTGGGGTGAACAAGGACATGAATGCCCATGCGTTCTATCCGGTGTGGTCCACGGTTCGCGACCAAGTGCATCGGTTGCATCGCTTCCCCACCAACCGCTTGGGCATCTACGAAACGCCGGCAAGTGCAGGTTGGGTGGAGCTTGATGCTGGGCAGCGCGCTGTACTTCACATCGAGGCGACGGATGCGGCAGGAAACCGGTCTTCCGTGGCGGTGCCCTTGGTGGGTAGCCCGCCAGAGATGCCGTCTGACCCTTTGTGCAACGATTTGGACGCCCAAGATCATGGCGAGTGGAGCGTTGAACCGGAGCTTTCTGGCACGCACGACTTCGGTGAGTTTGGATTTGCGTGGAGGGCGGGCACCTTTTTCGAACGCGAAACGGTGCGTGTGTACGTCGAACCGAGCGGCCGAAAACTGCGCATGTTGCCCACGGAAGTCCCTTACCGCAAAGCGATTCAGGTGCGATGGCCTGTGCCGTCCTCTGCAGAAATGTGGGAGGGGGCTTGGTCCGTGTTGCCTGGAGCGTCCTTGCCTGCCGACCGATGGTTGTCGGTGCAACGCGAGGACGACGGGGAAGTGGGGGACGCGGTGGTCGCGGAAAGAAAGGACGGGCAGTGGTTGGTCGACCTGCCTCGCGGTGGCGAGTGGGTGATGGAGCGAGACACCGTGCCTCCCCGCGTGCTCCCTTACCACAGCGGCACGCCCTTGGTCGCTTCAGGCGACGCGGTGTGGTACGTCGAGGACGCGTTGGCTGGAATCGAAGACGTGGAGTTGCGCATCCAAGGTCAGTGGGCTCGGGCGGTTTGGGATCCCAAGCGAAACATGCTGACCTACGAGGCCTCCGACGAAATCCACCCTCGGGGCGTGCCGTGTCCCGTTTCTCTGACAGTCACGGACGAGGTGGGCAACACGACGACTTGGGAGCGCAGCCTCACCTGGCCGTAAGTGGGGGAGTTCAGCGTCGGTTTTGGATCAAACTGTAGTCCAAGTAATACAGGGCACGAATGGACAGGGAATTGGTGAACCCCTCGTCGAGCATGCCCTCCCAATTGGCCCAATACGAGGAGGGGAGGGCGTTGCCTGATTCGTTCAGCGTGTTCTTCCAAACCACGCTCAACTCGCTTCCCGGGGAGAAGATCCAGCGGTAAACGAGGTCGATGCTCCACGCGTTGTAATTGGTGTCGTAGGAAGATGTGCTGGTCGATTCGTCGAAATAGCTGTCGGCCAGCGTCGAGTTCTCGAGGGAGCCATCGAGTTGGAGCTCGTAGAATTCGTGGTAGTCGACCACGCTCCAATAATGCCTGACCCGAGCGGAAAGGCTGGCCCGAGGGGTGAAGATGTAGCTGGCGTTCAGCACGTGCGTGTGGCTTGTGTTCTCCCTCCGCCCAAACAAACTCACCGTCGGACTGCTCCACACCTCCACCAAGTCGGCAAACCCTCGCTCGTTGTGCCTCACTTGCCAGCTCCAGACGTAGTCCGCGCTGAGGCGGTCGCTGAACCGAAAACGAGGAGCCAAGCGCAGGAAAAACTCATTCCAGTCCGCCACGTCCGGACGCCATTGACGTTTGACAAAGCCGTCCAACGCCACGGCGCGACGGTAATCGGTGGAAGTCACGAAGTCGATGGACGTCCAACGCGGCGTTTCAAACGGCACCGCATCGAGCCTCGACGCAAACCAATCGTACCCCGGTTGGGGCAGGCTCTCCAGGGTCAATTTGTTGAACCAAAACGTGCGCGAAACGGCGGCCCATTCCGCAGCCCAGGTCCAATTGCTGTAAGCGCGAGGAGCGTAGAGGTAGTTGTGGTCCCAGTTCAGGTTCCACCACATTCTGTTGAAGGCGCCAAACGGCTGGTAAATGCCAAATTCCAAGTTGCCCCACGTGACGATTTCGTTAGGCGCAGCCAAGTACCCGAGGTCGTTGGGGTTGTAGTTCTCGGATTCCCGGTAATGGCCGACGGCGCCTCGGAATTGCCCACGTGTCTTGGCAACATTGACGCCCCAGCGATGCCCTTCTTCGTGCGATGCCGTGTCGCCTTGGGCCATCGTGTTCCGAGCGGCACTTCCGCCAAGAGCCCAACTGTTGTCTTCGTTTCGAAGGGAGTATTGGACCCCTTGGACGTAGGCGTCGCGTCTGTCTCCAGATCGGACCGTGGCGGTGCTCAGGGCGGTAATGAAACCGTTGTTGGGCAGGTTTTGGTCCACAACCGAGACGTTGTAGGAAGTCAGCGCATCCGTACCGCCGGTGGTGTCGCGGGCGAAGGCTTGGAAGACGCCAAGGCCTGTGCTGGAGGCGGTGCGTCCGCTGAATTTCGTGGCGTTGAACAACTGGCCTTCGGAACCCACGCGCCGGCTGTAGAACAGGCCGCCTTTGTTGAACAGGTCAGTGCCCTCGAGAAAGAAGGGACGGTTTTCGTCGAAGCGCACTTCGTAAGGGCTGAGGTTCAGCACGAGGTTGTCCGTGACGACTTGGCCAAAATCCGGAACCAACGTCATGTCGAGCGTGAAGGCGTCCCCTAGCCCGAGCTTGGCATCCATCCCCCCGTTGATCGGCGCGGCCCAGACGCGTTGTCCGTTGTCGTCGAGCGCGGTTTGGGCGTAGCTGCTGACGTACGGAAACAAGGCCACCCTTGGTGGCGTGTCGACGCCTTCAATGCCGCGCAGCAATCCTCCTTGATTCACCATTCCGTCTTGGGTCGGGTCGAGGGCGTTCCACACGGTTTCCTCGCGGGAGCGGCGCACAATGCGCCAAACGTTCATCCCCCAAAGCTGCTCCTGACCTTCTTGAAGCGTGGGCATTCGGAATTGACTCCATGGGATGCGCATCTCCGTGGACCAACCTCCAGCGTGGATGCGGCTTTTGACCTCCCACACCCCGTTCCATGCGTCGTCGGCGCCCTCGGCATTCATGATGAAGTCGTTCAGTGCACCACGCGGAGTCGTCGTGAATCCAATGGCATTGATGCCGTCGTTGTACGGGCTAAACCACAGTCCAAATTCATCTGAATTCTCCACGCGGTCGCGCTGGCTCAACTGCTGAAGGATGGAGTCGGGGGCCGGGTCGTGCATCTGCGCGGCGACGTAGAGGTTTTGGTCGTCGTACGCAATCCAAACCTCCGTGCGGTGCGTGGGCGCGCTGTTGGGGTAGGGCCTGCTCTGGGTGAAATTCGTGGCGCTTGGCGCAGTGCGCCAAAGGGCTTCGTCCAGAACCCCATCCACCTCGGGTTGGTCAAACACCCTAAACGCCGTGGCGACTTGGTCGCTCAGGTTGAAAGGTGCTTGCGCCAGGGCTTGGGATGACCCCAGGGCAGCAACGGCAACCAGAAACCAGCCAACGGAGGCGACGCAAGAGTGCTTCAACGGAAAATGCGTTGTTGATTCAACCACGATTGATAAGCCCTGGCATTCCGCAAATGTTCGCGGTAGGACGAGGCAAAACGGTGGGTTCCTGTGCCTCCCGGTTCGGCGCACATGTACAGGTGCCGGTGCGAGGCAGGGCGAAGCACGCTTTGGATGTAACGCGGATCCACAAAGCGAATCGGACCTGGAGGGAGCCCGGTGTGTTTGTACGTGTTGTAGGGCGAATCAATGTCCTTGTGCACGTCCAGCACACGACGGATGCTTGGGTCGCCAAGGGCAAAAATGAGCGTCGGATCGGCTTGCAGCGCCATCCCTTTGTTCAATCGGTTCAAGTACAAACCAGCCACGGTGGGTGCTTCTTCCAGCGCGGCGGTCTCCGCTTGCACAATCGAGGCCAACACCGTGGCCTCCCTGGGAGTCAATCCTTGGGCCCGCGCTGCAGCAATCCGGTCTTCGTTCCACCACGATTCGTGCTCGCGGAGCAGGCGGGTCACAAGCGCTTCGGCGTCCGTTTCCCACCACATCTCGTACGTGTTGGGAAGCACGCGCCACATGACACTGTCCTGCACGAACCACTCGGCCACCTCTGCGCTGTCGGCAAACACGTGCCGCGCGGCTCCACCTGCGATGGGGCCCACGTCACGGCCAGAAGGGACCACGACTCGGACGGCTTCACGGTTTCCAGTCACCAGCCGGACGGCACTTTTTTGCACGCTTTCACCAGCTTCAAACACGTAGCGACCCGGCTTCAGCCGGCTGGTCCATCCGCGCCAATCGAGGTGTCGTACGACACGCATCCCTTCGGAAGGAAGGGTCTGTTCCAGAAGCGCGCGCAAGCTTTCCGCCTCCTCGCCCGGAGGCAAGTCCACGGTCACGGATGCGGTTGTCCAAGCTCCGGCCGCGTAGCGATTCCACCCGAGCCAACCTACGCTCGCTGCGGCCAGAACCAGCACCAAACCGGATGCAACGTAATTGCGGCGAGCGTGAGGTGCAGTCATGGGGGAGTCAGTCGCGGTATGGGAAAAGCAATTGCAAGGTCACGACATCCTCCCAGCCGTCGTGGGCGCCGCGAATCCAAGACGATCGCCTCCCGGTTTCGAGGTAGCCCGCCTTGCGAAACAGGGCGATGGAGGCGTGGTGGGTGGCAGGCACTTCGGCGTAGAGTTGACGAAGCCCAAGGTGCCGCTTGGCGTATTCCGAGAGAAGCACCAACCCTTGCAATCCGTGGCCGAGTCGTCGCGCTCCTCGGTCCACATGCAGGGCCACGCCAGCACGCAGGTGACGAGGTTCAAAATCGTACAGGTCCACGGCGCCGACGGTGATCCAATCGGCCTGATTCTCTTCAAGCGAGTCGAGCATCAACCGCAATTGCCGCACTTGGTACAGGTCGTGGTTGCCCGTCACGAATCGGCGCATCGCTTCAGCGCTGATGGGGGAGACGCTTGCGCCCATCCACCAATCCTCGCTGGCGTTTTCCCAAGCGTGAAGCTGGGAGACGTCTTCAGGTTCCATGGCGCGAAGTCGGTGGCGGTCGGAGTTCAACACGCTGCGAAGATAGCCGTACCTTCGGCCTCATGTGGAGAATCGCTTTGCCCATTGTGTTGGGCGTCCTGTGGACCGGATGCACGGTGAACCAGGACTTGATGTTTCGGACGGACAGCGACTACGCGTTTGCGTCCTTGAGCGAGGCCAAACACGAGGCCTACACCCTCGCACCCAACGACCGGTTGCAGCTTCAACTGTTCTCGAACAACGGACAGCGGCTCATGGCCATGACGGCCGGTTCTGCCGAGGCTACGCAGGGCGCGAATTTCATGCAACAACAGCGCGCTCAGTTCACGTACCGCGTGGAACTCGACGGCACCGTGGAACTCCCCGAAGTCGGAGCGGTGATGTTGGCGGGCTTGACGTTGGATGAGGCCGAGCGAAAAATTGAAGAGGCGTACGAAGCCGAGTACGTCGATCCGTACGCGATGCTTCAGGTGGTGAACAACCGCGTTTTGGTCTTTCCGGGAGAAGCGGGGCAGGCTACGGTGATCACCTTGCAAAACCAAAACACGACAGTCATTGAAGTGCTTGCCCAAGCCGGCGGAATCCGTCAGCGCGGAAGGTCCAAGGAAATCAAGCTCATCCGCCAAAAAGGCGACGGCAACCTCGTGTACCAAATGGACTTGAGCACCGTCGAAGGAATGGAAGCTGCGCGCACCATCGTCCAGGCCAACGACATCATCTACGTCGAATCCAACCCGCAGGTGGTCCGCGAAGTCCTGACGGACGTTTCGCCAGTGGCCCAATTGCTGACAACGTTCACGTCGCTGTATTTCACGTACCGGTTGTTGGTTTCGGAGTGATGGAAGTCCAAACCACCCCCATCGAAGGCTTGTTGCTCGTGCGTCCCCGCGTGTTCGGAGACGAACGCGGGCACTTTTCAGAAACGTGGAACCAACGGGCCTTTGACGAAGCGGTGGGCCATCCCGTGCACTTCGTTCAGGCCAACGAAAGCGGGTCGAAGGCTGGCGTGTTGCGCGGGCTGCATTTTCAGGCGCCGCCACACGCGCAGGGCAAGTTGGTTCGCGTTCCTCGCGGACGAGTCCTCGACGTTGCGGTCGATTTGCGTGCCGGGAGCCCGACGTACGGCCGGCATCACGCGGCGGTCCTCTCGGGAGAGAACCGGTGGCAGTTTTGGGTGCCGCCCGGGTTCGCGCACGGCTTTCTGACGCTCGAAGACGACACGCTCTTCCATTACCTCTGCACGGAGCTGTACCACCCCGAGTCGGAAGGGGCGTTGAGGTGGGACGATCCGGATCTGGGCATCGACTGGGGCATTGAGGACCCAAGCGTCAGCGAAAAGGACGCCGCGGCGCGGGCGTTTGCGACGTTCCAGACCCCGTTCGCACCTTGATACTTTTCAGGCGCTGCGTGTTGGCAAGGACTTCGAGGGTGATCGAAGGCCTGGCGTGATGCGTTGCAATTTGGGGACATGCATTGGACCGTTTCCCTGACCCCCAAATCCCTTGCCGCCGCCGCTGTGCTTCTCGGAGCAGGAGCGTGGTTAAGCATCCCCACTTCCGCGAACAAGGTTCCGGATTTTGCCGAGTCGACCAAACGGCACGCACCGGTCATTTCACCCACCATGCCGCACGAGCTTTCTTTGTTCGGAGAGCCCGTGCCGTTGGAAAGCTTTGGGGTGCGGGAGGCGTTGGACCTCGAGTTGGTCGTGAACACCTACCGCCACAGCTCGACCATTCTGTATTTGAAGCGCTCGGCTCGTTGGTTCCCAGTCATTGAGCCCATTCTGGAAGAAGAGGGGGTGCCCGAGGATTTCAAGTACCTCGCGGTCATTGAAAGTGGCCTGAGTCAGGTGGTGAGTCCCGCTGGAGCCTCGGGGTTTTGGCAGTTCATGAAGCGGACAGCCCCTGAGTTTGGGCTGGAAGTATCAAGTACGGTTGATGAGCGTTACGACGTGGAGAAGGCCACGCGTGCGGCATGCGGTTATTTGAAAGAAGCCCACGAAAGATTTGGCAGTTGGGTGCTTGCAGCGGCGTCCTACAACATGGGGCAAGCCGGTGTGGCCAACTCGCTCGAGGCCCAACACGTCAACACCTACTGGGACTTGCACCTGAACTCTGAAACCGCTCGGTACGTGTACAGGTTGTTGGCGTTGCGTGAGGTCATGGAGCGCCCCGAAGCCTACGGGTTTCATCTGAGCAAATCGGACGTGTACGCTCCTTTGGAAGGGACGGTGGTGGATGTCAGCGCAAGTGTTTCAGATTTGGCGGCCTTTGCCTTGGAGCATGGCACGACGCTGCGGGAACTCAAAGCCTTCAATCCGTGGCTTCGGGACGATCGGCTCGATGTGGCGACGGGCAAATCATACCAAGTGCGCATCCCCGCTTAACGGGGGCGGTTGCCCAAGGACGTTCCGCTGGCTTGAACTTGAATGGCGCTTGTTTTGAGGCGAGGCAAATCCCCCTCGGAAACCACATACGCGTCCCGGATGCCCGGTTGATGGAGGGCTTCTAGCACGTTGAACACGGCACCCGCGGGCACGCGGGCATGGTGCAAGGCGCTTCGAAGGTCATCGCGGCCCCAAGCCTTGGCCGCTTCATTCAACTTCTCTGCAAGAATTTTTCGGTGTTCGACTCGTGCTGGGTTGGTCTCAAACCGAGGGTCCGTCACCAAGGACTCGCATCCCAAAACACGACAAAGCCCCGAGAATTGGCCATTGCTCCCCACCGCCAACACAACCTCGCCGTCCGAGCACGTCAGGAGATCTCCGTATGGAGCAATGTTGGGGTGGGCCGATCCCTGACGTTGCGGCGTCAAGCCGTTGATCAACGCGTTGGTGCCCTGGTTGGCCAATGAGGTCAACCCTGCGCCCAACAAACTCACTTCGGCATACCACCCTTCTCCATGCTTTTGGCGGTGGTACAACCCGCCTAAAACGGCGGCCCGCATGTGATGCGAAGCAAGGATGTCCATCAGCGCCACGGGCATGCGAGAAGGAGGGCGGTCGGGATGGCCGTTCATGGACATGAATCCCGTCTCCGCTTGGATCACAACGTCGTAGGCCAACCGGTCGTTGTCGAACTCACTCCCAATCAATCGAACGTTGACGAGGTGCGGAAACCGCGTCTGAAGGCGATCGGGCATCAGTCCCATGCGTTCCAAATCGGACCACTTCATGTTTTGCAAGAGCACGTCCGCATCGGTGAGTTCGTGATCGAGCCAGGAGCGCCCTTCTGCCGTTTTCAAGTCGGCGACGTGCACCTCTTTACCCGTGTTGGCGCTGGCGTAGTAGGCGGACGTGCGGTCCAAGGGCTCGCCGGACGCTCGCCACGTGTTGGTTACGTCGCCTGCAGGGGATTCCACCTTCAGAACACGGGCGCCACATTCGGCCAAAAAAGATCCCGTCAGCGGCCCGGCAAGCACGCTGGAGAGGTCAACCACCTTAAGGCCACTCAACAAACCCTTCATGCAGGGAAAGGTACGTGCGCTCAGGTCAAGGCCGCTTTGTACGTGTCAATGGCTCGTTGTCGAGCCATTTTGTGCTCCACAATCGGGGCGGGGTAGTGCGAAGTTCCCCACTCGGGGACCCATGTTTTCACGTACGCGCAATCGGGGTCGAATTTCTCGAGCTGGGACGTGGGGTTGAACACGCGGAAGTACGGTGCGGCATCGCACCCCGAGCCCGCAGCCCATTGCCACCCCCCGACGTTGCTGGCAAGTTCAAAATCCAGCAGGTGTTTGGCAAAATGCCGCTCACCGAGCCTCCAATCGAGCAACAAGTGCTTGCATAAGAATGAGGCCACCACCATGCGGACGCGGTTGTGCATGAACCCCGTGGCACGCAATTCTCGCATGCCTGCATCGACAAGCGGGTAGCCCGTCTTGCCGTTCTTCCAAGCTTCAAAGTGTGCATCGTCGTGTCGCCATGGCACACGGTCGTATTGCGGTTTAAACGCTTGGATCATGCTGTGAGGAAAGGCGCGCATGATGGCCTGGTAGAAGTCGCGCCAAATCAATTCCGTCAGCCACTTGTCGCTGTGCTTGAAACCAAGTTTGGCCGCCTCGCGGATGCTTAGGGTCCCAAACCTCAAGTGCACGCTGATCCTCGACGTCCCCCGAACAGAAGGAATGTCTCGTGTTTCGGCGTAGTTGCGGACAACCTGCAAGTCCACCTGCGCGTCTGGGAAGGCGATGTCCGAGGGTTCGAAGCCGAGGTCCTTGAAAGTGGGCAAATTGGGAGCGCTCCATTGAAGAAGTTGGTCGAGGTGTTCCTCTGAGGGTGCGGCGCGGAGGTGTTCTTCCTTCAAGTTGGCGTGCCACCGCTTGCTGAATGGGGTGAACACCGTGTAGGGGTTGCCGTCGGGTTTGACCACTTCTCCTGGGGCCTGGACGACGTGGTCTGTGAACGTGTGAAAGGCGACGTCATTGCCTCCCAAAAGGAGCGACACTTCGCCATCACGTTCGTCGGCGTAGGGCTCGTAGTCCTCGTTGGCGTACACGGCTCGAAATTGCCCTGTCTCGAGAAGGCGTTTCATGACCTCGCTTGGTGTCCCGTGGGCCACGAGCAATCCCGAACCTCGACTCTGAGCTTCCCGTGCCATGAGCGAGACGGTTTGGTGCAAAAAAGTGACACGCGCGTCGTCCCGGTCGTCCAACGATTTCAAAATGTTGGCGTCGAACACAAACAACGGGACCACAGGCAGGCCCGAGGTGAGCGCGGCGTGAAGGGACCGATTGTCGTGCCAGCGCAGGTCTCTACGGAACCAGTGGACAACGAAGGGTTCGGTGAAAGAGGGAAGGTTCATGGCGAACGTTGCGGACAAGGAAACGGCCCACTTGGTGGGCCGCCCTTTGTTCCAATAGTTGGATCAAAACACCTTACGATCTCGTGAATGTCTCGCATTCACATCAACAGGAACATCGCGCTTTGGAAAAGGTTCAAGTGCGCCGAACATTTTTTTTTCGCAGGTGTTCCAAGGAGGTAAATCAAACCAATTCGTTTTCATGAAAAACTTGTTCTCTCTCTGCGTGGCAATGCTCGCAGGATTCTCGGTCTCCTTCGCGCAATGCGAAGCGGACCACACGGTGGAAGTCAGCAGCTTCCAGTACGCGCCATCTGAACTGGCAATTGAAGTCGGCCAGAGCGTCGCGTTTGTGAACGTCGCGGGCCTCCACGACGTGAATGGCGTCACCAACTCCATCACCGGCGAACCTTTTGGCAACCCAGTGGACTTCTCTCTGGGAGCCCAGCAGGGCAACATGGATGGCGTGTGCTTGGGCGTGGTCACCTTCGACACCCCAGGGACGTACAACTACGATTGCAGCATCGGTGAACACGCTGCCCAGGGGATGGTGGCTACCATCACGGTGAATGCGCCCCCGACCAACACGGTGGTGGACATCATTGTGAACAGCGAAGATCACACGACCCTCGAGGCTGCTGTCGTGGCAGCCGGTTTGGTGGAGACGTTGAGCGGCGAAGGTCCGTTCACGGTGTTTGCTCCAACGGATGCTGCCTTTGCGGCCCTTCCCGAAGGCACGGTTGAAGCGGTGTTGGCGGACATCGATTTGCTGACGGCCATCTTGACCTACCACGTGGTGGGCGGCACGGCGCTGAGCACGGATTTGTCCGACGGCATGATGGTGACGACGCTCAACGGCGCTGACGTCACCGTGACGATCAACGCCGACGGCGTGTTCATCAACGATGCGCAGGTGATTTTGGAGGACCTCATCGCCGACAACGGCGTGGTGCACGTGATTGATGCGGTGTTGTTGCCGCCCACACCAGATGACGTTGTGGAAGCTGAGTTGACTTGGACCATGATGCCAAACCCAGCGACAGACGTCGTGACGTTGAGCGGTATCCCCGCAGAGGCGACAGTGAGCGTCTTTGATTTGACTGGACGTGAAGTGCATCAGGTCACTCCGGGCCAACGCGTGGTGTCTGTGTCTGACTTGACTGCTGGAACCTACTTGGTGATGGTGAAGCACGGGGCGAACGTTCGCACCGAGAAGCTCATCGTGCGCTAAAAAAGATTGAGATGTGAAAGAAAAGGCCCCGGTTTCGGGGCCTTTTTTTGTGCTCTAGGCTGGGATAGCGCCCTGCGCTTAGCGAGAAGATGCGCAGGATTGCAAGGCCTCGAGAAGGTCGGGGTGGCGCCAGGAGAAGCCAAGGTCAAGCAAGCGTTGTGGAACCGTGTTTTGGCCTTCGAGAAGAAGAGAGGCCATTTCGCCCATCGCAGCACGAAGAGCCCAGGCTGGAACGGCCGGAGCCCAGTGGGGCCGGTCTAGGGCCCGTGCAAGGGCTTGGGAAAACTCCCGGTTGGAAGCCGCGGAAGGCGCGGTGGCATTGAAACAGCCTTCGGCTGCCGGCTTTTGGGCCAACCACAACATCATGCGGACGACGTCCTCCAGGTGAATCCAGCTCATGGCCTGGTCGCCAGACCCAAGAGGAGAACCTAATCCGAGCCGGTATATGGCCCAAAGTCGATCCAGCGTTCCTCCTTTCCCTGACAGAACAAGCCCAAGTCTCAAGTGGAGCAGGCGCCAAGCTTGAGGTTGGGACGGAAAGGAAGCTTGTTCCCAAGCTTCCACCACGTCGGCTAGGAAGCCTTCGCCTTTGGAGCTTTTTTCGTCGCACGGGGTGGAGGTGTTGCCGTAGTATCCTACGGCGGATGCTTGAATCCACGTTCCAGCGAATCCGCATTGCTGCAATGCGTCGCGCAAAAGGATGGTGCCTTGGACGCGACTTTCAAGAATGGCGCGTTTGTGCTTGGGTGTCCAACGTTGGCCTACGCTTGCGCCAGCGAGGTGTACGACCACATCCACGTTGTCCAGGGCGCGGCGGTCGAGGGTGCCGGCGGTTGGGTCCCACGCGTACGAATCGCCGGAGGAGGTGCGCTTTGGGGAACGGCTGAGTGTCCTCACGCGATGACCGGTTTGCAGAAGGGCCTGCTGCAATGCGGTTCCGACGAGTCCAGCAGCGCCGGTGATGAGCCAAGTTTGAACTTTCATTCGTATCTTATGTAGATGAACTCGCGTCCACGGACAAAGTAACCACTTGACCACTCCCATGTTCGATTTCCATTTTCCTCAGGGAAAAGCCACTCTTCTCCAGGTTGAATCCCGAGTGCTCTGGATGCTGTCTCTCTGGTGTGTTGTGTCTTGCGCGATGGCTCAAGGCGATGTCAACCTTAATCAAGGAGTGAATGCAGAGCTCATGGATGCGGTGGCTTTCATTCCGCTCACTGAAATGTTGGCGAATAAGGCCAACGACATTGCCTATTGGCATGACGCGGAAGAAGGCGAAACTTACGTTTTGGCGGGATGCGACAACGGTACCGCGTTTTACCGCATGCTCCCTGGTGGACGTCCCGTGTACATGGGCAAATTGCCGACCCAATCCGTGAGCAGTTTGTGGCGTGACATCAAGGTGGTCAAGGATCATGCCTACATCGTGAGCGAGGCACCGGTTCACGGCATGCAGGTGATCGACCTCGCTGCATTTCGAAACTGGCACCCTCTGGACGGTCCGGTGGTTTGGCAAGCGGATACGGTCGTCAGTGCACCGTCAACAGCGCACAACCTCATCGCCTTTGAGCAAGCTAACCTCATCATTCAGGTCGGGTCGACATTTGGAGGAGGAGGTGCGGTTGTCTTTGATGTGAGCGTTCCTGGGGCTCCGCAGTTGTTGGGCGCATCTTCGGAGTGGGGGGCGTTCCATGACGGTCACGCGTTGATTTACGAAGGACTCGATGCCGAGCACCAGGGCAAATCTCTGCTTTTTGCAGCGGGAAGCGGCAAATTGTGGATCCTCGACATCAGCGACCCTACAGACATCAGCTTGGTGTCCTCGGCCACATACCCCAATGCTCATTTTGCTCACCAGGTCTGGGTGTCCGACAGTCAAGATCACGCTTTCCTCGGAGACGAATTGGACGAAACTTCGGAGGGCTTGCCAACACGAACCGTTGTCTTCGACCTCAGTGATTTGGATGCGCCGAGCGTGGTGGAAGTCTACGAAGCGGAGACGATGGCGTCGGACCACAATCAATACACGCACGGCGAATGGTTGTTCCAAAGCAATTACAAGGCTGGGTTGAGGATGCTCAGCGATGCATGGCCACAATTCCCGGTGCTTACGGAGCGCGGACATTTTGACCCGTTGGAATCCATTAACGGTGCTGGTTTCCAAGGCGCATGGTCCCATGTAGTGATGGAAGAGGAGGGGCTCATTGCCTTCACTTCCATCGATCAAGGATTGTGGGTTGTTCGTCCCAGATTCGCCCGATTGGACAACGTGTCCATCACGGGATGCCAAGCTCAAACCATCCCCGATCCCAATTTGTGGAGCATGTCATTGGTTTTGGAAGAAGGCTGGGCCTATCCCGTTACGGCAGAAATCGAGGGTGTGTTTTTGGTGGAAGGAGAAGTGGGCTCTTGGACACTTGAGGAGCCGGGGAGCACCTTGCTCTACTTCGCGGCATGGGGGTTGCCTGGAGTTCAACCCCAACTCCGGTTGACATCTCAGAGATCGACTTGGTCGTTGAATGTCTTAACGTCAGACGCGCTTTGGCCAGCGCATTACGCGGACGAGGACGGAGATGGGTTTGGAAATCCGAACATGCCCGTGTGGGGATGTGGGGATGTTCCTGGGACGTCAACGCTGCCTTTGGACTGTCAAGATTGGAATGCCAACACCTACCCAACCGCGCCTGAATTGTGTGATGGATGGAACAACGATTGCGACAACGAAGTGGATGAGGGAACCCAACAATTGGCTTGGTATTTGGATGCCGACGGGGATGGGTTTGGGAGCACGGTGGTTGCACCGATCAACAGCTGTACCCCACTGAACCAAAGGGTTTTGGTGTACGGAGACTGCAACGATTACGAAGCAACGATGTACCCAGGAGGAGAGATCCTTCCCGACGGGATGGACAACAATTGCGACGGCATCATTGCCGACGAGGAACTCAATCCCTGCATGGGGGATTTCGACATGGACGGAGGACGAACCATCAACGACATGCTGCACTTGCTCGCTTCTTTTGGCTGCCAGTTTGGGTGCACCGCGAGCATGAACAACGTGGATGGAGTGGGTGCGGAAGACCTGCTCTCTTGGTTGAGCGTGTTTGGCCTTGCCTGCGAGTGACCTCAGGCCTCGGCCTGCTGCTGAGCGTGCATGGTGGCGTAGAGGCCGCCCGCTTCAAGGAGTTCCGCGTGCGTTCCTTCTTCCACAAGCTTTCCCTCATCCAAGACCAAAATCCGATCCGCCCCCCGCAACGAGGCGAGCCGGTGGCTGACCATGACTGTGCAGGAGGCCTCCTGGCGCGCGATGGCGCTGAGGATGGCGTCTTCGGTTTCTGTGTCCACGGCGGACAGGCAGTCGTCGAGGAGCAGCAAAGCCGGCTTTTTGATCAACGCCCGGGCGATGCTGATGCGTTGTTTTTGGCCGCCACTGAGGTTGACGCCCCGCTCGCCGAGAAGGGTCCTGTACTTCTTATCGAACCCGTCAATGTCTCCCGCGACACCCGCGTCCTGGGCGGCTTGCTTTACTGCAGGACCTTGCGGGTCGAGTCCTTGGCTGCCAAAGGCGATGTTGTGGCCGATGGTGTCGCTGAACAGGAACACGTCTTGAGGCACGTACCCAAACCCGTCCCGCATTGTCGCTAGGTCCCACTCGGGTAGGGGGGTGCCGTCGACCGCGACCTCGCCGTCTTGCGGGTCCATCATGCGCATCGCGAGCTGAAGCACCGTTGACTTGCCGCTTCCGGTGCGTCCGGTGATGCCCAGGGTTTCGCCCGCCTTGACTTCAAAGCTCAGGTCGTGCAAGGCTTGGATGCCCGTCTCGGGGTAGGTCCAGGAAACGTTGCGGAAGGACAGCGCGGGTAGGTCGGAGACGGGGTCGGTGCGGCCGCCCGAGGCGGGCGATTGCACGGACGGTTCCGCATGCCAAAAGTCCAGGATGCGGGCCATGGAGGCCTCGGCTTTTTGGACCAAGGACGTGACCCAACCGATGGACGCGAACGGCCAGGTGAGCAGGTTCACGTAAAAGACGAATTGGAAGACGTGCCCCAGTTCGAGCTCACCCGAGGCCACGCGGTAACCTCCGACGTAAACGGTGAGGATGGTGCTCAGCCCCACGAGCAGGACGATGAGCGGCATGAACATGGCTTCGACTTTGACGAGGTCGAGCACACGCATTTTGTAGAGGTCCGTTTCGACGTCGAATCGCTCGGCAGCGGCGCGCTCCCGGTGAAAACTCTTCAGGACGCGAATGCCTGCGATGTGCTGTTGCACGAAGCTGGAAACGGCGCTTTGGGCTTGTTGCTTGGCGTCGCTTTTGCGGTGGATGCTGGCGGAGATGAAGTAGATGCCCGCAGACATGAAGGGAAGGGGCAGCAGCGCGAATGCCGTCAATACGGGGTCGATGTAGTACATGACACCCACGACCATTGCAACGAGGACGACGAGGTTGAGGCTGTACATGATGGCCGGCCCGAGGTACATGCGAACGTTGCTGACGTCCTCGCTGATGCGGTTCATCAGGTCCCCCGTGTCGTTCGCCTTGTAAAAGGTGGCGTCGAGCTTCTGGTAGTGGTCGTAGATCGCGGCCTTGAGGTCGTATTCCACAAGGCGGCTCATGACGATGACGGTTTGGCGCGTGAGGAAGGAGAACACTCCTTTGATCAAGTAGGCCAAAAGAAACAGCAACGCCTGCATCAGCCCAATCCAAACCACGGTGTCGAGCACGTCCGCGCGCGTTTTCGGCGCCAAGCGGCTGTCCATCTCCAAGCCAACCCACGAGGCGAGGGTGCGCAGGTTGTTGGGTACCTCGAGGGTGCGTTGCGGAAGGTCGGCAAGGGCTTGCCCTTCGGAAAGCGGCACCAAGAAGTCGCGGTTGGCCTCGTTCAAGGCGTTGACTCCTTCGCCGATCATCGACGGTGCCCACACGGCAAAGACGTTCGTAAGCACGATGAACACCACGCCGAGGAACAACCGTCCTCGGTACTTCCAAATCATGGGGTTCAGGGCAAACAGTGACTTCATCGTGGGGGGGGGACTTCGCGTCAGAACGCAAAGTTCCACGAAACCGACGGCAAAATCGGGAAAAGGCTCACTTGTTTGGCCTGAATTTCCAACGTCCCTTCCAACAAGTCGCCTTCGTTGTCGAAGAACAGGAAGTAGGGGTTGGCGCGGTTGTAGAGGTTGTAGATGCTGAAAACCCAACGGCGGTCGACCGTGCGGTCCGTCTCGTTCTTCTTGGGGAAGAACGTCGCGCTGACGTCCGCGCGGTGGTACGGAATCATGCGGTAGCCGTTGCGCGACCCGTACACGTCGGTGACGTAGCCTTCGAGGAAGTAGCGCTGGATCGGAAGGGTGAGGGTGTTGCCCGTGGCGTACACGAAGATGGCGCCAAAGTTCCACCGCTCGCTCGGCGTCCAGTCCACCACGACGCTCAGGTCGTGGCGCCGGTCGAACTTGGCGGGGAATGGGTCGCCGTTGTTGAGGTCGTCAAACTGCCGGTCCGTCTTGCTCCACGTGTACCCCACCCAGCCGTTCAGCTCGCCAAACTTCCGCTTGAGGAAAAACTCTGCACCGTACGACGAGCCTTGCCCGAAGACGAGGTTGTTGTCGGGGTTGGTGCCGATGTTTTGGTCGGGGCGGGTGTTCTCCGCGTATTCCACGAGGTTGTCGAGGTCCTTGTGGTAGAGTTCCACCGAGCATTCCCACTCGCGGTTGGGGCCGAGGTCGAAGAAGTAGCCTGCGTTGACTTGCCGTCCACGTTGGGGAGGGACCAAATCGGAGCTCGGCACCCAGACGTCGGTCGGTGCTGTCGTGGCCGAGAGCGACGCGAGGTGGACGTACTGGTAATTGATGGACCAGCCGGCCTTGAGGCTGCTTCGCGGGCCGGTTTTCAAGCGGGCGCTGAGTCGCGGCTCCCAGCCCCCGTACTGCTGAACCAATTCGCCGTTGCCGTACCGCACCGTGTCGGCGGGGCTGAGAAGGTTTTCGCCCGGAACAATACGGGTGAAGGGGCCGACGTGACGGAAGTCGCTGTACCGGACTCCAGCGTTCACCCGAAAGGCGTCCGTTACATCAAAAATGTCTTCGAGGTAAGCCCCCGACTCGTGGCTGTACGCCACGGTGGCCTCGCCAAAATCGAACTCGGTATCTCCTTGGCGGAAGAAAAACGAGGTCGGCACGAACTTGTGGTAAACGTGGTCGAGGCCGCCGCGGACTTCGTGGCGCAGGTTGGGGTACCAGCTGAGCTGTGCTTTTTGGGTCCAATCGACCACCCCAGAATTGAAGCCAAACTGAAAGTCGTCCTGCCCCGACTCAAACGCGAACTCGTAGTTGCTGTAGGAGGCATTGACGTTCAGGAAAAGCTTGTCGTTGACGACGTGGTTCCAGCGCGTCGACACCATCGCGTTGCCCCAAGGGATGGACGCTCCGAAGCCGGCGTCTGCGCTGTTGAAGCTGAACACGTCCCGCCCAAAGTAGCTCGAGACAAACACCTCGTCGCGGTCGGAGAAGCGGTGGTTGTATTTGGCGTTGAGGTCGTAGAAATAATAGCCCGATCCCGCGGCCTGCGTGGTTTCGACGTACGGACGCGTCAAGACGTCGATGTACGTCCGCCGCCCCGACACCATGAAGCTGGACACCCCCTTGATCACAGGCCCTTCGAGCGTCAAACGCGAGCTGATGAGCCCGACCCCGCCGCTGCCTTTGAATTCCTTTCGGTTGCCTTCCTTCAATCCCAAGTCCAGAACGCTCGACACCCGTCCGCCAAACCGCGCGGGCATGCTGCCCTTGTAGACCTCGACCGAGGAAATCGCGTCGGCGTTGAAGACGCTGAAGAACCCAAACAAGTGGCTCGCGTTGTAGATCGCGGCGTTGTCCAACAGCAAGAGGTTCTGGTCGGGACCGCCGCCGCGCACGTAGTACCCGCTGTTCCCTTCGCCGGCGGACTGAATTCCGGGCAACATTTGGATGGCCTTGAGCACGTCCACTTCGCCCATCAGTGCGGGCAACCGTTGGATGGTCGCCATGGACACTTCAGCCTTGCCGAGGTCGGTGCTTTCGGTGTTTTGACCTGCCGTGCCCACGACTTCCACCGCGTCGACTTCGACCGATTGCGGTGCGAGTTCGACGCTCCACTCCGAATCAGACGCGCCGTCGAACGACTTCGACACCGGCGCGTAGCCGATGAACGTGCACCGCAATTCGGTCGGACGGGAGGGAAGGGTCAAGCTGAAAAACCCGTAGATGTTCGTCGAGGCACCTTTTCCTTGCGACACGTCCAAGACGTTTGCCCCGAGGATGTATTCGCCCGTCGCGGCGTCCGTGACGCGTCCGCTGACGGTGAAGGTTTGGGCGAGGCCTGCGCCTGCGACCAACCACATGGTTGGTGCGAGCCAAAGGTGTGGGAAACGCAAGAGAAATTGTGGATGTGATGTCATGTCGGAAAGCGGGTCGCAAAAGTACCCCGCGTACCTTGGCCTCACGTGTCAAACAATCCCAAAACATCGAGGTTCGCTTGGGCTGCATTCACGGTCCTCTCGACGTTGGCCTTCGCCGGATGTTCGGAAGGAACGCCGCTCGATGATCCCCGCGTGTTTCGCTACAACGAAAGCGCGTCCATCACAAGCCTTGACCCCGCTGCGGCTCGAAGCCTCGAGCACATGTGGGTCGTCGATCAACTCTACGATGGGCTGGTGGAGCTCACCCCGGAACTCGAGGTTGCGCCCTGCCTGGCGGAGTCTTGGATCTACGAAGATTCGAGCTTGACCTACCGCTTCACACTTCGAGAAGGGGCGGCGTTCACCACAGGCGATCCTGTCCAAGCTGAGGACGTCGTGTTTTCGCTTGAGCGCCTGCGTGACCCCAACGTCATTTCGTCGGGAGGGTGGATATTGGATGCGGTGGCCGAGGGGGGCATCGTCGCCGTCGACGACCGGACCGTGGACATCCGACTGACCAAAGCCTACCCGCCGTTTCTCGGGCTGTTGACGACGGCCTACGGAAGCGTGATCGACGCCGATGCTGCGAGCCGCGATGGACACGAACTTCGCAACCACCCCGTAGGTTCCGGCCCCTTCAAGCTCGCTTGGTGGATGCCCGACGCTGGACTGGTGCTTCACCGCAACGAGGCATACTGGGAGACTGACGAACAAGGCCGGAGTCTGCCGTACCTCGAAGCCGTCCACGTGGATGTGGTGCAGGACATGGGTGCCGAATTCCTCGGGTTGACCCAGGGACGCTATGACTTCATCAGTGGCTTGCATCCGGCGTACATGGAGACGTTGCTCGATGAAAACGGGGTGTTGCGGGAGTCTTACCAATCCATCCTTCGCCACGAACACGTGCCGTTTTTGAAGACCGACTACGTGGGGGTGGTGTTGGATGGAACGAACACCCCGGAAGCGTTGCGTGACGCTCGGGTTCGGAGGGCAATGAGCTTGGCCCTTGACCGAGAAGGCCTGGCGCGGCACCTGCGTCGGAACTCCGTCACGCCGACAGACCATTTCGTGCCGCCTTCCATGCTTGGCCGCACCCATCCCCTCGGGGTGCGCCACGACCTTCAAGCGGCCCGCCAACTTTTGATCGAAGCAGGCTACCCGTCTGGCGAAGGGGTGGGGGAAATCGTCTTGAGCACGACGTCGGACTACGTGGACATGTGCGCTGCCTTCCAGCACGATTGGGCGCAGCTGGGCTTGGACGTGAAGGTCGATGTTGTGCCCGCGTCGGTCCACCGAGAACGCGTGGCGCAGGGGGAGACGGCCTTGTTCTACAAATCGTGGTTGGCCGACCACGCCGACGCGGAGAACTTCCTGGGGCTTTTCGTGGAGGCCAACTTCGCCCCTGGTGGCCCCAACTACTCGCATTACCGCAACCCCGAGTACGAGCGGGGATTTGCCGAGGCGCTTGCCCTGGCCGACGACGAGCAGGCACGTCGTGCGGCGTACCAAAAACTGGACAGCACCGTCCACGACGACATGCCCGTCCTTCCTCTCTTTCACGACCAGGTCACCCACATTTTGTCCAACCGCGTGGAGGGCTGGCAGATTCATCCGGTCAACCGGTTGGATTTGCGACGCGTCTCGAAGCATTGAGCGTCAGGAGGTTCAAGCCGATGTGAACAAGTTGGGCAGGAAGGAGGGAAGCACTTCCGCTATCTTGGCGACGCCGCGCGCAACGAACACGCCATGCTCAAAATCGACAGCCACACCCACATTTTGCCCCGAGTCATGCCCAAGTGGTCCGAGAAATTCGGCTACGGAGGGTTCATCGACCTCGAGGTCAGCCGGCCAGGCTTTGCGAACATGATGCGCGACGACGTCTTCTTCCGCGAGATCGCATCCAACTGTTGGGACGCCGAGGAGCGCATCGAAGAGTACGGTCGGTCGGGCGTCCAAGTCCAAGTGGTGAGCACCATTCCGGTGATGTTTTCCTACTGGGCCAAATCCGAAGACGCCGCCGATCTTGCGCGCTTTCTGAACGAAGACATCGCCGCCATCGTGCAGAAGCACCCGCGCCATTACGTGGGTCTTTGTTCGGTGCCGATGCAAGATCCCGACCTCGCCATTCAGGTCCTCGAAGAGGCGGCAGCGGCGGGGCATCGCGGGGTCCAAATCGGCTCGAACGTCAACGGACTCAACCTCGGGGACGCGCGGTTTTTCCCGTTCTACGAGGCGTGCGAGCGTCTGGGCATGGCCCTGTTCATTCACCCGTGGGACATGATGGGCAAGTCGGACATGGAACGATACTGGTTGCCGTGGCTCGTGGGCATGCCCGCCGAAACGAGCCGTGCGGCGTGTTCCATGATCTTTGCTGGCGTGCTGGACAAGTACCCGGGCTTGCGGGTGATGTACTCCCACGCCGGAGGCTCGTTTCTTCCGACGCTCGGGCGCATCAAACACGGCCACGCCTGCCGGCCCGACCTCGTGGCGGTCGACAACCCCAAGTCGCCGGACACGTACCTGGGCAAGTTTTGGGTCGACAGCATCACCCACGACGAGCGTCTTCTCAAGTTCATTCTGGAAATGCAAGGGGCGGAGCGCATTTGCATGGGCACGGACTATCCCTTCCCATTGGGCGATCTGGAATTTGGGAAATTCATGGAGGGCATGAACCTGCCTGAAAGGGACCTGATGCAACTTTTTTCGGGTGCAACGTTGTCTTGGTTAGGAATGGAGGCGTCAGAATTCGACTGACCTTTTCCTGAAGCGAGCGATGGATCAAGAATTGAAAGAGCTTCTGGAGCGCTGCAAAGCCAACGATCGGAGTGCCCAAACCGCGCTCTACCGCCGCTTTGCGTCCAAAGTTTTTGCCACAGCTCTTCGCTACACCGACAGCCGGGACGAAGCCGCAGACATCGCCCAAGAAAGCTGGGTCAAAGTGTTCCGTCACCTGGCCAAGTTCACGGAGTTCAACAGCTTTGAAGGGTGGGTGCGCCGCATCACGGTCAACACGGCCATCACGCATTACCGCCGCAACCTCAAGCACCGTTACCACGAGGACGTCACGGAAACGTTGGCGACGCCTTTGGATTTGGCTGCCTCCAAGAAAGCGGACTTCACCATGGAGGAAATCCAATCCGCCATGTCGGCCCTCCCCAAGGGTTACCGCACGGTGGTGCAGCTTTACCTCGTGGACGGCTACTCGCACAAGGAAATTGCCGAGATGCTCGGCGTGGACATCAACACGTCGAAAAGCCAGCTTTCCCGGGGACGAAGGCAGCTTCAAGGCTATTTGTTGAACATGGCACGGAGAGCCCAGCCGCACCCCGGGTTGCCCAATCCTGGCGAGGCATGAAAAAAGTTGACAGATCGAGCAACCATTTTGGGCCACGTTCGTTTTCAGGACGTGTGCCAAGCACATGGACATGGAACAATCCGACTTGACGATGAACCGCAACATGGACAACATGCCTCCTTTGGAGCAAGGCGAGACGCCATGGACTTCTGCCGAAGTGCAGGTGCGCGAGGCCTTGCTGGCCTCTGAAGCTGACGCACCCGCGGACTTGGAGGTCAAGGTGATGGAGGCGTTGGACGCCACGCCTTCGGCGGTCACGAGTGGCGGAGCTTTGAAGTGGGTGGCGGCGGCCTTGGTGGGCAGCGCGTTGGTTTGGGCCACCTTTGGAAGCGAACCTGAAGCAGCGCAGACGGACTCACTGCAGGAGGAGGTTCCAGCTTCCATCTTGGAAGAGGCACCTACGGTGGTCCTGGAGGGTGCTGAGCCTCAAGTTGAGGTGAAGGGGGCCGTGATCGAGGCCTCGGCAGCGCAAGCAGTGGAGGTGGAGCAGGATGTGACGTTAAAAACGGAACAAGCCCAAGAGGCTCCAACCAGAATGGAGCACATGGAAGCCATGAGCGGTCATTCTGCTTCGCCGTTGGGATCGGCAAGCGAAGGTCAACGGAACCTTCAGCAAGATTCCGCCAAGCCCAAGTTGGAGCGCCGGCCTGCCATCCTGGAAGTGAAGCAGTAACTTCACGCCTCCGGGTCATGTGGAGGAAAACATCATCGACAGCAACATTCAAGCCGCACAGAGGGCGACATGTGCTTGCCCTGTTGTGGGCTTGGACGCTTTGTGGATGGTTATACGCGTCTGAATTTCCCAGAGATTCCGTGGTGGTGGACGGCAGCCGCGTGACCTATCTCGCCGAGGTTGACGTGGACACCACCCGGGGCGCTGCGTTGTTTCAAAGGGAGGATTGGTGGTTCGGTGTGGGGTGGGACGTCCATGTAGGCCAACCCTCAACCGTAGATTTCACCACGTTGGGGTTGCCGGCTCACCGTCCATCGTTGTTTTTGGAGCACCAACAAGCTCTTTCTTCAGGAAGGGGGCGGCTCGGTTTGCTTCTCGGCTATTTTCAGCCTTGGGCGCTAGCCGAAGGGGAGGTTTCGACAGACGTCAAAGGTTGGATTGAGTCTGTGGATCGGCGTGCGTCGTCGCCTCTTCGTCAGGTTGTGTTGACGCCTGACAGTTTGGCGTACGAGCGTGACACCTTGATGGCCCCCTTGTCGCCCGGGCATGCATTGAGGATTGGGCTTTGCTGGGAGGGTCAAAACATCTGGGGATGGTGGCCACGGGTGGCGTTCTCTGCCGACGTGATTCGCCCTCAGGGATGGACGTTGATGGCGCCATCGTCGCCAGGGAATTGGCCCGATGTTCAGGCCCAAAACACTTTTCACGAAACAGGGTGGTTTGAGGGCCGGTTCCGATTGGAAGTAGGAGGAGTCATGGACGTGGGGCGGGCTTCAATGGCCAGCAGAGCGGCAAGCCAATGGCGGGCTTCTGTGGCCTGGGTGCCTGGAGCGTTTTACGGCGTTTCGTTGGCCTTGATGGCCTCGCCTACAAGGAGATAGGTTCGCTTTTCGCGTTCCCTTGAGTTGGTGGGCTTTGTTGTATTTTGCGGCATGACCCGTCGACGAATCTTCCTCTCCATCCACGCGAAGCGTGCTCTCCTGGCCGTGACGGCAGGGTGCACGTTCTCCCTTGGGTCTTGGGGGCAGGTGCAAGTCAAAAACGGAGGGTTCGAATTCTCTTCTGGGTTGCCAGAGGCTTCAGGTCAATTGGATTTGGTGAACGATTGGGCCAACGGGGGCAGTGAAACGGCGATGCCCGATTACTACCACGAGCAAGGCATCAACGGCGGCGATCTACCTCAAACTCCGTTGGCCAAGGTTGACGCATTCTCAGGCCGTGCCATCGTTGGACTGGTGGCGTACACGGACGAGGCTAACCCTCGTCACGAATACTTGACCGGAAGTTTTTCGCAACCGTTGACAGAAGGAAAACGGTACAAAATGTCGTTCGCCATCACGTCAGGTCGTGTTCACGATTGGGTTCCCGCGGGCATTGGTGTGAGTGGTTTGGGAGTGGTGTTGACCACGTCCCCTCCAGCACAGCAAGGGCATGAACCTTTGACCAAGAGCCCCCAGTTTCGGATTCACGAAACGCTGTATGACCGCTACTGGCGTGACATCGCCTTTGTGTTTACGGCTTCGGATGAATTCACGCATTTCACGTTTGGCCTGTTTGAGTCTGGCGAAGTTCGATTGAGGCGAGAAGAGGGCGACGAACGAACCATGGCGTACTACTTCCTCGATGAATTTGCCATCGAAGAGGTCGAAGCGGAATTCATGTCTGAAGAGCAACCAGACCGTGGAACCCCGGGCACGCCCGTTCCAGAAGGGGCCTTTATCCCGAGCGCTTTCACCCCCGACGGGGACATGTTGAACGATCAATGGACCTGGGCCCTTCCTCGTGGCGTTGTGGGGTCGTTGGTTGTGTTTGACCGGTGGGGGGGAGTGGTTTGGGAATCTGAGGTGTCGGCAGATGTTTCTGAAGTTTGGGATGGTCTTGGGCGCAATGGACAGCCATGTGCCCCAGGCGTCTACGGATGGCGATTGACCACGGACATCCCGGTTGCAGAGCAAAGCGAGTGGAAGGGGTGGGTGAACGTGATTCGGTGATGCCTCCTTGGGGTTGGCGCTGGACAACTTTGACTCACTGGCCCCGTCCCTTGCAGGCTGGTTTCGGTGGAGATTGGCAAGGATGGACGAAGCCCCCTGATTGGGAAAGAGAATGGCCGGAATCGCCTCGAAAGGCGGTTCGTGAGGTGTTGCTGAAGCAATACGAGCAAGCCGAACTCGATGCGCCCGATTCATTGAGTTTGCTTGAAGAGACTCGTTGTCGAGCGGTCACCGTAGGGCATCAGCTTGTTCTAGGAGGAGGCACGGCTTTTCTTCATCACAAAATCCTCTCGGCCCTTCGCGTGGCCCGGTTGCTGTCAAAAAAAGAAGGACGGCCTGTTGTAGCGGTGTTTTGGATGGCGTCGGAAGATCACGATTGGAAGGAGGTGGCCACGGTTGCCGGGTCCGAGAGAGATCACACGTGGTCGCCTGATCAGTCCAACGTTCCTCATCCCGTCGGAGCAAGGTCGCTGAACGGCTTGGCTGAAGTTCTGCAAAGCTGGGCGGCAGACGGGGCTCCCGCCGAAGAGGTGGCGTCTTTGTTGCAAGACCTCGAGGAGTCTCGAAATGCGGGGCAAGCGTATTCTGGAGTGTTTCGCCGTTGGGTGCACCGTTGGTACGGACAGCAAGGGTTGTTGGTGCTTGATGCGGAGGATCCGGATTTGAAGGTGTTGGGGGCGGAATTGTGGGCGGCGGAATTTTCAGGCCAAGGAGTGCACGCGGCGCTTGCCGGCACTCCCCATGCGGATGGTCCCGCGCTGGTTCGAGAGAACAACGTGTTTTGGATGGACAACAGCCAAGGGCGTGTCGGGGTGGTTTCCAGGGGACAGCCCGGTGCGTGGAAAGCGGGTGCTTGGGAAGTGACGGCACCGGAACAAGGCTGGTTGTCGTGGGCCAAGGGCCACGCCGCGCAATGCAGCCCAGGTGTGCTGTTGCGCCCCTTGTACCAAGAGCTGCTGCTGCAAAGCGTGGCGGTGGTGCTCGGTCCTGGCGAATGGAACTATTGGCATCAATTGCCGAAAGCCTTTGAGCGTCACGGTTTGCCGTTCCCGGCATTGCGACTTCGCGATCACGGCGTGGTCATGTCGACGGACACCATCGCCACAGGGTGGGGCTTGGACGACGGATGGATGCACGACGAGGAGTGGGACCGCTGGGTGCTGGACCGCTGGCTCGGCGAGCACGAGACGGAATGGAATGAGATGTCGTCGGATTTGGCGCGTTGGACGGCGGCCGTTGAGGCCTGGTCCACCGAGGTGGTTCCTGCGGCAAGTGGGGCGATGGGCGCGTTGGACGCGACCGTCCAAAAAGCGTGGTCCCAATTCCTCAAGAAGGTGCGACGCTCCTTGAAGGGCCAGCGTGCCGAAGAATGGGCGCAAGCGCGCCAAGCATGTGGCTGGTTGATGAGGCGTGGCACCCCTCAAGACAGGTGGGCGAACTGGCATGTTCTCGCAGGTTCCTCGGAGGAAGCTAAGCGGTGGGGAGCGGCGTGGTTGGACGAAGGAGCGGGGCTTGAGGCTCGGGTTTGGTGTTTTGGGCCCCTTGACGGAAAGACGTCGTCCTCAGATTAGGATGGCATTGGAGCGGCCAATATTTTTGCCAGCCTTATGGCATCCTCCAACCACTCCCTTCAGCCGGCCCAAGACGCACAGGGCCACAACGCGTCTCCACAACTCCCGGATGGCGTCAAGAATTACCTCATTGACATCGACGGCACCATCACCGAAGATGTGCCCAATGAAGAGCCGGAACGCATGGCCACGTGCGAGCCGTTTCCAGATGCGCTTGAAACGCTGAACCGCTGGTACGACGAAGGCCACATCATCACCTTCTTCACGTCGCGCACCGAGGACCATCGGGAAGTGACCGAGGAATGGCTCAACCGCCACGGTTTCAAGTTTCACGGCATGTTGATGGGCAAGCCGCGAGGTGGGAATTACCACTGGGTGGACAACCACATTGTTCGGGCCACGCGCTACGAAGGAAGGTTCACGGACCTCGTGCTGGAAAAAAAGACGGTGGAGGTGTTCAAGGGTTCCTGAGTCGACCTGGCTCGTTCTCGGGCTTCCTCATTTGTAGGCTTGGGCGTCCAGGTGACGCTGCAAAATGAGGCTTGCCGCGATGGCGTCGAGGCTTCCCTTTTCCCGCCGTTTGGACGATTTCATGCCGCCTTGCCGTTGGATGGCCGAAGCTTCTTGCGAGGTGAATCCTTCGTCGACGAAGTGAATGGGCATGCCTGGAAAGGCCTTTGTCAAGGTGTTCACCACTCGGTCGATGTGTGGGGTGCTGTCGTCGGCCCCGCCGACCATGAAGTGAGGACGTCCAACCACAATTGCATCCAAGGGTGAACCTGACTGAAGGCGCTTGATTTCTTCCACGAGTTCCCTCGTGTCCACCGTGCGGAGCGGGGAACAGATCATTTGGAGTTCGTCGGTTGCGGCCATTCCCGTCCGGCGTTCGCCCACGTCCAAACCAAGGAGTCTTCCCATGGGGGCAAGGTACAGCACCCCGCCGTGCTACCTTCGCGGCATGAATGAGAATGCCCTTCGTCAGCTTGTAGAGGCCGCTTGGAACGACCGCTCCTTGGTGCAATTGGAAGAAACGCGACAGGCCGTCGCCGCCGTCATGAAGGGGTTGGACGACGGTTCGCTTCGCGTGGCCGAGCCTTTGGAAGGGGGCGAGTGGCAGGTAAACGAATGGGTCAAGCAAGCGGTGCTGCTCAATTTCCCCATCCAAACCATGGAAACCGTGGAAGTGGGGCCTTTTGAGTTTCACGACAAAATGCCGCTCAAGAAGGGGTACGCCGAGGCGGGGGTTCGCGTGGTTCCTCACGCAGTGGTACGTTACGGAGCTTTCGTGGCGAGGGACTGCATTTTGATGCCGTCCTACGTCAACCTCGGTGCGTACGTTGGGGAGAGGACCATGGTGGACACCTGGGCAACCGTAGGGTCTTGCGCGCAAATCGGGTCCGACGTTCACCTCAGCGGAGGAGTGGGCATTGGCGGGGTGCTCGAGCCACTTCAGGCGGCACCGGTCATCGTGGAAGACGGTGCCTTTGTGGGATCTCGTTGCATCGTGGTGGAAGGGGTCCGCGTCGGGAAGGAGGCGGTGCTTGGGGCCAACGTTGTGTTGACGGCAAGCACCCCGATTCTCGATGTTCGTGGGCCGGAGCCCGTCGAAACACGTGGGGTGGTTCCTCCTCGGGCGCTGGTGATTCCGGGCACGCGTCCCAAGGAGTTCCCGGCGGGAACGTTTCACGTTCCATGTGCCCTGATCATCGGCGAGCGGAAGGAGAGCACCGACCGCAAGACGTCGTTGACGGATGCGTTGCGGCAGCACGACGTGGCAGTGTAACTTCCGCACATGTCCCGCAAGGTCCTTTTCATCCAAACGGCGTTCCTCGGAGACGTGGTTCTCGCCACCGCGGCTATGGAAGCGTGGCATGCGGCGCATCCCGAGGATCGGATCGAAGTGCTCGTCCGCAAGCCCATGGACCAGCTGTTTGTCGGACACCCGTGGTTGATTCGGGTGTTGGCCTGGGACAAGCGACCGCGCGTGAAGGGCAAGGATTGGCGAACCTTGGTCAAGGAAGTCAGGCGAGCGAGATACGATGTCGTGGTCAATTTCCACCGACATGCTTCTTCTGGCATTTTGACGGCGCTGAGCATGGCACCCGTTCGAGCGGGTTACGCCAACAACCCTCTGGCGTGGAGATTCACGCATCGGATTGCCCACCGTTGGGGAGACGGCACGCACGAAGTGGACCGACACCTCGAGTTGATCGCCACGTGCTCCAAAGGCACGCTCCCCAAGGCAATGCCCCAACTCTATCCTGGAGAAGGTCACCGCGATGAAGCGCGCGCCGTCGGAGCGGAAGGCGCTGTCTTGGTGATGCCGGGATCGCAGTGGGCGACCAAGGCGTGGCCCGAGGGGCAGTTTGCGAAGTTCTTGGACGAGACGTCTTCGCGTGTGGTTTTGATGGGTTCGCCTGCGGAGCACGCCTTGTGCGCACGCCTTGCCGAAGGGCGAGATCACGTGACGAATGCGGCGGGGGCGGTGTCGCTTTTGGGCATGGTGGCTGCAGTGGAGATGGCGCGCGCAGTGGTGGCCAACGACAGCGCGCCACTGCACGTGGCGTCGGCCACCAACACCCCCACAGTGGCCCTGTTCACGAGCACGGTTCCGCGCTTTGGGTTTGGGCCCCTCGCGATGGAGCATGTGGTGGTGGAGCCGTCGGCTGAATTGGCGTGCCGGCCCTGCGGCATGCACGGGCGCAAGCGCTGCCCCGAAGGGCATTTCCGCTGCGGATGGGAGCTGTCCGTGGCGTCCGTCGTCGGAGCCTTGAGAAAGGTGGCGCGGACCTGATTTCGTTTGGGGATGAAGTGTGGATAAATCGAAGGTTTTTGCGGTCCTACGCGGCGGGATTCCTTGGCATCTTCGTAATCCCTAAATCCGAATCAAGATGCAGTTCATTGTCTCGAGCAACCAGCTTCTTCGCCAACTCCAAACCCTCAGCGGCGTCC